>JBGGNE010000114.1:0-18009 GCA_041287705.1 Methylacidiphilales bacterium | reverse complement strand
TATTCGCCGTTCAGGTAGATCAGGCCTACGCCGAGGGTGAAAAGCTCTTTGTCGCGCAGCACGATAAGGGGCAGCATGAAGTCGTTCCATTTGCCCAGGAACATCAGGATGGCAAGGGTGCCGATGATGGGGGCGCTCATGGGGAGCACGACGTTCAGCATCTGCTGAAAGTGCGATGCACCGTCGATTTCCGCTGCTTCAAAAAGATCTTTTGGTATCTCCTCAATAAAGTTCTTCAGCACGAAGATGGCAAAGACCTGACCTCCCGCGATGCTGACCGTGATGATGGCCCACAGTGTATTCAGCAGGCTCATGTTTTTCAACAGGGTAAACAGGGGCACGATGTTGGCGACGCTGGGCATCAGCATCAGGAACATGAACATACCGAAGATGATATCGCCGCCGGGCATGCGGTACCGGGCGAAAAAGTAGGCGGCCATGATCGCCAGGAAGAGGCTGACCACGGTACCCAGTACGGCGACAAACACGGTATTGGCAATGTACGGCCCAATGAGCGCCAGACCGTGGGAGAAATTCTCCCAGTGCCAATTGGCGGGCGAAGCGGGCAGCCAGGGGTTCGACATGAAGGACGTGTTATCCTTCACGCTGATCTGCAGCATCATGTAGAACGGCAGCAGCTCAATGCAGAAGATCGCGCAAATGATGATGTGGCTGATGAGGTCGCTCGGCTTTCTGCCGACGGACGTTGTGGCGGCAGGATTGCTCATTTTTCGACGCGTACGTATTTGTTGTTAATGAAGGTGAGGGCGAGAATAAAGCAAAACAGGATAAGGCCGAGCGCGCACGCATAGCCAAACTGTCCCGCGGTAAAGGCGCGGTTATACATCCAGAGACCGGGCACCATGCCTCGACCACCCGGACCGCCGCTGTCGCCAAGCAACAGCAGTTGCAGACCGAAGTCCTTCAGACTACCGATGATCATCAGAATGAGACTTAGCCTCACCTGAGTCATGATGAGCGGGAACTCGATATAGATGAATTTTTGCCAGGAGGACGCACCGTCCAGGTCTGCGGCTTCGTAAACTTCCGTGCCAATACTCTGAAGACCGGCAAGGTAGATCAGCACGCCGACTGCGCCGATCCACGGAAAGCCCCAGATGATGAGCGAGGGAATGATAAGAATGGGCTCGCTGAGCCAGGCGATCGGGATGCCTTCGCGGAATACGTTCCAGCCCAGAACGTTGGCATCCAGGGAAACCAGGATGGATTTGACGCCGGAGGCATCCAGTGTTGCGTTGAGAAGACCAAGGCTGGGGTCAAAGAAGAACTTCCAGATGAAGAGTGTGACAAGGCCTGGCACGATCATCGGCACGACGAGCAGTACGCGATACCAGTACTGCCAGCGGTCGCTGGTCAGCCGGTGAATCAGCACGGCCATGAAGATACTGGGAATCATCTTGATGATGTTGGCCGCCACAAGGATGCCGAGCGTGATGAAGGAGTTCCAGAATACCTTGTCATTCAATGCATTCCGGAAGTTTTCCATCCCGATGAACTGCTTGAAGTCGCCGCCTGTCCAGTCATAGAAGCTGTGATAGATCGCACTTAGCGCCGGGTAGTAGGCGAAGATCAGGACGAGGATGAGCGACGGTACGACGAAGAGATACAACTGCCACTCGTGCAGGGCTTTGCGGTTGGAGATAGGTTGCGCCATCGGGAGAGGGAAGGGAAGAGGCTGGAGGTCGGAGGGGGAGGGAAGGTGGGAGGGATGGGAAGTGTCTGAAGCCGCGAAAGCTGTGCATTTTGCGATGCTTCGGAGCACCAGCACATGGTCAGGGCTTGACGTCAGCCATCTCGCGGCGATAGCGGTACCAGAGCGATTCCTGAGCATTCTGGCTCTCGATGAGTTCGCCAAGCTTTTTATAATTGGGATCGTCTTCCGGCGGGGCAGGAACTGAGGCCGCGACGTTGAGAGAGGTCGCATTACTTCCGAGGGATTCGAACAATGCTTCCATAAAGTCCAGTTGATCGCTGGAATTCACAACCTGTAATATTTTGTGCTCCGGAAAGTAGGCTGCGGACGCGCCAGAAGGGAACTGAATACCTTTTGCAGTCAAAGCTGCTTTAATGGAATCAAATGAATAGTCGGGGCTGCCCTTGCCACCTTTGCCATGTTCAGCAGTGGAATTGTCTGATTTGGGAAGCATAGCGTCCATAGTTTCCTGCGTCACATGAAAGCTGCGACGACGCAGTACAGTATCATCCGCACTTGCCGAAACGATAAAGACGCCAATCTCTTCCACCCTGAATTTGACGCCGGCCAGTTGCGTGGCATATCGCAGAATCTGAGTCACTGGCGTGTTGGTCATCTTCAAGGTGACGGGTCTGCTTTCACGCTCTGCCTCAGGACGTACGGCGAAAGCGACGCCTTTGCCCTCCGGATCGTACTGCCTGGTCAAATCATTGAGCTTTTTTGCAACCTCACGAATAGTCGCCTGCTTAAACTCTATTTCGGGAATGATTATGGAGCGCAGGCGCTCAGGAAGCTGGTTCGCCGAAGTTGGTGCCTGGTCAAATCCCCTTACGATCTCCCAATGATATCTGGGATCGTCACTCATGTTGTTAGGGCGCCTTCCCATGTTGCTGACGCCCCTGTCAATCTCCTCCAGCGTGAGGACTTGAGTAGTACTTGCAGGAGAAATTTCGGCGACTGCAACTGCTTTCAGATCTGCCAAAACAGGTGTATTGGCGGTGGTAGCGATTGCAGGCTTGGTATTCAATCCTGCCTTCGCCACGCGCAGCCAGTAAGCGCCGAGAGGAGAATCCATGCGCGTGATAGCGCGGGTGCGGGCACGGGCGGTCAGAGCCATATCGGCAATAAAGGCTTCGCGTAACTGCGGCGTAATCTCGTTGCGGAACGGCACTGTGGTGTCCGGGGTTCTGGCCAGCAGATAGAAGCTGCTGTCCCAGATGCGGCGGGATTCGGAGCCCTGCAGCAGTTCGGTACCGCCAGGGTAACCATCCATATCCGGGCGGAAAGCCTCCAGCTTGGCGGGAATCTTGGCGCCAATGATCGAAGGCAGCCAGCCGCTGTACTCAGAGAATACTTCGCTGCCCTTCCGGGAAGTAAGGTAGCGATAGAAATCGACCGCCATATCCATGTTGGGCGAAGCGCGGTTCAGTCCAAAGCCGACCGCCGTCGATCCGCCTTCCGCCACCTGGCCCATGACGTACTTGCCGTAAGTGGGATTAGAAGGCATGGGAAGGGGGATACGGAATACGCCAACTTCAAAAGGCGATTCCTGCTCGATGCTCGTGCGATCCCAGGCGCCGGAGGCGATCATCAGCGAGTGCTTCTGAACGAAGTTGAGCGTGGCATCATCGCGCTGCAACTGGATAAAGCCCGGCTGCATGTACTTGATGATGCTCTGCATCAGATCCAGACCAGAGATGATGTCCGGAGTCTCCATGGACCAGTCCTTGCGCAGGAATGCCATGATGTTTTCCTCCGGGGCGTTCGTCCAGTACAGGCCGCGGTTATTGCGCTGCGTGAATTTCTGGGTCTGACTGCCGAAGAGGCGGTTCATCACCATCGGGCCGTTGTATTTGGATCCGGCCATGGGCAGAAGACCGGGCTGATTGGTCTTCTTTGCATAGGCTGTCACATCCTCGCAAAGCTGCATAAACTCCTCGTAGGTGTTTGGCGTGGGGCGATCGCCTACGATCTGCTTGTACATCGGCTTGTTGTAGAACACGCGCGTGGTCAGCACCGTGAAGGGGATCGTGTAGTAATCCAGCAACTCGGGCTTGTAGGCGCTTGTCAGGCCATCCAGAAAGGTATTGCGCCACGGTACGCCTTCCAGGTCCGTGCCCTTGTTGTAAGGGTTGGGCTCCTGCAGGTAGTTGCTGTAGGGCTGGAAATAGCGGGCAAGACGTTCGTCCGTGCCGCCTTCGCGGATTTCCACAAGATCGGGCGCAGTGCCGCCCACAAGCTGGGTGATAAACCAGTTGGCGTAGACCTGCTCCGGCACGGGAATCTGTTCGACCTTCACCTTCTGACCACGATCGGCGCAGATCTTCTCGTAATCGCGCGCCACACGGTCGAGACCATCGCGAACACCGGCTTCCAGCTGCCAGTGGCTCATGCGGATCGTAATCAGATTCGGATCCGCCGTCGCGCCGGTGCGAACGATGATGCGGTACGTTGCAATGGCGAAGCAGATGCCAAGCAGTGAGAACCCTATCATGTTCATCACGGTCTCGCCACGCTCCTGATACCAGCGGTTCAGCTTGTCAAAAAAGGAAAGCTCGTCGGATTTCATGGCTGGGCGGAAGGGGACGCGGCAGGGGCGGGTGAAGGGGCAGGGGCGGAAGATGTCGGTGCAGCGGACTCAGTTGAAGGAGCCGGCGATGGTGCAGCGGGTGCGGGCGCAGGAGCAGCAGGCACGGGAGCAGCAGGCTGCGAAGGCGCTGCCGGGGCTGGGGCTGGGGCCGATGCTGGGGCTGGGGCCGATGCTGGGGCTGGGGCCGATGCCGGCGCGGGAGCCGGCAGTGAGGAAGCTTCGGCTGGCGCGGGAGCGCCCAACTCGATCAGAAGCTGCCGGGCGTAGTAATTACGTGAGTCGCGAGGGTACTCCTTCACAAAACGGGTAAAGAAGGCGATCGCGATATCTTTCTTGCCCAGGGATTTGGACAGATTGGCAATCTTGAGAAACAGATCCGCACGGGCTGTAAAACGCTGGATGCCGATCTTGTCGACCGCCAGAAAGTGCTCGAGCGCCTTGTCTTTGGAGATGTTGGAGTACAGATAAGCGTTGCCCAGCTCGTTACGGAAATCACGCGCCACAATAGGGATCGTGATTTTGGGAATCAGTTGCTCCAGCGTCTCCAGAGTTTTGGCCCGGTCCGCTGAAGGAGTGGACAGGCTGTAAATGGTGAGCATCGCATATTTCACCATGCCCAGCTGTGCCAGAATGTGGTCAGGAGCATCCGCGAAAAGTTCCGTATAGAGCCTGGCCGCTGCAGCTTCATTGGTCGCGGTCGTCGCAGGGTCCGTTGTATAGCGGTGGCGTTCGGAGATGCGGGCTGTATAATAGCGCGCGGCGACGCCAAAATCGTCCACCTTGCTTACTTCCTGGACCTGTTTGAAAAGATCTACGGCCGCATCCAGGTTATCCTCGGTCTTCGGCTGTGCGTTCAGAAGGGCGATGCCGATACCCAGACGGATCTCCCGCAGCTTGGCGGGGTCCTTTTCTATCTTTTCCTGCTTGCGAAATTCCAGCAGTGCGTCGTCAGCAAGCGTGCGTGCCGAGTAATCCCAGCCATCCGGCGTCTTTACGACCGGAGCATCCGCCGCGCGAGCGCCCAAAATCGCGGCGCTGCTCAACAGGGTGAACAAAAAATATCGAAAACGGCGAATCATTACCGATACCGATACCTTACATTCTGCGTGGGCATCAAGTGCGATTGCGCTGAAGTTGAAAATAAGATGGAAAACAGCCGAAAAGTGAACATTCAGAGGGAGAAACGGTGTAAAATATCGTCAAAACGGTAGATTTTGTGATAGAGCAGAATGGTCTGCCGCTTTCCCTGCAAGTCTCCATTTGGTTTCACCGTAAAGCAGTTAGCGTAGCCTAGGCAATTAACGCTGGCAAATGGTCTGATTCATCAGGACCGGCCTGCTCTATCGGGAATTCACCAGCTTCAGCGTTCCCCATGAGTCGGTCGAATAGGGTGTGCGTGCCGAACCAGACCACCGCAACTGCACCGCCGTGGAAAAGCGATCAGATATATCCAGATCGTTCATCGAGAAATCGAACCCGAGCACAGTGCCCGGCCGTATCTCGCCGTTGGTGCCGGTGAAATTGCTTTTCGGTACGGCAAACTCCAGCTCGTAGCCGTTGGATGTCAACCGGGCGGCCATGCGTGTTCCTGCAAGCATGGTTGCATCGCCGGTTCCTGCTGCTACTGTCGGGGAGGGGACTTCGGCTGAAGGCGCGGGAAGTATATATTGGGTAACGCCGGGTGTTTTATTCTTGAGATAAGAGTGGTAGGTGCTGTCTGCCGCCTGGGCGATTGCCTTGCCGGCGTCACCGGCATCCGAGGCGCGGGGCCTCTGATCCAGGAAGATTTCCATGCAGTCTCTCTGTACGCCGGTGGTTCCGGACATATGTCTCACCACATTATCCCGCACGCGAACGGCAAAATAGAGCGCTTCGGAATCGTACGCTGCCCATAGTTCGGTCTTCGGATGCTCGTTGCGCCAGCGAATGACTCCCAGCACTCGCTGTTCCGGCCGGCTCAGGACAAGAGGCGGGGCTGTCAGGTCCCATTCATTCAGATTTCCGTCCAGTACCAGCGGTTTAGTGGCGGGTATCGCCAGGGCCGAGGGTGCTTTCCATGGCCGTATGTTGATCGTGAGAGGAAAAGGCAGTGCGACTTCCAGAGTGCTTTTCGATCTGGCTACGCTGGCTTCCTGCTTGAAGGCTTCGCGTTCGAGAACGTCGACAGCAGTGGGGCGAATGGAGTCGGGGAATCCCAGAGAAGTGAGTATCGTGCCGGCGAAGACGGCATGTCCCATAGTGTTGGGATGCGATCCGTCCAGCGCGTAAAATATCCGATCGGGCAGTTGAGAGCGTAGTTCCTTCAGGGCTTCGTAGACGGGGATGTAGAGTAATTTGCGGCGGGTGGCGATTTCCTTCAGTCCCTGGACCATGGCCGCAAGTTTGGGGTTTTCCGTGGGGCGATCCGGGTATAGCGGGGATACTATGGCTACTGTTGCGCCTGCTGACTTCTGGATTTCATCCACCAGCGCCTCGTAGTGCCGCAGGTAGTCCGATACTTCATACCGACCCACATCATTGATGCCGAAATTGACGAGCACCCAGTAGGGGGAAGTTGCCTGCTGATCCGCCGGGTTGCTCGGTGCAGCAGGATTAAGTGATACCAGCTCGGAGGCCACCCGGGAAAGAGCACGTTCAGCGGTATCCCCGGCCTGCCCGCGCGAAAACACCCGGATGTTGAGGGCTGCGGCGTGCTGATCCAGAGCGTCCTGCATCATCTGCGCATACAAGCCTGGCGCCGTAATGCTGTCGCCAAACACAACTACGGCAGAGCCGTGCTTCAGCAGGGGACTGCGCTCGGCGTCAGCGCATCGCGCTTCGCCTTCTCCCAGCAGAAAGCAAGAGGAGTAAATCAAACCAATCAATAGAAAGCGCAAAAGGAGCATAAGCTGATCCGAACTGGTTTCACCTGAGGAGGCTATCTGAATGTCGTGCATAAGCCAAAAACCTGTCTCACAGTTCCCCGGCCGACTATTCGGCGGCGGGAGACTCCTAAGACAGGTTACTTTGGCTTAAACGGGTGACTTATCAACGCTCCTTCCCATTTCTGGTTTTAGCGTTGCGGGAGACAAGTCTGCTTAGATTTTCTTGAAAACAAACTTGTCGCTGGTACCGCCGCGGAGAACGCTTTCGGTGTGCTTGGCTTCGTAGCGACTGCCCGATACGGCTTCAAGCGCACCCCAGATGGCGCCCAGTGTAAAAGTACAGGTGCGTTCAGATCCCATTGCTTCGCCGGCGGAGCAAACCGTTTCCTGGGTTTCAATCTCAATGGTATCGCCGGTGTCTTTGGCGCCGGTAACGCGGCAAAGGCGGGTACCATCTTTGCCAAGGGCCTTGTCCAGAGTAGCGGCAAGCTGTTCAACGGGAACCTTGCTGCCCGCCAGACCAAGGCTCTTGGCCAGGTCTTCTCCACGGACGCGCCCGGCCCGAGTAAATACCACAGCGGCGCCGTCCGGTCCCAGGGTATCTTCTACGCCGGTAATTACGGCTTTGAAACAAACAATACTGCTAAAATCGCCAAGTTCGTTGCGTAGGCTCATAGGTAACTTCCTAAATGGTGAAAACGGTAATTAAGACTAATGAGAAAAACCAGCTTACGCTGGCGCCCTTAATGGGCATTATTCAGGAAAAGCAGGCCACTACATGTGCCAGTCTGAAGACTGTCAACTAGCCCAGAATCTGGTGGATGCGAGTAGCTGCATCACGGGCTTCCAGGTGAATCAGACCTACGTTTGCGCCGGGGGTGCCGAGTACGCCCAGCACGCCTTTGGTGCCTGCTGCATACACATAGACCTGGCCTGTAGCGCCGCTGAACGAAGTTTCGCTGAGAGCACCGCCGCCAATCGTGTCGCAAATGCGTTTACCGAGACCGAGAGCCGTGGCTACCATCGCCGCGATTCGGTTTGCGTCGCCGCTTGTCAGAGAGTGTGCGATGGCCAGACCGTCTGTCGTTGCTACAATAACGCCGCGCAGTTCCGGAACCGCGGAACGAAGATTTTCTATAACGCCTTGCAGCTGATCATTTGTTGCCATGGGGGAATGAGGTAGTGCTGACTTAGGGGGAATACGCCGTCCTGTAGGAGGTAAAGTGGGTGACCCCAGGACTGGCCAGTTGTCTGCTTCTGTAACTGCTGGTTAGTTTGCCGCTTGCTCATTAATCAGAGCGAACATGCGGAAAAGTGTTTCGTAAGAGCTTTGCTGGTCGCGGGCATCAAGACCGCAGGCCAGATTGGGATCAACGCCGAAATATTCACTTACTTCCTCCGGGGACCACACCATGGGCATGTCCTGCCGGGTAACAGCGATAATGAAAGGGATAGGGGTTTGCGTAGTGATAAATTCCAGGATACGTCGTGCCTGGGGAAAATCTTTCGGACGATCGCCTGCAATCAGCAAAATGAGGCCGTATGCGCCCTCGCACAGTACCTCCCACATAAAGTCGAAACGCTCCTGGCCGGGAGTACCGAAGAGATAAATGGGATAATCCTCCACCGTCAATGTTCCAAAATCCATGGCGACCGTGGTCATGGTTTTACCAATGTCTTCGGAGGCTTCCTCATCGGTACTTACTACAGGAGAGTCCGACAATGTTTGGATAAAGGTAGTCTTTCCGGCTCCCACTGGCCCGGAAATAACGAGCTTTACCGGCGGATTCATGGTTGTCTGGTAATTCAATGAAAAGATGAATTATATGGTCATGTATTAACTGCCGAGAGGATACGATAGCCTGCTTAACAGGCGTGACAGAAGAACATTAGTTCGATAATAATTGTGGCACAAAGACAGAATATTGTAAAGCATACTTTCTGTAACGCCTTGTATTTTGATGCTTTTGCCCCTCTGAACTATCAGTCCAACCAACATCGTGTTGCCTCATTTTTGACTTAGCACACTATCTCATTTCGGCCATATGAGCCTGTTTATTAGCCTCATTTTCGCAGTTTATAGCCATCACGCGTTGTGGCCAGAAAGGGTCGCCGTCAACTTGGAGATAATGCGAGAGAAGAAGCCGCGGGGAGGGCGCTGGATCTTTACGTTACGCAGATCGGCGCTCGGACCATCGGGAGAAACTGAGGCGGTGGCAACAACCAGGCCTGCTTCGGGTTCTTGGTGAACCGCGGTTGAACCAGAGGGGGATACAGAGGCGGTTGCGACAGGAGCCAGTGCGGACATTGCGGGCGCTGCACTCATATTGCGGCTGTTGGCGCGGCAAGGGCAGATTAAACCTGCCGAGCGCAGTTTGTAGAGGCAGAATAACACCTGATCCAGGTACTGACCTGTTTCGCGGGCGATAACTTCGCCGCTGGCACCTTCGATCAGAAGCTGGTAGCTGGTTTCATAGAAATTGCGGAGATCCTCGTCCATCCACTTTTCGGTGTTCTCCGTGCACACGAACACTGTTTTCTCGTTGGGGAGGAAGGGGCGGAGCGAATCAATCTCATCCGCCACCACCAGGCTGGAGAGCAACACCTGATCCACCGGAAGCCGGAAGTATTCCACGAGATCCTGCGGCGGCCGACGCTCATAACGAAACTGACCGATACGCGTACGCATCAACTCCACCATGCTGTGACTTACATCGACAACATCCTCTAAAGGATTCTGGTTAATATAGAGCGCAATCAGGGCGCCGTCGTAGAAGTTCAGCTCATAATCCACGTACGTGGGCAGGTCGGTTATGAAGAACCTTCCACTGCTTCTCCCCACCAGGGAGAGCACGTCGGGAAGAGGCATGTCGTTAAAGGTTCCAAAAATGGCCATAGATTTGTCGTATGTGGATGGCTTGCTAATCGCTTACTCAGGGTAGTCGGCGTTGGCTTTAGAAAACTTGAGAGAAAAATACATCTTTTTCTAACTGCAAGCTGAATGTATGTGGAACATCAGGAGAGTGACATCATTCCCGGCCTATACTTAGTTTTCCTAATAGCAGATGACAAATTTGATAGAAAAAACTTTGGAACCTGCATTTAGGTCCTTGTGGTTTCACAACGTAATGGAAAGTAAGAAATTAGTCCAGAACTTGTCTTCTTCTCTAATGATGTATTCTGTGTCAACGCTGTATGACTGGTCAGCGCCAGTAGGTGGCTATAATGTGCTTCGTAATCAGTTCCTCAGAATGACCATCATGATGATTCACCCCGTCTGGGGATCTGGTGCGGAAAGTATTCTATCCATGCAACTTCACTCTATTTTCAACGGTTTCCTGCCCGGGGCCGGCAGGTGTTTTCCTGCCCGGATCCCGGCGCTGATGGCAGGCGTTATCCTCGCAGCCGCTTCGTGCGCAAAATCTTACGCCGAGGTTAAACCCTGTGCGCTTTTCTCGGACAACGCGGTTCTGCAGCGTGGTATGGCCGTGCCTGTCTGGGGTACTGCCCGCCCGGGTGAGAATGTGACCGTGGAGTTTGGCGGCCAGAGTGTCACGGCAACAGCCGCCGCCGACGGTAAATGGATGGTAAAACTCCGGAACCTTGAGGCGGATGGCCCTGATTCGGCCCCTAAGTCCCTGATAATGAAAGGCGACAACACGGTGGAGGCAAAGAATGTGTTGGTTGGCGAAGTGTGGCTGTGCAGCGGACAGTCGAACATGGCTCGCACACTTGTGCCACCGGAAAGCGTTCAGCCTCGCCGGCCTTACTGGGAAACTGCTGCCGCCGCCGCTAACTTCCCGCAGATCAGGCACTTCCGTGTTGGCGGGAGAGACCTGGATGCGCCCACCACCGAAGTTTCTGGCAAGTGGGAAATCTGTACGCCGGAAAGCGCGCGCGGCTTTACTTCGGTAGGTTATTTTTTCGCGCGTGATTTATACACGGCCTTGAAAGTGCCCGTGGGGCTGATTAATTCTTCCGTGGGAGCGACTGGCGCCGCCTCCTGGGTTTCGGAGGAGATGCTGGCCGGTCACCCGGAGCTGCAAAAGATACTGGATCGCAGGAAGAAAGAGATAGAAGAGTTCCCGCAGCGGCTCGAGAAATACAAGACCGATGAAGCCCGTCTGCTGTCGGAATGGGAGGCCGCGGTCGCCAAGGCAAAGCAGGAAAATAAGCCCGAACCCCGCAAGCCGGCGGCACCAGGGAATCCTGCTACAAACGCTTACCGTCCAACAGCTTATTACAATGGGAAGATTGCATGTCTGCAGCCTTACGCCATTCGTGGCGTGCTCTGGTATCAGGGGGAAAGCAATAGCGGTCACGCACGGGAATATACCCACTTGTTTGGTGCATTAATCAACGGCTGGCGAAAAGCATGGGGCCAGGGGGATTTTCCATTCCTGTTTGTGCAGTTGCCGGACTACCGGGGAACGCCGCCGGAATTTCGTGAAACTCAACTGCTCATATGGCAGAATACACCCAACACCGGTATGGTGGTGACGACCGACGCGGGCGATCCCGCCGATATTCATCCCCCAAATAAGGAGCCTGTGGGACAACGACTTGCGATATTTGCCCGAGGTTTCGTATATGGTCAGAATATTGTCTATTCCGGTCCTGTTTACGATTCGTTTAAAGTCGAAGGCAATCAGATAATACTTACGTATAAACACGCTGGTTCAGGACTTATGGCGAAGGATGGTGAGCTTAAGGGTTTTCTTATTTCGGGCAGGGACCGCAAATTTGCAGAGGCCAAAGCGGAAATAAAAGGGGAGACCATTGTAGTAAGCTGCGATCAGGTTCCGGAACCAACAATCGTTCGCTATAACTGGGACAATGTTCCTAAAGGAAACCTGTATAATAAAGAAGGACTTCCAGCATCTCCATTTCGTACCGATGTGGATATGAAGCGCTAAAGAGTAAAGCCTGGATTTTCATGAGCGGCATATGTATGTTATCGATCATAATATGCAGTATGTCGCTATATAATTTAAGTTAGGCAAAATGCAATCGTAATGTTGTGTTGCATGCATTATGCAAGGGCAATTAGTTCGCGCGGCTTCGGATGTTTCTTCCTCTTCTCTCTGCGTTAACGAGTAGATTCAGTGGATAATCGACTGGCATGGCGGCTGCTTAAATCACCAGTATCATCATAAAAATAAGTGACGGAAACGGATTTACCACCCGTAAAGGCACGCTAAAAGGAGAATAATTGAAAGAGATATTTAGTAAATTTTCGGTTTTGGCCGCGAACGCTCTGGGCCATCCATATACCTTCCTTATCTCCGTATTGGGGGTTGCTGTCTGGGCGGCGTCTGGACCGTCATTCAACTATTCCGAGACATGGCAGTTGGTCATTAATACCGGTACGACAATCATAACGTTCCTCAGTGTGTTCCTAATTCAAAATACGCAGAACCGTGAGTCACTTGCGACGCAGCTTAAGCTCGATGAGATACTGCGCGCGCTCAAGGAAGCTCGTAATGAAATGATTGATCTTGAGAATATGTCGGATAAGGATCTGGAGCGTATAGCTCAGGAATTTAAAGAAATCTGCCCCCGCAATGGTGGCCATACGAATGAAGCCAGCAAGATCGACAAAGCTAAAAATGAAGCAGCAGATCAGAACTCTTAAGTATCATCTGGATTATACCGGACATAAGGGTTGTTCGATGCCGGCTGTGGCTAATCCGCAGCCCTTGCACGCCAGTGCTGAGGGGATACCCCGTTCATCTTCTTAAAGGCGTGTGATAAATGATAGGCGGAGTCGTAACCCAGTCTTTCAGCTATATCTTTCAGAGGCAGATTGGTATGGCGTAAAAGCTCGCATGCGTGACGGTAGCGCCATTGCATTTGATACACTTTGGGCGAAAATCCTGTCTGTGCCTTGAAAAGCCGGCGAAAGTGCGAGTAGCTGGTATGCAGCCGCTTTGCCACCCAGGCAGGCGAGACCGGCTGTGCCGGGTTGGCCGACATCAGCCGTATTGCCTCGCTCACCACATCTCGGTGCGCCGTTTGCTGTCCGCGTCCTGCCTGGCCGATTAGTAAAGTCAAAATCTGCATGGCCAGTAATCCCAGTCGCACCTGAAAACCTGCATAGCGCTCATGAGCAATCTGTGCCGCACTGGCAAAAAGTCCCGCCACTTCCATGCCGCCCGCAGCACTGGAATCATGCCCCCGGCGAAACACACAGTGCTCGGGCTTCAGTATGCCATTCTTTCGGAGATCCTCGACGTAAGGCCCCTGGACCTCGATCCAACTCTCCGACCACCCTGTCTCGGGATCTGGCTTGTAGCGGTGCCATATGCCGGGTAGCAGGAGAACTGCTGTTCCCGCGGAAATTTTTGTAAGCGAGGTGTTTGAGGACTCAAAGCTGCCTTCGCCTTCGGTAATGTAGAGAATCTGGAACTGCCGGAGTGAGCGGCCCTTTTCCCAGGCAAATACATGGTCTTCCGGATGGCCGCCAGGGGGATAAGCCGTTCGTCTGGGTACGGAGCTGTGTCCGAAAGAGGTGCAGTAGACATTCCACAGACGCTCTTTGTCGGAGATGGGATAGTAGTCGAAAAAGTGATCGGCGGGCGTTTCTATGTGAGCATTTTATATATGCGGGCGAGCATTTTGTCCATTGGCATCGGCGTCTGGTTGCGTCACTATAAATGGCGATTCAACTGATAGGCGCCTCCCGTAGCGCCTGCTTCCAAAGTTTTCGTCTTACCTTATGTCAACGCCAACTTATATTGCGGCCCGCGAGCGCTACGCCAGCTTTGATGTCGATACCGAGCTTGTGCTGCAACGGCTTGCGTCAGTTCCGATCTCCCTGCAATGCTGGCAGGGTGATGACGTTGTTGGTTTCGAGCGCACGACAACTGCTCTCTCCGGCGGTATTCAGGCCACCGGCAATTACCCTGGCCGTGCCCGCACGATTCATGAACTGCGCGGTGACCTGGAGCTGGCCCTCAGCCTTATCCCCGGCAGGAATCGTGTGAATCTTCACGCCAACTACGCCGAGATTAATGGGCAGAGCGTCGACCGCGATGCTTACACTTTTGATCTGTTCTCGAACTGGACCGACTGGGCCAAAGATCGCGAAGTCGGTCTCGATTTCAATGCGACGTATTTCTCGCACCCGCTCTCTGCTGACGGATTCACGCTTTCCCATCCTGATGCGGCAGTACGCAGGTTCTGGGTGAACCACGGTATCGCCACGCGCCGGATCGCGGCTGAAATGGGACGTCGTCTGGGCAAGACGGTGATCACGAATTTCTGGATTCCGGATGGCGCCAAGGACTCCACCGTTTGCCGGCGTGATCACCGCGAATGGCTGGTTGACTCTCTGGACGCCATATTTGCCGAGGAGATCGACCCCACGCTGAACCGCGATGCGGTGGAGAGCAAGCTGTTTGGCATCGGTTTCGAGTCCTACGTCGTGGGTTCTCACGAGTTTTACATGGGCTACGCGCAGTCTCGCAAAAAGATCCTTTGCCTTGATGCCGGCCATTTCCATCCCACCGAAGGCATTGCGGACAAGATTTCTTCCGTCCTCACTTTTTGCCCCGAGGTTCTGCTGCACGTGAGCCGAGGTGTACGCTGGGACAGCGATCACGTGGTGATTCTGGATGATCAGACAAAGGCGCTGATGGAGGAAATTGTCCGGGGCAATTATCTCGACCGCGTGCACATCGGTATGGATTTCTTTGATGCGAGCATAAATCGTATCGCCGCATGGGTGATCGGCGCCCGCAATACCCAGAAGGCGCTGTTGCTGGCTTTGCTGGAGCCTTCCGCACAGCTGCGCAGATTTGAGCAGGAAAAGGACTACGCGAGCCGTCTGGCCCTGCTGGAAGAGCTGAAGACGCTGCCCTTTGGAGAAGTCTGGGACGAGCATTGCCGCCGGCAGGAAGTGCCCGTTGGTTTCAACTGGATGACTGCGGTAAAGAATTACGAGAAAGAAGTGCTCTCCGGACGCTTCTGACCCCTGCCACGCGTTTAGATACTGTATTGCCCATCGCCGCCTTGACACCTGTAGGTCGCAACAGCGACATTTGGCCTCGAATATGAGTCTGCAACCTCTGATAAACAAGGCGGCTGATCGCCGCAACGGTAACCGGACGGCATTTTGTCTGGCGGCCGGAGCGGCTACGGGTGGCGGTTTCACCCTCTATGAAGAGACGGTGCCGCCTGGTAGCGGGCCGCCGATGCACGTCCATACGCGCGAAGACGAAGGGTTCTATATCCTGGCCGGCGAAGTAACGATCATTATGGGCGATGCGACGCATGTGCTGCACACAGGCGATTTCCTCTTTGCTCCACGCGATATTCCGCACCGGTTCTTTAATTCCGGTGCGGTGCCAGCGACCTTTCTGGTGATGATTTCGCCGGCTGGCTTTGAGAATTTTCTGGCCGAATATGCGGTACTTATGGCGAAGGATCCGACGAACATGGTGCCTGTTGTGGACCTTGGCGAGCGCTACGGGCTTCGATTCCTGTAGCGGGCACCCGATTAAGCACCGGTGGCCTGAAAACGGGAGTTTTCTGAGTGAACGGGCAGGTTGCTGCCAAGTCAAAAAACTACATTTTCAGGTCAAAATCCAACATGTTCAAGGCTCGCACGAGCTTTAGAATAGCTTCCTCGCAGAATGCCGTGCGCCGCCATGTGGCGATGTCGGCCGCGAATAAACGCGGCGTTGCGCAAGTCCGACCCAATTTTGAAGCTCTCTCTCTGGAAAAGCCTGTCGGGTACTCCGTTACTATGTGCAATAGCACAGACGGGTCCGAAGCAGGTTTAGCAGATTTATCCCAAACACGATGAACGCGAATCAGAACTATCAGTACGTCAACTATCTGTGGGATGACGCCACAGCCGCCGGCCTGGATGCAGTCGGGCGCCTTATCTATCGCTCCAATCTTCTTGGCAGCGACCAGCGCATTACAAACACCGGCGGGGGCAATACCTCCGCCAAGCTTGCCGAGACCGATCCGCTTAGCGGTGAGGCTGTGGAAGTGCTCTGGGTCAAGGGCTCCGGCGGCGATCTGCGCACCAGCAAGCGCGAGAATTTCTCCTCGCTTTACCAGTCGCGGCTTCTTGGCCTGCAGCGTCTGTACGCCTCCGCTCCCGTGCGTGGCGTCAAGACGCAGGTAGAGGACGAGATGGTGGGCGCGTACTCGCATTGCACCTTCAATCTGAATCCGCGTCCGTCGTCGATCGATACGCCGCTGCACTCTTTTGTGCCCTTTAAGCATGTCGATCACACCCACCCGAATGCGTTGATTTCTGTCGCTGCCTCTCGTCGCAGCAAAGAGCTGACGAAAGAGATCTTTGGCGACGAAGTGATCTGGACCGCCTGGCAACGCCCCGGTTTTGACCTCGGCCTCGTTATGCAGCAGGTCTGTAAGGAGAATCCGCAGGCGCGCGGTATCGTAATGGGGCAGCACGGCCTCATCAACTGGGCCAATGACGACAAGGAATGCTATGAACTGTCACTGACGCTCATCGACAAAGCGGCGAAGTACATCGCCTCTCATGATAAGGGCGAGAAAACCTTTGGTGGCGCAAAATACGCCTCGCTTTCCCAGGAAGAGCGCAATGCATTGTTCGTGAAGGTACTGCCATGGCTGCGCGGCCAGATCAGTCAGGCCCAGCGCTGGGTAGGCACCATTCAGGATGACGAAACAATCCTGCGTTTTGTTAACAGTGCGGATGCTCCCCGTCTGGCGGAGCTTGGCACCTCCTGCCCGGATCACTTCCTGCGCACGAAGATCAAGCCGCTGTACGTGGACTGGAATCCGCAGACCGAAGACATCGCCTCGCTTAAATCCAAGCTGAAAGCCGGCCTTGAGCAGTACCGCAAGGATTACGCAGCCTACTACGACAAGTGCAAGCACGCGGATTCCCCCGCGATGCGTAATCCTAACCCGACTGTCATCCTGATCCCTGGTCTTGGCATGATTGCCTGGGGCAAGGACAAGAGCGAAAGCCGGGTAACCGCCGAGTTTTACAACTGCGCGGTTGAAGTGATGCGTGGCGCCGAGGCCATCGACGAATATATCGCACTGCCCGTGCAGGAAGCATTTGATATTGAATACTGGCTGTTGGAAGAAGCCAAGCTGAAGCGCATGCCGGCAGAGAAAGAGCTGGCGCGTCAGATCATCGCGGTGATTGGTGCCGGCAGCGGCATCGGCAAGGAAGTGGCGCATCGCCTGGCTAAGGAAGGCGCTCACATTGTTGCCGTGGACATTAATGCAGCCGCAGCCGAAGCCACCGCGAAAGAGATTACCGACAGGTACGGTCTGGGCATCGGAGTAGCGGGCACGGGGCTGTCGAACTGCGGTCCTGCCATCGGTCTGGCGGCGGACATCACCAAACGGGACAGCATTTCCGCCCTGCTGAAAAACATTCTGCTCGCCTATGGCGGTCTGGATGGCATTGCACTGACGGCAGGTATCTTTGTTCCGCCGGACACCACGGGTCATATCCCCGATGAGAAGTGGGCGCTGACGTTCGCGATCAACGTAACGGGCAGCTATCTTGTTGCGGATGAAGCCAAGGCTCTCTTTGTTGAGCAGAATCTTCGCGCCAACATCGTCCTGACAACCAGCGCCAACGCGGTAGTGGCCAAGAAGGGCAGCGTGGCCTACGACACCAGCAAAGCCGCTGCGAATCATCTGGTTCGCGAGCTCGCGATTGAGCTCTCGCCGCTCGTTCGGGTGAACGGCGTGGCGCCCGCTACGGTGGTTCAGGGCAGCGCAATGTTCCCTCGCGATCGCGTGATCGCGTCGCTGGCTAAATACAGCATCCCATACACGGACGACGAGAGCAGTGATGTGCTGACCTCCAAGCTGGC
>JBGGNE010000113.1:0-24907 GCA_041287705.1 Methylacidiphilales bacterium | reverse complement strand
TAGAAGTCCATTCCGCCGCCGGGCATGCCGCCATGGCCGCCGCCGTGACCGCCGGATGCCTTTTCCTTCTTCTCAGGCACTTCCGTTACGATCGCTTCGGTGGTGAGGAGCAGACCGCTGATGGAAGCGGCGTACTGCAGGGCGGAGCGGGTCACCTTGGTAGGATCAACAACGCCGGCCTTCAGCAGGTCAACGTATTCGCCAGTGGCGACGTTGTAACCTTCGGCACCCGTGCGGTTCTTCACTTCGTTAACGACAACGGAGCCTTCCAGGCCGGCGTTCTCGACGAGCGTGCGCAGAGGCTGCTCGATAGCGCGGCGGATGATGCCGACGCCGACTGCTTCGTCGCCAGTCAGGTTCAGGCTGTTCAGGGCAACCTGAGCGCGGATGAGAGCGACACCGCCTCCGGGGACGATACCTTCTTCAACTGCGGCGCGGGTGGCGTGCAGGGCATCTTCCACGCGGGCTTTCTTTTCCTTCATCTCGGTCTCAGTCGCGGCGCCGACATTGATGACGGCTACGCCACCGGCGAGCTTTGCGAGGCGCTCCTGCAGCTTTTCCTTATCGTAGTCGGAGGTGGTCTCCTGGATCTGGCGGCGAATCTGTGCGACGCGACCGGAGATATCAGAGGACTTGCCTTCGCCTTCGATCAGCGTGGTGTTTTCCTTGTCGACAACGACGCGCTTGACGCGGCCGAGGTCTTCGATCTGGACGTTTTCCAGCTTGATGCCGAGGTCTTCGGTCAGCAGGCGGCCACCGGTCAGGATGGCGATATCTTCCAGGATGGCCTTGCGGCGATCGCCGAAGCCAGGGGCCTTAACGGCGCAGACCTGGATGGTGCCGCGGAGCTTGTTCACGACGAGAGTCGCGAGGGCTTCACCTTCTACGTCTTCCGCAACGATCAGCAGCGGGCGACCGGACTTGGCAACCTTCTCCAGGAGGGGCAGCAGATCCTTGAGCGAAGAGATCTTCTTCTCGTTCAGCAGGATGTAGGCGTTCTCCAGAACCACTTCGAGTTCTTCGGCGTTGGTGACGAAGTAAGGGGAGAGGTAGCCCTTGTCGAACTGCATACCTTCGACGACGTCGAGGGAGGTTTCGATCGTCTTGGCTTCTTCAACCGTTACGGTGCCGTCTTTGCCGACTTTGTCCAGAGCGTCAGCGATGATTTCGCCGATCGTGGCATCCCAGTTGGCGGAAACCGTTGCGACCTGCTGGATTTCGGACTTGTCCTTAACGTTCTTGGAGATCTTGCCGAGTTCGGCAACGATCGCTTCAACGGCCTTGTCGATACCACGCTTCAGGGCGGTGGGGTTTGCACCGGCGGTCACATTGCGGAGACCTTCGCGGTAGATGGCTTCGGCCAGAACGGTGGCCGTGGTGGTGCCGTCGCCGGCGGTGTCGGAGGTCTTGGAGGCAACTTCGCGAACCAACTGGGCGCCGATGTTCTCGTAGGGATCTTCGAGCTCGATTTCTTTGGCAACCGTTACGCCGTCCTTAGTGATGACGGGGGAACCGAACTTCTTGTCGAGAACGACATTGCGGCCACGCGGCCCGAGGGTTGCTTTTACGGCCTTGCTGAGCTTCTCGACGCCGCGGAGAAGGGCGTGACGGGCGTGCTCATCGAATACGAGTTGTTTAGCGGACATGGTAAGTACTGGGTATATTAAAGTGTGGCGACCGGATCGGCCGGTGTATTGAGTGCCACAAGTTAGGTCTTAGGGAGTCAGGAAACGTGGTGCCGAGTTGCGGAAGATCCGCTTCCCGGCGCTGAGTAGTTTTGCCGGCGCGTTGTATGCGTGAGTCAGAAAGTCTCACCTTAACGCGCCACAAAACTAGCCAAGGATGCCGAGGATGTCGTCTTCGCGAACGATCTGGTAGGTCTCGCCATCGATCTTGATCTCGGTGCCGCCGTACTTGCTGATGAGCACGCGGTCGCCGGCTTTAACTTCAAAGGGGATCTTCTCGCCTTTTTCGTCACGCTTGCCGGAGCCGAGGGCCACGACACGGGCTTCCTGGGACTTTTCTTTAGCTGCATCGGGGATGATGATGCCGCCGCGGACTACTTCTTTTTCTTCGAGCGCTTTGATAAGCACGCGATCGCCCAGGGGGCGTACGTTAGGATCAGCCATGGTGTTATGTTTTGGGTTGGTTTGGGGTTGAATGTTCAGTTACTGAACTGGAAAGAAGGTGAAGCGCTGAGAGAGAAGCTTTAAACCAGAGGAACAGCCGGGGAGACGGCCAGTCGTTCTTCAATATTTGCAAGACGTGCGTTTTGCGCCGTATGCATGGCTTCAATAACATGGATTGTTCTGGAGAGGAGTTCGATGACCTCTTCGGAGGCGAGGCTCTCTTTAGCCTTGGCGGAATCCACATCGTTTCTAAGCATCTTGTAACGAGCAAAGAACTCAATCTCCGGCTTGAACTTCTCTTTGTTGAGGTGGCCCACATAGCCTATGTAGACCGGCGCTCCGTCAATGATAACTTCCGTGTAGGAGATACTCTCGGGCGGTTTCAGGAGTGGCCCAAAAAGCCAGGTTCCATCCGAAAGCTGCCCGTTTGTTGGATAATCAGGCACATGTTGAGGAGGTAAACTGGCAGTGAGGCACAACTTCAGGGGTGTCGGAGCCGGGAACTTCGCATTCCTGCTCCGACCCCTGAATTGAGGTCTTACTTCTTGTCTTTATCGACAACCTCGAAGTCCGCGTCGACGACGTCGCCCTTGCCGCCTTTGGAGGAAGAGGACTGGCCCGAGGGACCGGAGCCCTGGGCACCTGCGCCGGGGAATCCGCCTGCGCCGCCGGGGAAACCACCAGGGAAGCCTTCAGCTCCGGGGAAACCGCCGGGACCGCCTGCTGCGCCGGCACCTTCGCCGCCGACCTTGCTGTACAGATCAGCAGAGATGGCCTGCAGTTTCTCGGTCAGCGACTCGGAGGCGGACTTGATGGCGTCGGCGTCCGTGCCGGCCAGTGCGTCGCGCACCTTCTTCACTTCGTCTTCTATTTCGGACTTCTTTGCGGCATCCAGCTTGTCGCCCAGATCCTTGATCAGCTTCTCGGCGCTGTACGCGGCGGAGTCAGCCTGATTGCGGACCTCGATCGCCTCGCGGGCCTTGCGGTCTTCTTCCGCGTGGCTTTCCGCTTCATTGCGCATGCGCTCGATCTCGTCCTTGGAGAGACCCGAGGAGCCGGTGATGGAGATTTTCTGCTCCTTGCCGGTGCCCAGATCCTTCGCCGTTACGTTCAGGATACCGTTGGCGTCGATATCGAACGTGACTTCGATCTGCGGTACGCCGCGGGGGGCGGGGGGGATGTCGTTGAGATGGAACGTGCCGAGGCGCTTGTTGTCGCGGGACAGCGGGCGCTCGCCCTGCAGCACCTTGATTTCCACGCCCGGCTGCATGTCGGAGTAGGTGGAGAACACCTGGCTCTTCTTGGTCGGGATGGTCGTGTTACGCGGAATCATCGGGGTGGCCACGCCGCCTGCGGTTTCGATCGCCAGCGTCAGCGGGGTCACGTCCAGCAGCAGCACGTCCTTCACTTCGCCCTTCAGCACGCCGCCCTGAATGGAGGCGCCGATGGCGACCACTTCATCCGGGTTCACACCCTTGTGGGGCTCTTTGCTGATGAGCTTGCGGGCCGTCTCGATCACGCGGGGCATGCGGGTCATACCGCCTACCAGCACCAGTTCATGGATTTCGCTGGCGCTCAGGCCGGCGTCATCCATACAGGCCTTTACGGGCTTGATGGTGCGTTCGAACAGCGTGTCGGTGAGCTGCTCCAGCTTGGCCCGGGTAATGGACTTCTGGATGTGCTTCGGACCGGTGTTATCCGCCGTGATGAACGGCAAATTGATTTCGTAATTCTGGCTGGAGGACAGGGCGATTTTCGCCTTTTCGGCTTCTTCCTTCAGGCGCTGCAGCGCGTCGGCCTGTTTGCTGAGGTCGATGTTCGTGTCTTTCTTGAACTCGGCCAGCAGCCAGTCGATCACCGCGTTATCCCAGTCGTCGCCGCCCAGGTGCGTATCGCCGTTGGTCGCCTTAACTTCAAAGACGCCGTCGCCGATCTCGAGAACCGAGATATCGAACGTACCGCCGCCCAGATCGTATACGGCGATTTTTTCGTCCTTCTTCTTATCCAGACCATAAGCCAGCGAGGCGGCTGTGGGCTCGTTGATGATGCGGAGCACTTCAAGACCTGCGATACGTCCGGCGTCTTTTGTCGCCTGACGCTGGCTGTCGTTGAAGTACGCGGGCACCGTAATAACGGCCTGCGTAATCGTCTCACCCAGCTTTGCTTCCGCGTCCGCCTTCAGCTTCGCAAGAATGAACGAGGAGACTTCTTCCGGGGAATAGGTCTTCTTTTCACCATTAAGATCCACCTGAATGTGGGCGTCGCCATTCGGCGCTTCCACAACAGAGTAAGGAACGCGGCTCAGTTCATTCTTCACTTCCGCGTATTTGCGGCCGATGAAACGCTTTACCGAGAAAATAGTATTGCGAGGGTTAGTAATAGCCTGCCGTTTTGCGGCCTGCCCCACCAGACGTTCCCCGCTGCGAGCGAAGGCAACGACGGATGGGGTCGTGCGAGCGCCTTCGGAATTTTCAAGAACCAGCGGTTCGCCACCCTCCATCACAGCCATGCACGAATTGGTCGTGCCCAAGTCGATGCCAAGTATCTTTGCCATGCTTACCTCTTACGCAGGACTTGGGCCAGATTTTGCGCAAGTGTTGTAAGTTGCTGGGGGCAAGGTATTTAAAGTGAAGGTTGTGTGTAATGTGGAGAGTTCGGACCGGAATTTCAGCTGCTTTTAGCGCCCGTTTGGGACATTCTGGCGCAACCAGAAAAGTCGCACTGGGCCAGAATGGCTCGGTTCATGAGTTGACCGAGTTTGCTCGCGTTTCAAGCTAGTCGAATATATTCTTATATTATGGCTAACGCGGTTAAATCGATCAGCATCGAAGGTTTTAAGTCAATAAGTAGCCTTGAAAAATTTTATTTAGGATCTCTAAATATTTTAATTGGCGCAAATGGGGCTGGCAAAAGCAATTTTATTGAGTTCTTTCGGATGCTGCGTGCAATGGCGGAGGAAGGACTGCGGGCATATATAAGGATGAACGGTGGTGCTGACGGCTTTTTTTTCGATGGGCCAAAAGTTACCCGCGAGATTTCAGCTGTCATAGAATTTGGAACTGGCGAATACTCCTTTCAACTAACTTCAGCTGTAAATAATGCAATGGTTGTAATAAAGGAAAAGGTTTTTTCAAATGAATTGGACCAATGGTTTACGCTTACAAATGGAGGTGAGGAAGCAGATCTCAAGTTATGGAGTGATACTGCTCCAGGTTCTAAAAATATATTAAAAAAAGCAGTTACAGATGATGAAGAATTTGAGCTGCTTGCGATAGTTGCTGGGAAAGTGCTGAAAGCTGCATCAAGCTGGATTGTCTATCATTTTCACGACACTAGTGCGAATAATCCATTGAGACGGGATCAGAATTTGCGGGATCATAAAGAATTGAGAGCAGACGCGGAAAATATCGCGGCCTTTCTTTATAATCTAAGGGAGTCATCAGATGAATTGCATAAGGCAAGCTATCAAAGAATCAGGCGCATGATCCAAATTGTTGCTCCATTTTTTGACGATTTTACTCTCGAACCACACAATTTGGGGAGTAAGGAACTAATTCGATTGGAATGGAAGCAGAAAGGCAGTAGCTTTCCCTTTCAGTCAATGCAATTTTCGGACGGCACGTTAAGATTTATTTGTTTGGCCACAGCATTACTTCAACCAGATCCACCCTGCACAATAGTTATTGACGAGCCAGAACTAGGTCTCCATCCAGTTGCGCTTGACCTATTGGCGTCTCTAGTTAAAGAAGCAGCCATGCGGACACAGGTAATTGTTTCAACTCAGTCTCCTACATTTCTGAACTCGTTTGAACCTGAGGACATCATTGTAGTAGACAGAGTGAACTCTTCGTCCCGCTTTAGGAGGCTGATTGCCGGTGAGTTGAGAGAATGGCTGGATGAATATTCTCTTGGCGATCTCGTGCAAAAGAATGTTATCGAGGCAGGGCCACGTTATGCATAGAGTATTAGTTGTGGTTGAAGGACAGACAGAAAAACTGATACTGGAATCCGTTTTTGCACCTTATCTCATACTGAAAAATATTGATCTCAGAGCAAGAATTGTGGGAGTGACAGGGCATAAAGGAGGGGATACTGATTTTAACCGAGTATCAAATGATATTATCCGTTTGCTTAATCAAGAACCGGGAAGTACAATTAGTACATTCTTTGACTACTATGGTCTTCATCCTAATTGGCCTGGATTTACCAAATCAAATTCTTATCAGTTAGCATCTTCTATAGTGCAAAATATAGAGACGAAAACCCTTGAGGCTATAAAAAACAAGTCTAAGCTGGATCTCTCTCCTAACAGATTCATTCCTTACATTCAATTACACGAGCTGGAAGCACTCTTCTTCGCAGACCCTATCCAATTAGCTAGGGCTTTTGAGAGTCCATCTAAAGCAACTGCGATACAACAACTAGTAGATGAAAGTGGAGGGTGTGAGGTCATTAATAATGGCTTTGATACACACCCCGCGAAGCGTCTTGAAGGTTTTTTTCCTCGATATCGCAAGGGAGCTGGCATTCGCTCTGATGCGTCTTTTATTGCAGAGGCGGTGGGTGTAGATCAAATGAGAGCCTGCTGTCCAAGATTTGATTCTTGGATTACTCGGTTGGAGTTGTTGGGATTGTGAATGACGGTTTTTTAGACAGACCTTCGCAATCGATCTCCGTCTCCAGACAACGACCGGGCAACAGATTGATGTTATTTTCAGTTGGCTGAGTGAGGGGAGTGCATATAGATTAACGAGAGTGAAAGCTATTTTTACTCCGTCGATCTTTTTCTTATGACCTCAAGTTCCGCCGGTGGTTCCAGCAGCTCCAGTTCTTCTTCTTCAGATGAGCCGGGGGCCACTCATGCGCCCTTGCCCGGGCCGGGGCTGGTTGTGAAGAGAAAGCCGTGGTATCAGGTGTTGTATATCCAGGTGCTGATTGGCGTGGGGCTGGGCATTTTGATGGGCTATCTGTTTCCCAGGCACGGCGCGGCGCTGGAGCCTCTGGGTACCGGGTTCATCAACATGGTGAAGATGATTATTGCGCCCATCATCTTCTGCACGGTGGTGCATGGTATTGCTTCCATGACCGACATTAGGCGGCTGGGGCGTATCGGCGTTAAGGCACTGATCTATTTTGAGGTGGTCTCCACCCTGGCGCTGATTATCGGGCTTATTGTGGTTAACTTCATGCAGCCGGGCAAAGGCATGAACGTGAATATTGAGCAACTGCGTACCGAGCACGCCGCTGATATCAAAAAAGTGGCCGAGTATGCGGAGAAGAGCCACGAGATGGACACGGTCAAGTTCATTATGGGCATTATTCCCAAAACCTATATCAGCGCCTTTACGGGTGGCGATATCCTGCAGGTGCTGTTTGTCGCGCTGCTGACAGGCTTTGCGATCGCTTCACTTGGTGAGAAGGGGAAACCGGCGTTGCATGTGCTGGATCACGCGGGGGCGATCGCCTTTGCCATTATGGGCATCATTGTGAAAGCCGCGCCGCTGGCGGCGTTTGGCGCCATGGCCTTTACGGTGGGTAAGTTCGGCATCGAGTCGCTGGGGCCGCTGGTTTATCTGATGCTGGGCTTTTATATTACGGCCGCGTGCTTTGTGTTTGGAGTGCTGGGTACCATCGCGTGGTTTGCGGGATTCTCGATCTTCAAGTTTGTCTACTACATACGGGATGAAATTCTGCTGGTGCTGGGCACAAGTTCGTCGGAAACCGCCTTGCCTGGCATGATGGAGAAGACGCGCCGCCTGGGTTGCGCCGAATCGACTGTGGGCTTTGTTATTCCCACGGGCTATAGCTTCAATCTGGATGGCACCAACATTTACATGGCCATGGCCGCGATCTTCCTGGCGCAGGCGACGAATACGCCGCTGACGCTGGGCCATCAGATTACGCTGCTGCTGGTGGCGATGTTGTCATCAAAGGGCGCGACGGGCGTAACGGGTGCCGGGTTTGTGACGCTGGCCGCGACGCTGGTGGCCGTGCCGGAGATTCCGGTGGAATCGCTGGCCGTCTTGCTGGGCATCGATCGCTTTATGAGCGAGTGCCGCTCTATCACGAATCTGATTGGAAATGGTGTCGCCACGGTGGTCATCAGCCGCTGGGAAGGTGAGCTGGATCCCGCTACGCTGAACCGGAACATGGCCGCTGGTGGAATGACTCCTCCGGCAAGTGATGCGATCGGAACGGCGCTGTAGTGCGGAACGGCAGCGGGAATCTGACACGTCCAGACCGTTTTCCGTTAATCTTGTCGCATGATACCTTAAGCTCACCACTGGAGAACCATGCGACAACCTGGCCGGAAAACACTCTATGCCTGAGCTTCCATGGCCAGGGTCATCAGGTATTCGTCGTAGAATTCGCCGTGATAGGAGAACGTTTCCGGCTCCGTGCCGTACACGCGGAAGCCGAGTGACAGGTACAGGCGCACAGCAGATTCCTGGCGGGTAACGACGGTGAGGTTAACGCGGCGAATCCCCGGAGTGTTGGCGGCGCGCCGCAGAGCGCGTTGCACCAGGGCTTTGCCAAAGCCTTTGCCGCGGCAGGCAGGCAGTACGTACAGCCCTGCCAGATAGGCGCGATGTTTCTCGTTGGCCGAGGCGTAGCGGGAGAACCGCAGGATGCCGACAAGCTGGCCGTCATCGATAAAAGCGCCAAAGTAGCAGCGGTCCACGCTTTCCTGGAGGCGCAACGCCAGTTCACTAAGGCCAGGCTCGTCCTGAGGCAGAGAGCCGAACGCGGGCGGACGCTCATGAAGCGCCCGCATCCGAACCTGCCTGTATGCTTCGGCATCGGCAGGAATCAGGATGCGGACATTCCCGAAGGCTAGTCGCTGCGTTGGCGGTTTTGATTGCACGTAATGGATACTTTAGCTCATAGAAGTGAAGTCAACAAAGGGTTTCCCAGCTTTGCATGTTGATCTCCGCCGCCGACGCGCGATATCGGCCTACTCGTGCACGGGATCCATGGCATTGATCAGATCCTTTAGCGGGACGCTGGCGAAGGAGCTTGCCGTATCGGACATGGCGTAGGGCAGGATCAGCAGTCCGGCATGCACCATGGCGCCGCAGGTATAGACGACGTTCGGCACGTAGCCTTCGCGCTCGGTTTCGTCCGGGCTGAGCAGCGGGCGGCTGAGGCGGGCGATGACTTTGGCGGGGTTATTGATGTCCAGCAGGAACGCGCCGATAGAGTATTTGCGCATCGCGCCTACGCCGTGACTGATTACCAGCCAGCCCGCGTCCGTTTCGATAGGAGAACCGCAGTTGCCCACCTTCACGAATTCCCATGGGAAAGACGGGCGGATCAGCGGTTCCTTCTGATGCCAGAAGTGCAGGTCATCCGAGTACATGATGAAGTTATTTTCGCCATCCTGGCGCGACAACATGGCATACCGGCCATTCACGCGACGTGGGAAGAGGGCCATACCCTTGTTTTGCACCTCGGGACCGTTCAGCGTGCTGATGGAGAAATGCAGGAAGTCCTCTGTCTCCAGCAACTGCGGGATGGTGACGCGCCCGTCGAAGGCGGTGTAGGTGGCGATGTACGTGACGTTCCCGTCATCCTCGGTGAATCGGACGAAGCGGGCGTCCTCAATGCCGCGTGTTTCGTTGGGTGCGGTGGGGAAGATAACGCGCTCGGAAAGAGGCTGGTCCGGAGTGTAGAACACTTCGTAGTTGGACCGAGCGAGGTTAATGAGGCGGCTGGCGGTGGAGTCGAACTCCGTGTTGCGGTGGCGCGTATGGCGGCGCAGAAAAGAGATTTCCTGGACCATCTGCTCGATCGTAAAGTTATCCGGCAGAATATCCATGATGGTATCGACCACGCTGTTGGCCATGCCAAGTTCCTGGATCTTGCGGAGGAACAGCGCCTTCTCGTAGGACGTGTGCGGAATGGCTTCCGGTGTCGTGACGAAGCGCGAAGCGGGATCGATGGCAATAGCCCCATCCTGGCTGATAGTGCCGCTGCGGAAGACGATGGAGGAGATATGGCCCTCGCCGGTCGCGCGCAGACTGACGACAAAGCGCACCCAGCCTTGGGGAAGACCGCTCTGGTCCGGATGCGGCACCATGGAGGGATTGAAGAGCGCGGCGGCCTCCAGTGAATATTCCAGCGTAAAGTAGGCACCGATCAGCAGTCGGCGTTTTTCGGTAAGCGGCTGGTCGGTGGGCATCAGATAGCGGATCTGGGCGTACCGACGCAAAAAGTGATCGTGCAGCTTCTGGTGCCGCGGATGGAACTCGCGCATAACCTGGTCCAGCGTTGTTGTCACTTCTTCTTCGGACAAAGAGAGCACGCGTGCCAATATGCGCAGGGAGGCCTGATCATCTCCCGTTTCAAATGCGCGATAGAGTACGCGGGCGGAGTTAGGCTTGAGTACAATTCCTGTTCGTGTAACTTCCATAATTACAGATCCTTAAGGTTAATTTACTAGGACTGCTGTCTTTGTTAATTTTTCTTTCTGTCTACCCTTCAGTCGAATTTTTCGACCTAAGGGCAGATGTCCTGCTATTTTGTGCTGGGGTTTGCCTCAAATGGCTGGATCTCACGTTCCCGCGGTTTGTTAAAAGCCTTCAGGTCGTTCTCCAGCAGCAGCATCTCCGCCTGCGCGATCAGGAACGCCAGGGTAGATTCCGCACCCTGATTGAGGTTTACACGGTCCACATGGAGACCGTCGCAGCAGCCGCCGGTTGCAGAATCGTAGAGCGATAACCCCAGATCATTCCGTCCCAGGAACCACTCAAACGCCATGCGTGCTTTGTCGTACCAGAAACTGTCGTTGGTGGTGCGGTACGCCTCCAGACATGCGGAAACAGTGCCATGCGCCTCAATGGGCTGCTGGTCGAACTGCGCCCTGGCTTCGCCCTTGACGTAGAAGCCGTTGGAGCCTATCGGTCGGAAGTGCCCGTCTTCGCTGGTCTGGATAGAGAGCAGCCAGCGAAGTGTGTGCAGTCCGATCTCATAGGCGCGAGGGTTCTCCGCCCAACGTCCGCCGAGAATCAGCACCTGCGGAATACGGGCGTTGGCATAGGTGACGTTCTCCTCAAACCAGGGCCAGTCCTCGGTGCTGTTTTTCTCGTAAAGATCAATAAGGCGCTGAGTCAGGATATCGCGGGCATGAGCCACAAAGCGATCGCCGCTGAAACGCCTGAAGTATTCGTAAATGCCCAGAAGTGTGAACGCCCAGGAGCGCGGCGCGGTGGCTTCCAGCAGATTGGGCAGCGCCTGCTCAAAGAGGTGAGCCGCCCAGAACTGGAGATCGCGGTGCGACGAACGGCCCACGCATGTACCCAGGCACCAGAAAGCGCGTGCCTGGCTGTCGGTGGAGCCCACGTCTTCCAGCCACTGGCGATCATAGCCCATGAAATTGCGGAACCGCTTCAGATTGGGATCGAACGCGTAGTTCAGAAAAGCTGTGTAGGACTTCATCAGTCGCTGAAGTTCGGGCGCATCCAGCTCCAGTTCCTCCAGCAAAACGCAAAGAATGAGGGCGCGCGCGTTGTCGTCCGTGCAGTAGCCTTCGCGGTAATTGCGGAAGGAGTAGGTGGCGTGCTGCAGCATGCCGGTGGAGTCCGACATTTCCATCAGATGTCCCAGTTGCATGCGGGGAAGCTCCAGAGGTTCTTCCTCCAGCGTGCGCACTTTGGTGCGTTTGGGATAGGTGCGGGCCGTATGGCGCGCTTTGCGGAAAGACTCCATATAGAGCTCCGCCGTATGGCTCCAGATGGTGCTTCGCCCGTACATGTAGGCGCGTTTGCGCATGGCATGGCGGCGCTGTTCGTCGCGTAGTAGTCCGATAACCTCGTTGCCCAACGCTTCCGAGTCTCCGAATGGGACCAGAATTCCGCGTTCCTCCGCCAGAAGTTCCTCCGCGTGCCAGTAAGGTGTCGAAACAACCGCCTTGCCGCAGCCTACTGCATAAGCCAGCGTGCCGGATGTGATCTGCGCCTCATGCAGGTAAGGGGTTATGTAGATATCCGCTACGCCAAGAAACGTCTTAAGCTCATCAAGATCAACAAAGCGATTATAGAAGCTGACATGGCGCTCCACCCCCAGATCCTGGGCCATACGTTCCAGGCTGAGGCGGTAGGCTTCCCCGTGCTGGCGCACCAGATTCGGGTGGGTGGCGCCAAGGATGATGTAGACGAGATCCGGGAATTCCTGCACGATCTTCGGCAGCGTCTTCAGCACCACCTCAATGCCCTTGTTGGGCGAGAGGAGCCCGAACGTCAGCAGCACGTGCTTGCCTTCCACGCCAAACTGATCCTTGTCAAAATTGGGATCCACAAAGGGCATGTCGGGAATGCCATGCTGAATCACGTCAATCTTGTCATCCGGCACATTGTAGATTTCGCGCAGCATGCTGCGGCCCTTTTCACTCATGACAACCAGGCGCGCGGAAAGGGCGGTCAGCTCGCGCATGACCAGACGCTGATCCACACTGGGTTTCTGCAGAATGGTGTGCAGGGTGGTTACCACAGGCACGCTTAGTTCACGTAAAAGCGGGAGGATAAAGCTGCCGGACGGACCGCCATAGATACCAAACTCATGCTGCAGGCAGACGACATCCACGTGACTGAAGTTCAGGTATTCCGCCGCGCGCCGGTAGGAATCCAGGTCGCTTTCCAGAAATTCAAACCGCACCTCCGGGGGGTATTCGTAGCCTTCGGGCAGATCATTGACGGGAACGATAAAACTTTCGGACAGCGGAAACTGCTTCGCGATCGCGTCACGAATATCGTGAGTAAAGGTCGCGATACCGCACTTTCGCGGCATGTAATCCCCAATAAATGCAATTCTTTCAATACCGGACGTCATATTTGTGATTTCCCCTGTTTTTTTCCTACCAATAAGGTGTCATTTCGGCCCAAGCGCAACTGTTTGGGACGTAATTTATTTGAAAAAGCGGCATTTTCCGCTGTACACGCGTGCCATTTTGGCACAGGAAAGGGAATCGTGGCGAGCTTATCTTTGGATATACAGAAATATAGTATGTTTACCAAAAGGCGGCTTTTGGGTAACTCGAGCAAACATCTAAACATAATAGCTGCGCCTCTCCTCTTATTGTATGTCCGTATAATCAAAGCGAGCCTGTGATGCAAAAATGTGCGAAATCCGGGCTATACAAAAGCGATAGAAGGCCCTAGGATGCGGCGCTGTTTTCAATAGTGGACTGGGATTCGGGCTGAAATTCGAATCTTACCATTCGCGGAGAATATGATCTAACTCCAAATAGATACATCCGTAATGCGGCGGATACTTAGTATGCTTTTATGAAACGCTATTATTTCGCGGACTCCAATAATAAGCCTCGCGGCCCGGTAAACTTTGAGGATTTGAAAGCGCTTGCCGCTGCAGGCTCCATTCGCGACAACACCAGCGTATTCCCCGAGGGCGCCAAAGAATGGGTGAAGTGGATCGACGTCCTGAAGGCTGAAACTCCCGCGCCTCCCGCCCCGGCGCTTCCGCCCGCGCTGGCCCCGGCACCCGCTCCCCAGCCGCAAACTTCTGCGGTAACGCAGACCGCCATCTCGGCGCCCGCCCCTGTTCGGACGCCCGCGCCTACTCTGATTACCCAGACTCCGGCCTCTGCTGTTGCGCCCGCGCCCGCTGCCGTTACGCAGACAGCAGCTCCCGCGCCGGCAGCCTATACGCCTGCGCCCGCGACAGTATACAATCCTGCTCCCCAGCAGACGCAGCAGCCCGTTTACACAGCGCCAGAGCCTCAGCCTGCGCAGACTTACACCCCGCCAGCCGCCACGGTTTATACCCCCGCACCAGCGCCCGCGCCTGCCCAGACGGCACCCGCTCCCGCGCCCGTGCAGTCTGGCCCGCCCTCGCTTGCTCGCAGCGGCCCCCCCGGGTTGCCTGCGCAGAGCTCGCCTGCTCCGGTGCCCGCAGCAGCCGCACCAGCACCAGCTCCTCGGCCGCAGCCGGAACCCGAGCCCATCATCAGCCTGGAAGATATCAGTGCAACTGCCGCTCCTGCGACTACGACTCCCGATCCCGCCACTGCCTGGCTGGAGACACCCACGGAGCCCGTCTCCCAGCATCAGCAGCAACAGGCCGTCTGGCCGCCGCCTTCGGATCAGTCCGGCGCTGTCACCACGGCCCCCTCTGCCGGCACTGCGCTGACCACGACAACCGCCCCGGCCGAAACCGCGCCCGCTCGCCGCACCGGCCCCCGCATGCGCCGCGAAACCCGCGAGACGCTGTCCGGCACCTCTTTCTCTCCGGTCGGCTCGACCTCCTCGGGCGACTCCAACACCCGCTCCGCCGCCCGTGCCCGCGAGCAGATGAAGCAGATGCAGAACCTCAACTGGGGTAAGTTCTTCTGGGGACTCGTCCTGGTTTTCGTTCAGTGCTTCACCATCCCGTGGACGCTGATCGCCAACTCCGCGCTGACTCTTAGCCGCTGGGGTACGGAGAACGCCCTGCCGACCAAAGAGTCGGAGTTTCCCGCGCTTACCTTCCTGCTCGTGGTTATCCGGCCCTGCATTCACATTGTCTTCACGATCGTGGGCATCATTGCCTCCCTGGTGGGCGCTGTGCTGCCGTTCCTGGTGGGCATTAACCTTACGGCTATTATCTCCGCTTCCGTCTCCTTATTTGGCGGACTGGTAGGTACATACTTCCTCAACATCTACATCGCCCTTATTTTTGAAGGCGGCGCCCTGCTCCTCTCGATCTACAACAGCATCAAGAGCATGGACTCCAAGATGGAAGATCGTAATATCGAGTAACGCCTTCGGTTTCCATCCGTAGCCAGCCCATGTTGCGGGCTGGTCGTCATTACGCATGCAGAAGCTCAACAAGCCTGTACTGTTCAGCGGACACCCCGACATTGTTCTCAATAAATCAGCCCGGTTCTCATAAAGGGTGTTCGGCGCGGATGCCGAACACCTTCCATAACCCCTTTGTGTCAGGGCACCTGCACAATATGGCAGCTTTTATAAAAATCCGTTACGACAAGCGATTGCGTATAGGTTATAATGAGAATAAGATTGCGGCAATGGCATGCGACAGACAAGCTGCGACGCGGTTACAAAACAGACATTTTTATAAATTTCCGGCAAAGCTCAGCCCTTTGGGGCGTCTGCATCTATAATACTTTCTTCCTGATCACCCGGCCCCGGTGCGCGGCCCGGCAAAAAACATTTATCCTAATACTAATCCATATGGTGTTGCCCCGCGTCGGCTGGCGGGAAAACTCACCTCACATCCGCACAAGTGTCTATGAGCGAAATCGATAGCAAACTTACCCGAATTGGTGTTTTCTACGACGGCAACTACTTCTTCCACGTCAGCAACTACTACTACTATTCCCATCCCCGTCGGGCTCGTCTCAGTATCCCCGGTCTGCACGAATTTATCAGAGAACAGGTTGCTCACGCAGAAAAGGTCGACACTCGCTACTGCCAGGTGGTGGATTCCCACTACTTCCGCGGACGCCTGCCTGCCCACGAAGCCAACGCCCGCCACAAGCTGCTTCAGGAACGCGTCTTCGATGACATCCTGATGAAGGAAGGCGTCATTACGCACTACCTGCCTCTCGGCCGGCAGGGCGAAAAAGGCATTGATGTGTGGCTGGCTCTGGAGGCCTTTGAACTGGCGCTGTTCAAGAAGTTTAACGTTCTGGTCCTCATTGTCTGTGACGGCGACTACGTGCCTCTGGTGCGCAAGCTTAACACGCTGGGCACCCGCGTCATGGTGCTCGGGTGGGACTTTCAGTTCGTTGATGAACTGGGCAACGACCGCAGCACGACCACGTCGCGTCAGCTCCTCAGCGAGGTGACCTATCCGTTGCTGATGCACTCAGTCATTGATGACAAGTCCAAGACCAAGGAGCCGCTCATCCAGCAGCTCTTTGTCTATAAGGATGCATTTGATGCCCAGAACCGTGCCCCCGGCGGTGTGCCTGTTCAGGCCATGCTGGCCCAGCCCGTGCCCGGCGCGGAAGTGCCCGCCTATCAGGGCCGCATTGTCTCGCTGAAAGAAGGCTATGGATTTGTCAGCACCGATGTGCCCGGCAAAAATCTCTTCTTCTTCTGGCAGGATCTCGTTGAGATCGATTTCAATGATCTGCGCCCCGGCGACGTGGTGCAATACGTACGCGGTCGCAATGACCGCGGCGAGTGTGCCCGTGAAATCACGCGTGTGGATCCCGATGCAACCCTGCTGAAAGCCGAGCACGCTTACTCCGAAGTAGAAGCTGGCATTGCTGAGCACGACGAGTAATCGCCGGCTTCTTCAGACCGCCCTCCGTCCCATCATCCAGCCTTTACGATACGTTCTATTTCATCGTAAAGGCTGGCATGGCTTTCTGGGATATCAGAGCTACCCTTGTTCCCTTTGCCACGGAATTTCGATATCCATATCCGGAAAGCACAGTTCGCGACGTTCCATTACCCCAGCCATCCGCAATAAAGGATCGGGAGCCAGCCATCCCGAAGGCATCTGTCCGTATTCCCCGGGAATGTGAATTCGTACTTTGCTTCGACCTGTTGCAGTAATGCGTGGAACGCCTGAGAAATGGGGATATCGCGTTTCATTGCGTTACCAGGCTACGCTCCCACGATTCCGCGAATGCCGTTGCGCACTTCCTCAAACTGGGCGTCGCTCAGGACTGGCGTCAGCGTTTCGCCGAGTGAGGCATCGTCGAGGGGCAGGGGAACATCCACCCAGGATTTGCAGCCTTCAAAGGCGGAGTTCCACGGGAAAACGCGGGGCTCGGCCAAAGCGTGCACACGGCAGACAAACGCGTGGATCCCGTCCTCGCCGCCGTAGTCAAAGCGCTCGCGGATAACATCCGTGCACCAGACGTGGTATTGCTCCAGTGCATCCACGCGGCGCCAGTCTTCCAGATAAAAGGCGTCGGTAATATCCGCGCGATAACGGATCGGCACGGCGTAATCAGGCGACTTCTCCGGAATCTCCGTGATCAGATCTGCTGCATCCGATTTCGTGCGGGCAAGCTGCTGATGATAGAGCGTGGGAAAAAGCCAGAAGCTGCGGTGAGCGATAGTGAAGCCCTGATTACCTTCCGCAATGCCCCCCTTACGCAGAATCAGCGCCTGACGGCCTCGACCGAGCGCCTCCACAATAACGGCCCAATCTTTAAATGCGGGAAACTGGAGCACGGAGGCGGCGGCAGGTTGGCTCATGGGATGTAATTGATTATTTTAAGAGAAAAGAGAGAGAGAGAGAAAGAGAACAGAAAGGCAGGGCAGACAAATAGAAGATAGCGCTAAATCGAAACAGATCAACGACACGAGAGCACTCAGACCGAAGGTGACAGCCCTGTCTTGCCCGTCGAAACCTTTGCCTTTGCCACTGCGGCAGGGACGCTGACGCCTACGGCCAGGCTGGTGCGGTTCGGCACGGCTTCAACGCGTGCCGCCTGTTCCGCTGTCGGTGCGGGCAGCTTGTCGGAGTTCTGGTTCATTGCTTCAGCGTCAAAAAGGGAAGCGTTCTTGTGAAAGTAAAGCGCGCCCGAAACCACCGTGATGAGCAGCGCCACCCAGTACAGCGTGGGAGTCGCCAGCGCCAGCAGGTGAGCCGGGGCTGATTCCGCCAGATGCAGCTCTTTCAGGGCCAGCAGCGTTAGTGATGCGGAAATGGCGACGATCTGGGCAACGGTTTTATACTTGCCGGCCTTTTCGGCGGGCAGGATGACCCGTTTGTTGGCCGCCACGGTACGCAGGCCGGTTACCAGAAATTCGCGGGTGATGATCGCCACGACCATCCACATGGGGGCCATGCCGCGCTCAATAAGAGCGATAAGAGCGGCACTGATGAGGACCTTGTCCGCCAGGGGATCGAGCAGTTTGCCAAGATCCGTAATCAGGTCGTATTTGCGGGCCACTTCGCCATCCAGCCAGTCTGTAATGCTGGCCAGGATGAAGAGGATGAGCGCCGTTACCGCGCTGTACTCCCAGGTAACGGACATGCTGGCCACAAAGAAGGCGCACATGACGAGTCGGGCGATCGTCAGTTGATTCGCGATATTTAGAGTGCGCATGGCCGAAGGGTAAAGCAGGAGAAAATGAGGTGCGGCGATTTCTTTCGCTACCGTAACGGTTTGCAACGGCAATGGCCCCTAGTCAAGTTTTGGCGCAAACCCTGCCCGCTTCAACCTGAATTTGCAAAAAAATACTTCGTTGCCGTTCATGAAAGCAGAAATAGCGGTTTCGACGGTTTCCTGGTTTAATTACTCAATAGCCTGCAAATGATTTTGCAGCACATACCCAGGAAGCGGGCTTACGGGCAAACGTATCTCCATTGTGCGAAGTTCCCCCAACAAACTCGCAACAATTTAGCTACAGGAAGGGGCCGGCAGCAAACTCCAAATGAATGGCTTCTTTCCCCAGTCCAAGGTTTTGGGTGCGACTCCTGAGGCGCCCGGCCTCCAGGGCCGTATATGATGTGTACCACCCCGGTTGGGATTGAAACCGAGTGGCCGCTGCCTCAACCTTGCAGGGAAAAACTGGCAACTATGCTCCAATACGTTAATCCCCGGATCGGCACCGGCAAACGCGGTAACTGTCTCATCGGCCCCAGCCTGCCCTTCGGCACCGTACGTCTTGGGCCGGATATCGCTTTTCCTCAGCCTAACTCCGGTTATCGTCCAGGCAAGGCGCTCATTGGTTTCTCCCACACGCGCATGTCCGGCACGGGTGGAGCAGGACGCTACGGCAATATCCGCGTGATGCCCTTTGTGGGCAAGCCCCGCGAATTGTCCGGTCCTCCCTACATCACCTTTCCTGCTACCGACCGCAACTGGTCCCGCCCGACAGAAGAGCATGCGGAAGTAGGGTACTACCGCTGCCGTTTCCCTTTTGGCGTAGAAGCGGAACTGAGCGCTACCGCGCACGTTGGCGTTCATCGTTACACCTTCGGTCCTCCCTCGAACGTCGGTGCTAATGCGGAGCCTGTGCGCATCCTCGTCGACTTTTCCGCGCTTCTCCAGGCAGGCGTCGCGCCGGCTGGTCAGGTGCCGTATTGCGAGGACTGGGAGATGGAGGGGCACTGTGTTGGAAGCTGGGTGCAGTTTCACAGCTCGTACGTTATGGTCGGTGCTTCCACCTTTCACGGCGGCTGGGGGCATTTCGAGAGATACACCGTTTACTATTACATACGCACCCGTGAAGCCTTTCAGCAGGTAATTGTTGCTAATGAATCCGGCTTCATCGACTCAGAAACCTCCATCCTTGCCTCCAGACACCGACTTGAGGGCAACTCGCATCTTCGCGCCGTTCTTACTTTTCCGCCGCCTTCCGGGCATCTAATCGCCCCGTCTTCGACTCAGCAAGTCCATCTGGAAGTCGGAATCTCCTTCAACTCCATCGATGAGGCTTGCCACTTTGTGGAGACGGAAAGCCGCTGCCAGTCCATTGAACAGATACGCGATGAAGCGCAAGCAGCCTGGATGCCATATCTCAGCCTCGTCCATGTCGAGCAGGGTGGTACCCATGATGAAAAGGCGCTGCTTGGCACCTCCCTGCTTCGGCTCTTTACGATGCCGACCGAGGTGTCGCCATCCCCGGCTCCCACGAGGCATTTCACTGACATCGCCTGTCTGTGGGACAGCATACGCAACGCCAATTCGCTGCAGCATCTTATCGCGCCCGAGTACTCGGCGGACCTGATGAACAGCCTTCTCTACACAGCCGAGAAGACCGGCTGGCTGCCTGATGCGGACATCGCCGGTCACTTCGCCTATCAGCAGAGCGGATGCTGCGCGGAGATTCTGTTTTCCGAGGCGGCCCGCAAAGGTGTTCCCGGCGTGGATTACCACCGGGCTCTGGCCGCCTGCGTTCGCAACGCCGAAACGCCTTCGCCCGATCCCACGCGCTTTGGGCGTTATCTGGAGGACTACGAGACCCTGGGCTACCTCACCACGCGCGTCCCCAAAGGCTGTGTCAGCCGCCACCTGGAGTATACCTATCAGGACTGGTGCATCGCCCGTCTGGCCGAGTTGCTTGGGGAAGCTGAGATTGCCGCCCGTTTCGACGGCAAAGCGCGCCGCCTGTGGAATCTCTGGAACGACGAAGCCAAATGCTTCCTGCCCCGCCATCCCGATGGCTCCTGGGTGCCCGGCGTTACCCCCGCCCACCACAACTGGGATGGCTGGAACGATCCTTATTCCTACGAAAGCTCGCTGGGCTACTGGTCCTATGCGACGCTGCATGATATCCCCGGTCTCATCCAGCGTCACGGTGGCCCCGAAGCCTTCGACGCCACCCTTCACGATTTCCTGACCCGGAACGACAAAACCGAAAAGGAGACCCGCATGCATCTGCCGCACCTGCATGCCTGCGTCGGCAACCCCCGGCGCACCGCCGGCTACATCCGACGCAGTCTCGCCACCCGCTACGCCAACAGCCCAGACGGCATGCCTGATGATGAAGACATGGGCTGCCACAGCGCCTATTACATCTGCAACGCCGTCGGGCTCTATCCGCTCTATGGCCAGACAACTTACTCCCTGGTGCCGCCACTCTTCGAGCGCACCACGTTGAGATACGGCGCCACGGGCAGATCCCTCATCATCCTGCGAAGCGGCAACGGTCCCCATATCCTCGGCGCGACTGTTAATGATCAGGAACTCTCTGGGACACTCGTTGAGCATGAGCAGATTGCTCAGGGCGGGACTTTGCATCTGTATACGTAAAGACTCGAAAAGCACTGGAAGACGGTAGGCCATATAGTCTTCCCCGGGTGCGATGTTGCGCGCGTCCTGCCCGGCAAAGTTCACGTCTTTGGAATAGATCCCGGTGGACCAATCCATTATGGTGAGGACGGCGTTCTGTAGACCGATTGTTACGATTGGTCTTAACCACTCTTTCCATGTCCATCCCCGCACTCGACGAAATACGCAAATTATTGCCGGCCAATGCCATTCTCACGGAGAAGGAAGATATCCTGCCGTACTCTTTTGACGGCACGGCAGCTCTGTTGAAGATGCCACTGGCAGTTGTGTTTCCCACAACTGCGGAGGAGATAGCGCAGATTCTGAAGATCTGCGTGGCGAATAAGACGCTGGTGGTAACGCGTGGCTCAGGCACAGGGCTGAGTGGCGGCAGTCTGCCGGTGGACGGCTGCATTGTGCTGTGTCTGGTGCGCATGTCGAAGATTCTGGAGGTCGACACGAAGAATCTGACTCTGCTGGCGGAATCCGGGGCGGTGACGCAGGAGATTGCGGCACGCGCCGAGGTGGCAGGGCTGTTCTATCCGCCGGATCCCGGGTCGATGAAGATATCGACAATCGGCGGCAATGTAGCCGAGAACTCCGGCGGGCTGCGCGGGCTGAAGTACGGGGTAACGCGCGACTACGTGATGGGCCTGGAGGTGGTTTTCACCAATGGCGACATCGCCTGGATGGGTAACAAATGCGTGAAGGACGTTGCCGGCTATAACCTGCGCGATCTCTTCATTGGTAGCGAAGGAACGCTGGGTGTAATTACAAAGGTGCTGCTGAAGCTGATCCCTAAGCCACAGGCGCGTAAGACCCTGCTGGCCATATTCGATCAGATGGAAGCGGCGTCGGATACCGTATCGGCGATTATTGAGGCGAAGATCATTCCCTGTACACTGGAGTTTCTGGATAAAGTTACGATCAACTCCGTGGAGGATTATGCGAAGATCGGCCTGCCGCGGGACGCCGCCGCGGTGCTGCTGATCGAAACGGACGGCCACCCAGCCAGCGTGGAGGACGAAGCGCGGGCGATGGAATCGATCTGCATGGCGAATAATGCGCGCTTGGTAAAGGTGGCGCAGACGGCGGAGGAAGCGGGCACGCTGGCAACGGCCCGGCGCGCTGCGTTCAGTTCGCTGGCGCGTGTCAGCCCCACGACGATCCTGGAGGACGCAACCGTTCCCCGCAGCGAGCTGACGAAGATGGTGAGCTTCATCCAGAAGACCGCGGAGAAGCACAAGCTGCGCGTGGGCACCTTCGGCCACATGGGCGACGGCAATCTGCATCCCACCTTCCTGACGAACGAGCGCAACGCCGAGGAGATGCACCGCGTGGAGACTGCCATGGTAGAGATATTCGACTTCGCGCTAAGCCTCGGCGGCACAATCACCGGCGAGCACGGCGTGGGCCTTGCGAAAAAGCCGTTTCTTCCCAAGGCGCTTGGTCCGGTGAATATGCGGTTGCTGAAGACGCTGAAGACCGCGTTTGATCCTGAAGGGATACTGAATCCGGGGAAGATCTTTGATTGATTGATGTACGACTGCTGGTTTGACTCTTAATGGAATAATATATGGAAATACCCGCCCTGGGTGAGCTTAGCTTTAATGAAGAGTTTCGACAGTATGAATCCGAACCTGTTGCGATTCCCATGTTTGACGGGCTCGAGCTTCCGTTTACTATCTCAATAGGAGAAGGCGAAGAAGTGGATATACCTCTGCTAAAAGAGGCGGTGGAAGCGTTTCTGAAGATGGGAACGGAAGCAAAGCTGTACGCTACTCCGTATATATTCAAGTATTACAAGTATTGTGAGAAAAGAGCGCCGGAGTTGGTGTATGAGGACCTGGGATGCCATATTACCGAAGCAGATCAGGTTTGGGAATTTGTGCAGCCTGGGAGCATCGATGTAACTTCGGATCGAGCATATCTGCAGGGCAACGCGACACCCAAAGTGTATGTCTCAGTGGCGGCGTGGTGCGGCTGGGAGATTGAGCATGGACTGCAACTGGTATACAGGCATGGGTCAACGCTCTCACGAGTAAGTGAACAGGACGGGCATTTTACCCATGTCTATGCGTCGGAAGAGGATGGTATCATTGTGGAGGAATAATCGTTGCCCCCGCCAAACACACTTCTTTCATTGATTTAAGCTGTGACGAAATGCGGGGCAAATGCTACTCTCCTCTCGCTTTATGACCTCCGCATCCCTCGCTGAGCCCGTTGCTCCTATTATTCCGACCTCTGCTTCATCCTCTGCGGCGCCTGAGCAGGCAGCCCGCATGCAGGCATTGTTGAACCTTTCCCACGACCTGGGGCGGGAAGACCGGGCGCTGGCGATGCTGGGCGAGGGAAATACGAGCATGCGCGGCTCCATGGATGCAGCGCGTGAGACCTTCTGGGTCAAGGCGAGCGGAAGCTGCCTGGCCACATTGCGCGAGCAGGATGTGGTGGAGTGCAGCATGGCAAAAGTGCTGGCTCTCTTTGATGGCGCGCCGCGTACCGATACGGAAGTGGATGCGGCCCTGCTGGATGCGCGGATCAATCCTCACGCGCGCAAGCCTTCGGTGGAGGCGTTGTTTCATGCGTACCTGCTTTCGCTGCCGGGCGTGGATTATGTCGGCCATACGCACCCCATCGGTGTTAACCAGATTTTGTGTTCTCCGCGTGCTGCGGACTTCTCTGAAAAGCGTTTGTTTCCGGATGATATCGTGTGTTGCAGCGTGGCTAGCGTGCTGGTGCCCTACACCGATCCCGGCGTCACCCTTGCCAAAGCGATCCGCGATCATACCGAAGCGTTTATCCGCAAGTATGAGCGCCAGCCGCGCGTTATCCTGCTGGAGAACCACGGCATTATCACTCTGGGCGGAAGCGCAGCCTCGGTACTGGCGGCGATGCTGATGGCGGAGAAGAGCGCCAAGATCTTTGTAGGCGCCGCAGCGCTCGGCGGGCCGGTCTTCCTGACGCCGGAGCACGTGCTGCGCATCGCGGGCCGCCCTGACGAACACTACCGTCAGCGTGCGCTGAATTTATAGAGCCATGTGCATGCGCAGCGGGTATACTATGGACATTATAGACAGCATCGACACAATGGACTCATGAGCTCGCAGTCGTCATCCGCCTCCGCCTCTTCCTCCCCCATTCCCGACTCCGTGGAATACGTGTCGCCGCGAGTGCATCCCGCTCTGGCGACCCTGTTTCGCAAGGCGGAGGCGCGGCATTTTACAGATGAAGAGCTGAACGACATCGTGAAGATGTACCCGGACCGCGCCGGCCACGTCGCGACGGTCCGGTCCGTGCGCCACAAGGATCTGAGCATCGTCAACGCGCTGGTGAAAGAAATCTTTGCCGAGTACGGGTACGAACACGCCCACGAGCTGGCTTACTCCAAGTGCACGCGCGATATCCGCTATGTGCTGATCTACGCCACGCACTCCATGCTGGCGCAGGATCCCAAATGGTTTGATGACAGGCTGTTGCTGTGGCTGCGCAGCATCCTGCAATCCTTTACATTCCCCGGTCGCATCAAGCAGGATGCCGGCAAGGCGATCTTTGCGGATCCCGTGCTGGAGACGCGCCTGAAGGAGCTGCCGCCGCAGTGCCGCTCCATTTTCCACACCTACTACCGCCTTCAGCAGGAGATGCAGAAGAAGCTGGATCCCCCGCACTACTACCTGATCGCGCCATATCTGTCGCAGGCGACGAAGACACTGAGCGAACCGGTCTGACGGGCTGGCTCCCTCTCCTTGGTCTCACCCGTTACCGGCGGAATTCCTTAACCTCAGATCCGGTGCCCATAAACACGATATCAGCGACGCCCGTAAACAGCCCGTGCCCTACCATTCCCGGAACCTTATCGAGCTGATCTGCCAGCGCTACGGGATCCAGAATCTTGCCAAAGTGACAGTCCAGAATCACATTCCCCTGATCCGTCCTATAGGTGGTGCCGGCCGCTTCGCCTTTGCCCTGGCGAATCGCGATCGGGATATTGTACTGCTGCTGCATCCAGTCCAGCACGGCGGATGCTGCGAAAGGAAGCACTTCGCACGGCAGCGGAAATACGCCCAGTTGCTGCACC
>JBGGNE010000112.1:0-15449 GCA_041287705.1 Methylacidiphilales bacterium | reverse complement strand
TGTGCAGCACATAACTCAGGAATTTTCTGGTGGCCTCGCGGAGTGGTTGCAGCGATACTCTCATATGCCGGTTGCGATTGCGGGGGAGACAAGTGTGATGCGACCTGGTATGATTTGGGTTGCAGGATCCGACGATCATCTTGTATTAACTTCACCAACGACTATGGGCTATACACCTGACCCCCGGGCATCGCCCTACCGACCCAGTGTCGATGCCTTTATGGAAAGCGCCGCTCGCTTCTGGAAAGGCGAAATTCTGGGTGTGATTCTGACGGGCATGGGTCGCGACGGGGCGGCGGGGCTGAAAGGGCTTCGTGCTCTGGGCTACCCCACTATTGCCCAGGATCGCGCCACCTGCGCTGTCTATGGCATGCCCAAGGCCGCGGCCGAAATGGGAGCTGCGGGGGAGATCCTGGCCCTGGCGGAAATTCCGTTTCGCATCAATTCATTTGCCCGTCATCCCAGCGCGTCATCACCCCCATCCTCCTTTTCCACATAACGCAACCACTGACTTTCTTTTCGCTGACATTATTTCGAAGTTCCTTATAGCTCATTTTTTGAAATATATTACCCTATATTATCCCCTGTACATTGGCTTTCGGAGGCACTACGCCCTGCGGGAAACATGCCGATATGAGGTAACGAGTTCGACGCGGACGCCGTTCATGCCGGTACCATGGAGAACGCTTAACCTTTTCCACGACCTCACCTCTCGACCATGCCTTCGTCACCCCGAGATACACCGCCCGGCACCGGACCCGCGCCATATGTGGACGGATTGTTTTCGCCAGGCGTTCTCCCGGGGACTCTCTATAACGCACAGCCAGCATCGCAACAGCCGCCGCCCTTGCCGCAAACGCCTCTTCCGGGCGGGTATGCGCACTGTGCCGAGGCTCACATACCTAACTCACCTGTGCGCAATATTAATTTCAATGGAGGCACTGAACCACAAATGATGATCCTGCTGGTGGACGACCAGGCCATGGTGGGGGAACTGGTACGCCGCATCTTTATCGGCCAGGACGATATTGATTTCCACTACTGTCAGGACGGGGAAGCCGCAGTCGCGGTGGCCCGTCGCATACGCCCTACTGTTATTCTCCAGGATCTGGTCATGCCCGCTGTAGACGGCCTTGATCTTGTGCACGCGTTTCGTGCGGATCCCGTTACACGTGGCATTCCCATCATCGTGCTCTCCGTTCAGGAGGACGCGGAGGTGAAGGCACGCGCGTTTGCTGCTGGTGCCAATGACTATCTGGTTAAGCTGCCGGACCGCGTGGAAATGCTGGCCCGTGTGCGCTACCACAGCCACGCCTATATCAGCCAGACCCAGCGCGACCATGCCATGGCCGCACTTCGCGAAAGCCAGCGCCAGCTTCTCGACAGCAATTCCGCGCTTCTGGCTCTCAATCAAAAGCTGGAGGAGGCCACACGCGCCAAGTCCGAGTTCTTTGCCATGATGAGCCACGAGATCCGCACCCCGTTGAATGGCGTGGTAGGATTCTCCAATCTTCTGCAGGGCAGCAATCTAACGGAGGATCAGGCCGAATTCGTGCGAATGATCAGTTCCTCCGCAGATTTGCTGCTGATGATCATCAATGACATTCTGGACTTCTCCAAGATAGAAGCGGGTGGTATGCAACTCGAGTCCCAGCCTTTCAATCTGATGGCCGGCGTTCGGGATGCCTGCGAAATGCTGCGCCCCAAGGCGATGGAGAAAAAGCTGGAGCTGACCTACTCCCTGGAGGAGGGGTTGCCTTCCATGGTAGTCGGCGACATAACGCGCCTGAGGCAGGTGTTGGTTAATCTGATCTCCAACGCAGTCAAGTTTACCGGAGAAGGGGGAGTAAAAGTACAGGTAAGGCGTGGCCGATGGGATCGCCTTCGCCAGAATCGTCCCGAAGCTCCAAATCTGCCTCCCTCCGCTTCATGTGCCATCATCGAAGTAACGGTGGAGGATACCGGAATCGGTATCCCGTCTGACAAGACTTCGCGTCTCTTTACGTCCTTTCAACAGGTGGATGCCTCTACGACTCGCAAGTTCGGGGGTACGGGTCTGGGTCTTGCCATCTGCCGTCGCCTGTGCCAGCTCATGGGTGGCGACATCTGGGTGGAAAGCGTCGAAGGGCAGGGGTCTCAGTTCGTTTTCATCCTGCCCTTCATTATGCCGTCCGGTTCGGAGGTCTCCAGGAATGACTGGCGTGGCGATGTGGAGGTAACCGGTTCCGCAGATGGAAAGGAAGGTGCTTCCATTCGTCCCATGCGGGTGCTGGTGGTGGAAGATTACGCGGTGAATCAGAAGCTGATCATGCACATGCTGAAGCTTCTGGGGCAGCAGGCGGAGCTGGCTGATGGCGGTGAAGCGGCGCTGACGATGACTCTTCAGAAGCCATTTGACATCATCCTGATGGACGTGCAGATGCCGGATATTGATGGCCACGAGGTGACTCGCCGCATCCGCACGCGCAAGGTTTCTCCATTCCCCCGACCGTATATTATTGCGGTGACAGCCAATTCCACGGACGCCGAGCAGTCGCGCTGCTTCGACGCCGGGATGGATGATTTTATTACAAAGCCGATTCGTATGGATCGCATTACAAGCGCCCTGCGCCGTGCCATTGAACGCATTCCCGCACGCAATTCCGCCATTGCCCGCTGGGAAGAAAACCTCCGAGCTCCCGTGGCCAGCCGCGTGATTAACCCCGAGGCGATCTCCCGTCTGCGGCAGCCCGGCACCAACCCCGATGCGGACCTCGTGCGGCAGGTTGTAGAGCTTTTCTGCGTAGAACAGGCGCGCCGCATGGAGCTTCTGCACGCCGCAGCCCGGGAGAAGTCTTCGCATCGGCTGGCTGAAGCAGCTACTGCCGTACAGGGCAGCTGCCTCAGCCTTGGCGCGGAGCAGATGTACGATACCGCGCGCCGTATTCAGAGTCTTGCCGAGGAAGGCCAGCAGGATGTCGCCACGCAGGAAATCCCCGTGCTGGAGGAAGACTTCCGCAACGTGCGTGGTGCTCTGGACCGCATTCTGCAGTCAGGAAGTGCATAGCCTCCTCTCGATGGATCGCATGGATGCCGTAGACATGGAGAAGGATATCTGGTGCCCGGACGAAGTTCTGGCGGCCTGCCACAGCGCGGGGCTCCCGGCAAAAGGCTCTGCGTCGGATCTCTGGCGAGTATTACTTTTCGAGGAGACGGCCTCCACTAACGATATCGCCCTGCGTGAAGCCATGCACGGTCATCCGGCCGGGCTGGTTGTGGCGGCTGCTGCTCAGACGAAGGGCAGGGGACGACAGGGCAGGGCATGGATTTCGCCCCGAGGTGCCGGACTGTACGTTTCCGTATTGCTTCGTCCGGACTTTGCCGCTTCGGAGGCTTCCCGGCTGACAGCCATTGCCGCAGTAGCCGCCGCTCAGGCGATCGAATCGCAGATGCCCGCAACTGCGCCCGGCAGGGGTATTCCCGTCCAGATCAAATGGCCCAATGATCTGCAGATGCGCGGACGCAAGGTGGGCGGCGTGTTGATCGAGGCGGGCATTCGGGGAGGGCGGCTGAGCCACGCTGTGGTGGGCATTGGCATTAATGTGTCGCATCTTCAGGAAGATTTTCCGGAAGAACTGCGAGGACGCGCCACCTCTCTGCGGCTGGAGGCTCAGGAAAGCGATCCCGAGGCGGCAGCCCCGCGTCGCGTGGACCTTCTGGCGGGCCTGATGGACAGTCTGGCGCGTTGCCTTGCCATGCCTTTTGCTGAGATTCAGGCAAGGTGGACGGAGCGTTGCCACACGCTTGGTCGCGAAGTTACTTTGCGTCAGCCGGACGGAGCTACTCTGCAGGGCATTGCAGTTGGTCTCGGGCCGGATGGCGCGCTTCAGTTTCAGGATCAGTCAGGGTCTCGTCAAAGTGTTCATGCAGGCGAGGTGCTAAGCGAAGGTTAATCTTGTTTGCTCCGCGGCGTGCACTCTCCTATAGTAGTGGTCCGGTACAGACCCATTGCGGGGCGCCGCCTTTCATCACCATGTCCGATTCCACTACCACCACACCCTCAGCGTCTTCCTTCGCCTCAGCGGCGCTTAGCGGCAAAAAACTGGGCGTCCTGCTGGCAACATCCCCGCAAAACTCGAACTTTGAGCCTGTTGTCGCCCTCCTCAACACTGCCCTGGACGAAGGCGTTGTGGTCTATCTTTACTGCATTGATGACGGCGTTCGGTGCGCTGCCACACCGGAGTTCCAGAAGCTCAAAGAACGCGGCACCAAGTTGTTTGCCTGTGCGTATGGCGCTCATCGCCGCCACATTCCGGTGGATGACACGGCGGCGTTCTCCGGCCTTACCATAGTTTCGGACCTTATAGCGAACACAGACAAGTTCCTCGCCTTCACCTGATACTTCACCGCTTTCCTCCGCCACGCTATGCCCCTTAAGCCCAAGACTTTGGTTTGTATCTCCACGCATCCCGCCGAGAGCCCGCGTCCCGCCGAAGGCATCCGGATTGCCGCAGGCATCGGCGCCTGGAAAAAGACGGACGTAACTCTGCTGCTCCGCGGACCGGCAGCTTACTCGCTCACGGAGTACGTGGATGAATATATCGATGAGGACAACTTCAGCCGATACCTCCCCATCGTCGCCGAGTTTGGCCGCCCCATTTATGTGGAGAGCAGTTTCCAGGATCTGGACGCTCTGGAAGGATCGCAGTGGAAGTACGAGGTCATTCAACCCCAGCAGGTGGCCGAGCTCTTTGGTGAGCATCAACATGTGTTTCAGTTTTAGTTCAAGCCCCGGTTCTTCGACGTCTCAGACTTCATGAATCCTGCCCCAGCCGCCGCCGCAACCGTCCTTTGTGGCGCCACGCCCGTCTCCGCCGCCCGGCCGGTGCGCGCGTCGTGGTCCATGCGCGTGGCCGCTGTGCTGGTTCCGCTGATTGCGAAGCTATATGCGAGGCGACCCGGTGTGCCCGCTGCGGATGCCTCTGATTCCCGGCCAAAGCGTATTCTCATTTTGCGCCGTAACCGCATGGGCGACATGCTGTGCGCCTACCCGCTGATTCGCGCCATACGGCTGGCTTACCCGGAAGCCGTGATCCACATTGCCTGCGATAAAGCAGCACTGGCTGTTGCCCAGGCATGCCCGCACGCCGATGGCGCTATTCTTCTGCGCCCGGGCTGGCACCGCTGGCACATGGCACTTCGCAACGCGGGAGATCTTCAGGGCTACGACGTTGCAGTCGCCGTCAAGGGCGGCTTTGACCTCGTGCTTGCCTCCCTGCTGCGCCTTACCAACGCTCCCATGCGCATTGGTTTTCGTCCCAAAGACTCGGAGCGCTCTGGTTCCGATGTGGCAATTTCCTCTGAAATCTCCGCGTTCTATACCCACATCCTGCCGCCGCCCCCCTGGGGGGAGCACCAGATGGAGACTTGCCTGCGCCTTGCAGGGCCGCTGCTTGCTGCACCAACCAAATCCCGCCACATTACGGATATTGGGTCCGATATCCACGCCGCCATTCGTGACGGGGCGCTTCGCATCTCTCCAGATATCCGGAGATGGGCGGATGATGCACTGACACGCATTGTCCCCGGCTTCTCCCATGCTGCCGGTCCCTCCAGATTTGCTCTTATCAACATCAGCAGCACGACTCCGCTCAAGTGGAAGGATGCTTATTTTCAGGAGTTTGTCCGACGTCTGGTGCATGATTTGTCCCTGCCGGCGGCCTTCGTTTTTGCACCTGCGGATCAGCCGCGTGCCGAAGTAATGGTTCGCGCACTTGCCATTCCCGGCGTGACCTCGCTCGCTACACCCACGCCGCTGCATCTGGCCGCGGTGCTACAACACGCGGCGTTCCTCTTCTCCCCCGAAGGCGGCGCGGGGCATCTTGCGTCTTTTACCGGCACGCCGCTGCTGTTGCTCTGGTCGGAAGGGCCGTACGAGAAGTGGCATCCCCGCGCCGAAAAGCTCCACGTCTTCCGGGCGGATCTCGCCCATCCACAACTTATTACGATCGACGAAGTCATGGACGCCATTAAAGAAAAGCACTTTTGCGGGGAAGCCGCCTCGCCGGATTCAGGCGCCGAGTCTCAGCAGACGCAGGAGATACGTCCGTGAAGTGGTTCAACGCGCTCCATGCCGGTACTTACCGCACCCTGTTCGGCTTGGCCGCGCGCATCAAGCCGCCGAAATCCCAGCTTATCTGCCTGGGACCGCAGAGCCGGGTCCTGGTCTTCACCTGCGCGGGTATTGGCGATACGCTTACCGACTCCGTTGTCCTGAAAGCCCTGGCGGAAACCTGGCCGGGGATCAAAATCGGGGCGGTAGTTCACACGCGCCGCCGCTCGCTGCTGGAGCACAACCCGTTTTGCTGGAAGGTCTACCCCTTTCAGAAAGGGCCCCTGGCTTTCTTCAGACTCTCTCGCCGACTCCAGGCCGACGGTCCCTGGGACGCCATTCTGCATCTTCGTGGCAACGATCCCGAGCCACGCTGCCTTAGCTTTCTGCTCAATCCCGGAGTTACGGTCAGCGTGCCGCAGATGACCCGGCTTGGCCATCTGTGCGCCCATACCGTCGTTCAGCATGACTGGGACGATACCCACGGTGTGGAGCAGACCCTGCGCATCGCCCGCTACGTGGGGGCTGATACCGATCGGCCGCATCTGGTGTATCAGGTCCGCGATTCTGAGAAGACGGAGCTGCACACCAAACTCCAGAAGCTTGGCGTTGAAAGCTCTGCTACGCCTGGCGCTCCCGACGTTGCACGAAAGCCCATTCTCGTGCTTCAGATTGGAGGGGGAAGACGTGCTTCATGGCGTGACTGGCCTGTGGAGCACTACGCCGCGCTCATCCATCTGGCGGCGCCACTGGGCGCGGAAATCATTCTGCTGGGTGGCAAAGATAATGCGAACCGCGCCATGGCTATCGAGCAGCTATGCCACACACCGGAGGTTCAGCGCGAACTGGCCCGGGGCGGGTCTCGAGTGCACAATCTGGCGGGAGCTATCAGTCTGTCCCTCTCCGCGGCGCTGCTTGTGGAGTCCCGTGCGGTTGTCTCCACCGATACCGGCATTATGCACCTCGCATTTGCGGTCGGCGCGCGTGTGGTTGCGCTGATTCACTGCAACAACCCGGCGCATCGCGTCGGTCCCTGGGGCTACGGCGATCGGCACCGCGTGGTGCAGTTGCCGCGGCCCGCCGGCTATCATTCCCCCGCTGATGCGACGATGCTGGATTTACGACCTACCACGGTATACCAGAATCTGCTCGAGATCTGGTGATAAGTACGCGCCGAAAATTCAGGTGCGGCGAATATCAGGATAAAATTTTGTAGTCTACTTTACTGCTCGGGATTGAATCGGTGCCAGAACAGCAAAGAAAGTATTGCGCCCGGATCTTTTTCATTAGTTATAAGTAGCAGAAGGCCTTGTGTTTGTATTTATGCGGAAATCGTGAAAAGCTGGGCAGGTTTTTGAAACCTTTTTGACGCCAGACTTCTATTAAAGCTTGTCAAGTCTATTGGATCTATAGATTATCGCCAAATAATTCTATTGCGTTTTAGACATACTTCTGTAACAAACTTGCAGAGAGAGACGCAACAGGACCGACAGACCTAAGACCAAACCACGTTAAGGCATGGCTGCCAGACGTGAGCGGAACGGTTGACCGCCGTTCGAAACCCACGGGAGAATACCAAAATGAAGTCCACACTTAAGACATGGCTCTTGTCGCTAGGCCTGATGGCCATGGCGTCGACAGCTGTGTTTGCCCAGGACAGCGCACTTGTAGAAGCGCTCGTCAAGAAGGGCATCCTGACCAATCAGGAAGCAGAAGAGATTCGCACGGATCTTGTAAAAGAATACCAGAAGACGGGCGGCGGCAAAATCGAGCTCGGCAACCACATCACCAAGCTGAAGCTGTATGGCGATGCCCGCCTGCGCTACACCTGGGATCAGCGTTCTACGCAGGCCCCGGCCACGGATGCCAACATCCAGCAGAGTCGTTCCCGCTATCGCATCCGTCTCGGTGCAGAGTACAAATTCACGGAGAATTTCGAAGGCGGCTTCCAGCTCGCTTCCGGTACGCCTAATGACTCTGCCAATCAGACCTTTGGTTCCGGTTATGGCAAGTTCGGCATTAATGTCGACCTGCTGTATCTGAAGTATTCCCCCGCGGACTGGGTTCAGTTGATTGCCGGTAAGCAGAAGCTTCCCTTCTACACGACCGACATGATCTGGGACGGCGACGTCAACCCCGAAGGTGCGACCGAAATCTTCACCTGGAAGGTTAACGACTGCACCACGGTTGATTTCATCGCTGGTCAGTACTACTTCTCGGATAATGCGGAGAATAACACCGCCGCAGCCGGTAATACCGATGTGTGGCAGTTCTACGAGCAGGCCAAGATCACCTACAAGCCTACCAAGGACGTTACGGTTCTCTTTGCCCCTGGTGTCCTGACTTACACCGCTGGCAGCACTACGGGTGTTAATACCGGTTCTCCCGCCTACCTGAACGTAGATGGCGCAAACAACCTGAACCTCATCCTACTGCCTGGCGAAGTGAAGTTCAAGGTATGCGACCTGCCCGTCAAGACCTACTGGGATTTCGCATGGAATACCGAAGGACAGCAGCGTGTGCAGCAGACCTATGGCGCAACTGCCAACACCTCTCTTGATGATGACATCGCATGGCTCGTCGGCGTCAAGATCGGCGACAACAAGAAGAAGGGCGACTGGTCCGTCGACACCAACTTCCGTACGGTGGGTATCGGTTCCACCGATCCTAACCTGTCGGATGCGGATCCCGGTCTGGGCTTCCTGAATCAGCAGGTTGTCAAGGTAAGCGGTACCTATAACTTCACGGATTCTGTCACCGGCACGGTGTCTTACTTCGAAGGCTGGGCTTATAAGGATGAGCTCAATGTAGCTCAGATGGGCTCCGGTGGACCGCTGGTCAATGCAGATAACACGCACCTGCTGCAGGTTGATCTGAACTGGAAGTTCTAAGCGAACGTGCTATATTGCTTTAACGCTCCTTAAAAAGAGCTCAGATAAAGCGCTTCAGCCTTGTGAAAAGGTTGGGGCGCTTTTTTTTGTTGCTGCCACGGATTTGTTACCTGTTCTCCCTCTGTTTGTAACAGAGCCTGTTCAACCTGCGGGGGGTCGCGAGTGTCTGGAGAGACCAAGTTGCGCGGTGGGAACTTCTTTAAGGAATACCCGCCGGCGGTGACGACGCGAAGCTACCAACCTACAGGAGAACAAAACTAAATGAAGTCCACCTTTAAAAAGTGGTGCATCGCGGCAGGTCTGCTTGCCATCACGGCGGTGCCTCTGCTTGCACAGGACAGCGCGCTTGTTGAAGCGCTCGTAAAGAAAGGTATTCTGACCAACCAGGAAGCCGAAGAAATTCGCACTGACCTGGTGAAGGAATATCAGAAGACAGGCGGCGGCAAGATCGAACTGGGCAACCACATCACCAAGCTGAAGATCTATGGTGATGCCCGCCTGCGTTACCAGTACAACCAGCAGGAAACTCAGGTCTCCACTGGCGACACCAACATCCCCCAGAGCCGCGCCCGCTATCGTCTGCGCATCGGCGCCGAATACAAGTTTACCGATCATTTCGAGGGCGGTTTCCAGCTCGAGTCCGCAACCGCGAATGATTCCGCCAATCAGAGCTTTGGCTCCGGTTACGGCAAGTTCGGTATTAACGTCGGCCTGATCTACCTGAAGTACAACCCCACCGACTGGGTTAGCCTGATCGCCGGTAAGCAGAAGAACTCTTTCTACACCACCGACCTGGTGTGGGATAACGATATCAACCCGGAAGGCGCGACCGAAATCTTCACGTGGAAGGTTAACGACTGCACCACGGTTGACTTCCTGGCTGGTCAGTTCTACTACAGCGACAACGCCGAAAACAACACCGCTGCCGCCGGAAACACCGACGTGTGGCAGTTCTACGAGCAGGCCAAGGTTACCTACAAGCCCACAAAAGATGTCTCCATCATCGTGGCCCCCGGTGTCCTGACCTACTCTGCCGGCAGCACCACTCCCTGGGCCGGCACGCTCACAAGCGCTCCTGGCTACAGCAACGTAGACGGCGCCAACAACCTGAACCTGATCCTGTTCCCCGGCGAAGTGAAGTGGAAAGTATGCGATCTGCCCATCAAGGCTTACTGGGATTTCTCCTGGAACACCGAAGGTCAGCAGCGCGTTCAGCAGACCTTTGGCGCAGTTGCCAATACGTCTCTGGAAGACGATATCGCCTGGCTCGTTGGTTTGAAGGTCGGCGACAACAAGAAGAAGGGCGACTGGTCTGCGGACGTCAATTTCCGCACTGTTGGTCTGGGCGCTGTTGATCCCAACCTGAACGACTCCGACTTCGGTCTGGGCTTCGTCAATCAGCAGGGTGTGAAAGTTTCCGGTACGTATAGCTTCACGGATTCCGTGAGCGGTACCGTCAGCTATTACGATTCCTGGCACTACAAGGAAGACCTCAACATCGGTCAGATGGGCAGCGGCGGCACGGTCACTAACGCGAGCAATGCCCGCGTTCTGCAGGTCGACCTGAACTGGAAGTTCTAATTCAGTTCCAGCCCGGCTCACTCCGATTCTCAGATCGTATTCTGTAAGAGTCCGTGTTCATTAAAAGCTAGCGTAAAAGTCAGTTGAAGCGCCCCGGATGACCTCGTCGTCCGGGGCGTCTTCTTTTCTGGTGGAGAAGCGCTGAACTTATTATCGGCAGCCTGGTTCATACTGCATTTCTGCTTCAGAAGCGCCAAAGGCGCGAAGCTTTTAAGCCGGGGTCGCAGGTCTGCCGCAGGGCCGCTACCCCGTTCAACACCACGGCTAAAGTGTCACGGCCCTTGGCGCTTCTGATCGTATTTGTGGCGCGTTCACCCTGGACGATACTCCGTCAATATACTCTCACTCTCAGGTCACAGCTCTTTTCAATTCCCGCTCAATACCCCATCTTTGTCAGCTCTTTCTTGGCTTCGGAGCTGCCGCGATCTGCTGCCTTCTGATACCACTCTCTGGCTGTGGCGAGGTTGCGGGTGACGCCTGTGCCGTTCTGGTACATCGCACCCAGGAAGTAGCAGGCTGTGGAGTCTCCCTTGCCGGCGCCCTTGTTATACCACTCCAGAGCTTTCGTGTAGTCTTTGGTAAGGCCCATGCCGTTGGCGTAGCAGAAGCCCAGGTTGGTGCAACCGCTGGCGTCGCCCATGTCGGCTGCTTTCCGGTACCACTCCACGGCCTTGTCATAGTCCAGCTTCACGCCGTAGCCCTTCTGGTACATGAAACCCAGGTTGTTCGTCGCGCTGGCGTGACCTTTGGCGGCTGATTTCTCGTACCATTCCACGGCTTTGGCATAGTCCTGCTTAGTGCCGATACCGTACTGGTAAAGGCAACCCAGATTTGTCATCCCGCTCATGTCACCCTGATTGGCGGACTTTTGATAAAGCTCGAACGCCTTGGTGTAATCCAGAGTTACACCGCTGCCGTACTGGTAGGCATAACCCAGGTTGTTCTGTGATGGAGCGTGGCCCTGATCTGCGGCTTTCTGGTACAGCGCAATAGCTTTGCCCAGATCCTTGTTGCCACCCAGACCGCTGCGCCACAGATAGGCCAGACTGTACATCGCTGTCAGGTTACCCTGATCCGCCGACTTCTCGTACCAGTAACGCGCTTTGGCGTAATCGCGGTCGCCGCCGTAGCCGTTCTCCAGCAGCAGACCCAGATTCTTCTGAGCGAGCGCATGGCCTTCCTTCGCCGCTTTTTCGTACCATTCCCGGGCGGTTGAGGTGTCCTTATAAACGCCGTTGCCGAGCTCGTACATGGCACCGATGCTGTTCATGGCGTCCGCATCACCCTGTTTGGCGGCCTTCTCATAAAACTCACGCGCCTTTACATAATCTCTTGTAACGCCGACACCTTCGCTATAGCAATAGCCCAGATTGTATTGAGCAAGCACATTGCCCTGATCCGCAGCCTTTTTATACCACGTAACTGCTTTGCTATAATCTGTAAGGACGCCCCGGCCATGCTGAAAGTTATAGCCTACAACATTCTGCGCGTCGGCGTAACCCTGGGCCGCAGACTTTTCATACCACTCGTGCGAAAGGCTAAGGTTCTTTTCAACGCCCATGCCCTTATTGTAAATAAGGCCCATATTGTACTGCGCAATGTCATAGCCTTGAGCGGCCGATTTCTTATACCATTCCGCAGCAGTTGCTTCATTCTTCTGAACGCCGAAGCCCTTCAGATACATAGTGCCCAGATAATTCTGGGAAGAAGCATGGCCCTGATTCGCGGCCTTTGTAAAGAGAGGTAGTGCCTTTACATAATCTTGTGTGGCGCCTTTGCCGTGGTAATAGCGCTCAGCTTCATTATACCAGGCGGTGACATCGGTCCTGGTATTTTGCTCAATTTCCTTCTTCTTTTTAGCTTCTTCCGCAGCCTGTCTGGCAAGACGTTCTTTCTCCGCTTCCTTGTCTGCTTTTTCGTCGGCCAGTCTTTGTTCTTCCTGCAGTTGTTGAACGTGGGGCAGGTAAACAAAGTAATAGAAGTAGGCACCGCTGCCGCCCACGACCACAAACATGAAGAGGGCTGCACCGATAAGGACGTACTTTAACGTGCCGCCGCCGACCGGCTTCTGATGCTGGATCGGTGCTTGGTAGGCGGGTTGATGATAGGGCGGCACCAGAGCGGGATCACTCTGAACGTAAGCAGGCGTAACAGCCGTTGCAGGCGCGGGCACAGGCGGAATATAGGGGACGGGATCCGGCGCCAGCAGCTGTGGCGCGGGAGGCTGGACAAATTTATCCGGCAGTGGAGGCGGCGCGGGGATGGCCATGCCGGGGGAGCCGGCGGCGGCTGCGCCGTAAGCTCCGCGGTGCGCGGCAGCGTTGTTGTTGCTGTACGGTGCCACGGCCGGACCCTGAAACTGCTCTGTAGGCTGACGCTTCTTTGCTGCAACGGGGGCGAGCGCAGGCGCTTCGGGTTCAGCGGGGGGCGGAGGCGGAATTGTCGCCAGGGGCTGCACGATTGGTATATCTGCACCGTGACGGGGCGAAGGGGAGAGTTCCAGACGCATACGCGCGTCCCAGCGCACCAGCTGATTCAGGCTCAACAACTGATGCGAGGGCAGCTTCGATCTGCAAATATCCATCAGCAGGCGCGAGTTACGCTGAAGCGTGGTGCTCTCCGCGTTGTTCAGGCGCGCAAAAAGAGCGCTGTTGTCCGGATCCAGAAAGTCTGCTTCGCGGAACAGGAATTCATTCTCGCCCTGAGCCTTGCCGCCAAATTCATCCCAGAGCCCGGGATCTTCCACCAGACCCTCCAGGGCAATCAGTATGGCGAAGCCGCTGAAGTAATCGTCGGCATCGGAGGATTCCACCTTGGTGCTGTCAATCTGCTCGGTAGTCGCGTCAAAGGGATTGCGATAGCCGCCGATGCTGCCCGTTACCTTGGGCGGATGCACCAGATCGGGCACATAGATGCTGTCATAATCGATCAGCACGCAGCTTAACTGGCCATCTTCCTCGTGGCGAACAAAACGGATGTTGTCGTTCCACAGATCGCCGTGGGCGGTGCGATGCTTCTGAAGGGTGGCCAGCATAGTGCGCCAGGCCTGCAGGCATTGTTCCATCCGGCGCCTGCGCTCGACGGGCTCCAGTTCCATGCATTCGACCAGGTAATCCTTGGGCGTCTGGCCGGGGATCCACTCCATGCGTAGCATGGGGAACAATTCCATCTTGCCCTGCATCATCACATTGACGCCTTCCTCCAGATACTCGAAGGAGGCGAAGTGTGCGGCCAACTCGGGATGCTCGCGCAGATAGACTTTCAGGACGCGATAGCGGTCCTTGGTATCGCCGGGTACACGCTGCGTCCAGAAGCGCACCGCGTATTTGGTGGAGCCCTCCGCATCCAGCAGCGGAAACGCCACGGCGAACGCGCCGGAGTAATGAAGCGGGCGTTTGAGTTTGCTGAGCTTGGGCTGGCATTGCAGCGCTTCGGGGTCCAGGAAATGCTTTCCGCGCACCGCCGCCTGGTACTGTGCGATGTCGGGGAATTTGCGCTTGCCCTCCACCATCGAATCGGGGAGCCGCGGCGTGCCGAGGGCGGTGTTGGGAGTGGAGCTCATGGTGCGTGCAGGAAGGGAAGGTGGTGGACCCGCGTGTCGCGGATTTTGTTACTCCGTTTTACTTCAACTCATGTTCCGTGCCAAGTGCCTGATTGTCTATATATATTAGGGAATTGTTCGGACGATAAGACGATCGGAGGCCGAAATGTTGTGCTGCATAGTAAGGAGACATTGCACTCGGGGATTTATCGAAATGGTTTCCGCGCGCCAGGTTTGAGGCCGAAGGGCATGACCTTTTGCGAGGGCATAATGTCGCCCATCTCCCCTTCGTCTTCTTCCATTTCTTCCATTTCATCCATTTCGCCGTCGTCATCAAAGTCCGGGCGACCACCCGCATGGATGACTGGAAACCCCTGCGGCGGCATGGAACGCGGTGGCTCAGATCCCGTCGCAGGCTGCTGCGAGCGCAACGCTTCCTGGTACATGTCCATGAACGGGCCGGGCCGCGACATCAGTTCTTCGCGTGAGCCTTCGTCCAGCACCGAGCCATTATTCAGCACTACGATGTGATGACAAATCGACGCCTGCCACAGAATATCGTGATCGACCAGAATAGTGGTGCGGCCCTCACACGCCAGCACGAGCGGTGCTGTCAGCAGCGTTTTCTCGAAGGGATCAATTCCAGTCGTCGGTTCGTCCAGCAGCAATAGGGCGGGGGAGTTGAGCATGCCACGTACAAGGGCGAATCGCTTTTCCTGCCCGCCTGAAAGTCTGCTGGCGCTTCCATGAAAGAACGGAGCGTCGAGCGGATTTGAGCCATAGCTTGCAGTAAGAATTGGCCAGAGCCCGTAACGCTCGGCCAGATCCTGGATCTCCGCGTCGGTCGCCTTAGGATTTGCCGCGAGAAAATTCGTGCGGATGCTTCCCTGAAAGAATGCGGGCCGCTGGGATATAAGCGTGGACTGCCGGCGGAGTGCAGCTGTGGGAATCGACTGAAGATCCCGGCCTTGCAGGAAGATGGTGCCATCCTGAGGCTCGTAAAATCGGAGCAGCAGCCGGAAGAGCGTAGTTTTGCCCATTCCAGAGGGCGCCACGAGTGCGGTGATCTGCCCCGACGGCATGGTGAAATCCACATGCTGGAGCACGGGCGGCGCGACTTCCGATCTGGTTCCGGCTGAGGGATAGCTGAAGGTGACACCCCGGGCTGCGATTTCGGGTGCGTGGAGAGTGAATTCACCGGACTTCCGGGCGTCATCCTTTTCATCTGCTGCTACAGCGCTTACCGGCTGCTCAGCGCCCCTCGTCCGCACACCATCCTTCGGCGTCTGCAAAATCTCACTGACAGCCCGAATGGCGGGGCCGCTCATCGCGGTCTCAGCACGCC
>JBGGNE010000111.1:0-22170 GCA_041287705.1 Methylacidiphilales bacterium | reverse complement strand
TTATACTGGCCGCTTTTGGGTTCGTGCAGCGTTGGGCTTTCGGTCGATTATTATTCTAATAAACTCCCTCAATCCCGCCTCGCCCGCTTCCCAAAATCGGCGCAGTATAAAGGCTAAATAACAACTACGATTGGTCTAACTATGCGTATTGGTCCTATACCCTCTACGGCAAATGGTGGGCGCTCAGCATCCAGGCAATTAACGCTGGAAATGGCCTTACCTGAACCTCCGCACAATAAAGAGCAAACATCGTGAGTCCGCAGCCCGCTACGGCTTTACGTAGGCCAGTCCGTTGGTGGTGGTAGCCGGCTTCTTCACGTAGAGTCCGTCGCGCGGCACGGCAATAGTGTCGAAGTCTGCCGCGAGGATTTTCAGGGCGACGAGCATTCCGTCTCCCTGCATCGGCACCCCATGGCCGGTGATGGCGATGAGGGGAGCAAGCTCGGCAAGGTCCTGAACCGACTGCCGCGCGGCGGTCCAGTCGACCGTAAAGTAGGAGGGCGGACCATGCATCTCCGGTTTCTGAGTGGCGACGGCGTAGACCGACTCCTGGTTGATGGTGATAAACGCATCGCCGGCGATCAGTACTCGATCCACCTCGCGCCAGAACGAAACATGGCCCACCGTATGCCCCGGGGTATGGATCCACTTCCAGCCCGGCATGGATGGTACACTGCCATCAAGGGGAAGCGGCTGCACCCATTCGCGCGCATCCACCGGCCCGCGCGAAAGAAGCGGCGAAAGAATTGGCATGACGCCTCCGCCCACGCCTGGATCCGGCGGCGGATAAGCTGCGGAGCCATCCAGATAGGGCAGCTCGGAAAGATGTGCGTAGACCGGCGCGTTCCATTTCTCCGCAAGGTAGAGGAGATTGCCCGCGTGGTCGGAGTGCCCGTGAGTCATAATGATGGCGGAGGGCCGGGAGTTCTCGCCAAAGCGCTCCGCGGCCGCAGCCTCAAGACGCTGGCCCATCCCCCAGATACCGGTGTCGATCAGTGTCCACTCGCGGTCTGGTGCTCCGTGCCGGCCAATGAAGACTGCGTTGACGATGCCAAGTTGCACATAGGCGACATCGGAGACGACTTCGATGGCTCGTTCCTGATCCTGGTGTACTGTATCTATCTTATCCTTATTTTGAAGCGGAATTTGTGACATGGTATAATTGGATTAAGTGTTAGAATGAACATAATCTGATTTTAAAAGAAGATAACTCGATAACAAAAAGCTCCATAGATTCGCCAGAAGACGGAGAGAAACGGTATTACTGCAGATGTAATCAACATCTCCAGCACGTGAAGAGGCTTGCGCGATGTATTACTGAGCCGCGCGGCGCAAAAATACATTACCTGTGCGGCCCACACCAATAAGGAGATGATTGCCACACTATATATCGATACAAAGAAAAACAGGAAGCACGCGAAAGCTGTAACAGCGATTGAGTAGTAAAGCCAGGGTGGAGAATGCTGTATCTTCTGCTGATAAAATAGAGGGTGCAACTTATAGAGGAGCGCATTGTACTGCGCTTTGCTCTGTTGCCACAGGCTTATTCCCCACGAAGCAGGCCGCACGGGATGCACCACCTTTGCCTCCCGGGCGGCGATGACGCTGCCGCCATTGTGCTCCGCATGCGCCAGAAGCCGGAAATGCAGGTCGCTGTCCTCACGCCACGCGGCGCGGAATCGTTCGTCGAAGCCGCCAAGCGCTTCCAGAATGTTTCTTCGCACAAAACAATTGGCGGTGACAAATTCGGCGGTCGCCAGGTTTGCTTCGTTCCGCTCGTAGTCCGTGGGCTCATCCGGCAAAGGAACTATCACGCGACCACTGGCGGCGATCGCTTCCGGATCGGCTTTGAACGCAGCGATGCCCTGCGAGAGCCAGCGCTTGTCCGGAATAGTATCGTCATCAGTAAAGGCAATCAGCTTCCCCTTAGCTGCGCGCCACCCCCTGTTGCGAGCAGTGGCGGGCCCGCATTTGCCCGAGGTTGAGAGATACGACACGGCAGGGCCGTCCGAAAGAATTGCCCAGTCCGCTACCTGTCTCCATGTTTCCTCACTGGCAGCGTCATCGACAACGATTATCTCATACTTCGATGTGCTCAGATCCTGCCGCATCAGCGCCTCTATGCAACGCTGAAGCAGGACTGGCCGCTTATAGGTGGGTATGACGACGGAGATCTCCATGGCGCTGATTCGTTAGCGTTAAACCGTGGCAGCTAGATCTTCTCCAGGCAAAAATCCCCGATGATCAGTGCATCCAGCGGCGACGTCCAGAAGCACTCCACGGCGTCGCGCGGAGTGCACACGATAGGCTCGCTTCGCGTGTTAAACGATGTGTTAACCAGTACCGGCACGCCCGTGCGCTTCTGAAAAGCGCGCAGCAGATCGTAATAGCGGGGATGCTGGTCGCGGTTCACTGTCTGGATGCGCGCGGTCCCGTCGATATGCCGCACGGCGGGAATCTTATCGACCTTGTCCTCCGGCACGTCATAAACAAAGAGCATGAAAGGAGACTGCCGGGCGTTCGTAAACCATTGCGCCGCTTCCTCTTCAATCACTGCCGGTGCGACGGGCCGGAAGTCCTCGCGGTCCTTAATTTCGTTGAGCCGCGCCTGCATTTCGGCGTGGATGGGCGAAGCGAGGATGGAGCGTGCGCCGAGTGCGCGCGGGCCGAACTCCATGCGTCCCTGGAACCAGCCGATAACCTTATCCTGTACAAGCATATCCGCGGTTTCCTCCGCCACGTTTTCCATGCGGCGGTAGCGCAGCTTGGACCACTTGAGAAACTCCTCGATTTCCTCGTTGCTGTACTCAGGCCCCAGCAGTGCGTGATGCATGACGGATGGATTCGCGACGCCATCGCCGCCGCCGTAGATTTCCGCGTCCTTCCCTGGCTCCTTCTCTATAGATTTCGCGGCGGCTTTGCGTTCGCGACGATCCACATAGAGCGCCGCGCCCAGGGCGGTGCCGGAATCGCCCGCGGCGGGTTGCACCCAGATGTTGCGGAAGGGGCCGTAATCCCGCAGAAACGCGTTCATCACGCAGTTGAGCGCGACGCCGCCGGCCATGCAAAGGTTGTCGCTCGGCACTTCGGATTTCAGCCATCGTGCGAGTTCCAGCACGGTCGCCTCCAGCACCTTCTGCAGCGAATGCGCGAGGTCGAAATGCTTCTGCTCCAGCGGGCCGCCCCGCTCCCGTGCCGGGCCGAACCATTCTGCAAGTTGTAACGGCGCCACGGTATATTTGCCCTTCTTGCCAAGCTGAATGCGGTCCTGAAACTCTTTGACGTACACCGGCTTTCCGGAGGAGGCCAGTGCCATCACCTTATATTCATCGGATGAATGCAGGAAGCCCAGGTGGCGTGTAATATCCTCATAAACAAGGCCTAATGAGTGCGGCAGGCGAACTTCCTTAATGATATCGAGCTGATCGCCTTTGCCCACGCCGTAGCTGGTGCAGGCGAGCTCGCCGCGACCGTCCAGGCACATCACCGCGGCTTCGGAGAATGGTGCGGGATAGTACGCGCTGGCAGCGTGGGCAATGTGATGCGGCACAAAGTGCCATTTATAGGGGCCGTTGAACTTGATCCCCTTCATCCGAGCGCTGAGGTGATGCGGGATGCCGCCCGCCAGGTGGCGAGGTGCGTTGACTATTGACGACAGAAAGAGCGGATCCCACGCGCCAAGCCACTGCTCGGGAACCGGATGCGCGCTCGGCTCCAGCGGAAGTGTAATTTCGGCGTCGTGCGAGTAATCGCCAAGAAGCAGGAACGGATCGAACGAATAGCCTATATGGTCTACATCCTTAAGTGTAATACCGGCCTCGCGAAGACAGTATTCAATGGCATGGAACGGAAGTTCATATGCCGTAAAGGGCGTTGGTCTCTTACCATGTTTGATATGGGTAAAGCGCTCATCCTCCGCCGCAGCTATAATGTGGCCGTCGCGGACAAGGCATGCTGCGGGATCATGAAATGCTGCATTAATTCCTAGAGTATACATGTGGAAAGTTCTCCTGAATGAATATTGTTACGATGATAGTTTTCCTGCTCAGCTTCTTGTTCCGCTTTGCGCAGCAACTGAAGTGCGGCCTGCACAACCTGCGACGGTGTTACTTTAGTAAGACAATGATGATGCCCCTCCCTGCACGTGCTGCTGTAGCAGTTGCGGCAGGATACATCATGATAAAGCACCCTGCGTTGTACCATCCACGGCGTGTGCTGAGGGTTTGTTAATGCATAGAGGCAGACTACCGGCGTCTCCACGGCGGCGGACAGGTGCGAAGGACCGGTGTTATTGCAGATCACAAGCGGCGCCATTTGAATTAACGCGGCCAGCTCAGTCAGCGAAAGGCGTCCCGCCATGGAGGTATAGGGCACTCCGGCCTCGGCCACAATCTGCCCAATGAGTTCCGCTTCCTCAGCGCCGCCCGTGAAGACGATATCCAAGCCGGTTTCCTGGTAAAGTTGCCGGGCGACAGCAGCAAATGATGACGGCGGATATCGGCGTGACGCGGCAGTGGCACCGGGATGGATGACAATCAGATGGTCTCCGGACACCCCCAGAGTCTCAAGCAGATGGCGTACATGACGGGAAATGAAGACCGGTACATCAATGCGCATCGGTTGTGACGGAAGTTCTCTTCCCACAACGTGTTGTACAAGATCCAGTTGCCGCCTTACTTCGTGTCGTACCGTCTGGGCGGGTTCCGGTTCCCGAACCCAGTCGGTAAGAAGCTGGTACGGGTTCTCACGGCAATGCGCGAGCCGCAGAGGGATGCCTGCCATCATGCATAGCATGGCGGCAGGCAACGGGTTCTGGGAATAGACGGTGAAGATTACCGCGGCGTCAAAGCGCCCCGTGCGCAGCTTATCGGCAAGGGCGATGATGGATCGACCGTCATCCGTTGCAGTGCCCGATTTCATCCACGGCACCTCGACCGTGATAATGTCGTCGACACAGGTCAGCAGCTTGCCCGCTTCCGTTCCGCTGCGGGAGGTGAGAAGGGTGATGTGTCGCGGGTGGTCGGACTCAGCAGCAGAACGGAGTGCCTCGATAGCGGGTGACGTCATCAACACGTCGCCCATGGCATCGAGTCGTACGCACAAAATGCGGCGCGCCGCTTTCCAGTCGTCAAGACGAGGGGAAGGAGTGTTACGCTGGCCCCAGCCCGCCGACGTCATTATCGTGGCTTCGGATGGAGCCAGGGAACCGGACGATTCGACAACCATGGTCATCTCACAGGCCCTCCGTTAGCGAATACCGTAGCCGGCCCGGCTTCATACATAGCTGCAGGCGGTGGCTTTATGTCAGTGGCGGCAAGTATGATCTCCGCAGTTTCGCGCAAAGACGTCGCAGTGAAATCCGGCGTGCGATAAGGTCCGTGTACCCATTCTGTTTCGTTGCCGACGTCCAGAAGCACAGTCCGACATCCCGCGCGGTTGCCTGCCTCGACATCATGAAGGATGTCGCCCACCATCCACGAGTTATGCAGATCAATGCCATGCTCTGCCGCCGCCTGATATAACATGCCGGGCTCCGGCTTTCTGCACTGGCAACGGAACGCGTATTCCGGATTGCTCCCGGAAGGGTGATGCGGGCAATAGTAAAATCCGCTAAGCTGAATGCCAAAACTCTCCAGAGAGTCGCTTATATACTTTCGCATTCTGTGAAAATCGCTTCGGCTAAAGTAATTGAGTGCGATTCCCGATTGATTGCTAATAATGAAGAGTTTATAACCTGCCTCCTGCAACAGAAGCAGGCTGTCAACAGCTCCTTCGGCAAAATGAACTTTGTGGATATCCACGTTGTAAGGCACGTCCTTAACAAGTGTTCCATCCTTATCAAGGAGTACAGCCTTAACAGCACCAGGATCGCGTCCGCGCACCTGTGTTTTCATGGCCAGGAAGTTTCCTTCATAGGCAGAATTTTAATCTCGGGCACAACACTGCCTTTCGGCGTCTGGAGTATATGCAGTATTGTTTGCGCAACATTAATCGGATCCTGCAATGTCGTCAGATCAATATCGGGGAAGCGATCTGTCAGAAACGGAGTCTGCATGCCGCCTGCAATCACGGCTGTTACCCTGATGCCGTAGGGACGCCCTTCCGTATGCAGCGCATGGCTGAATCCCAGGAAACCCCATTTACTTGCGTGATAAGCAGATGCGTTGGGCCAGGCCCTCAGGGCAGCGGTGGAAATAATGTTGATGATTTCGCCTCCCTGCTGCTCCTTGCGCATCAGGGGGAACACCGTTTTGGACAGGACGAACGGAGCGCGAAGGTTAACGGATATGATGCGGTCCCACGCCTCGACCGGCATTTCCTCCACAGATACTGTCAGATCAATACCGGCATTATTAATGAGTACATCAAGCCGCTTGAAGTCTTCATAGATAGACGCAATGGCATTTTGCAGTTCTGCGGCATTGGTAAGATCGATGATGAGGCCGCTCGCGGCATGTCCTTTGCTGTTAATTTCAGTCACCAGCTTATCCACTGCGGGTTTATTTACATCAGCAATAATGACGTGGAATTTGTTTTCCGCCAGCAGTCTGCTGAGTGCGCTGCCTAAACCGCCCGCGCCGCCTGTAATAAGTGCGATATGTCCGTTAAAAGTATTCATAGTGAGCCAATCGTGGAGACTTCCGCTTTATTATATATATAACGTCTTTCTTCTGATCGAGTATAGGCTGGTGATGGGAAACGTCTCTATAGACAGCCTCTAATGCGCGAGCCACCTGGTCCCAGCGGAAGTTCTGATGCACACGCCGCTCTCCCGCCTGGGAAAGTACCTTGAGCCGGCGAGGGTAGCGCCACAGATACTCCAGCCTCTCCGCCAGCGCGTCCGGATCGTGCGGCGGTACGTGATAGCCGGTCTCTCCATGGCGCACCGTGTATTTAAGGCCGCCTACCTCCGAGGCCACGACCACAGCCCCGCATGCCATCGCCTCCAGCGGGGTAATGCCGAAAGGCTCGTACCATGGCGTGGTAATGAAAACATCCGCGGCGCTATAGTAATAGCGCAGGGCCTCGCGGGAACGGCGGCCTGTAAAGACAACGCTGCCTTCCGCTCCCTCTTCCCGTGCCACTTCCTGCAGGCGGCCCATTTCGGGTGTCAGGGCAGGATCCGGCGTTTCCGACTCGCCACCCACGACAAGGAGGCGCGCTTTTGCGCCGCTGTTCTTTTCGAACCGGGCAAAGCCACGTATGGCATTATCCACGCCCTTTCGCGGCACCATGCGTCCTACCTGCACGGCAATGAATTCGTTAAGCGGCAAGCCGAGCTTCCAGCGGGCCCACAGCTTGTTCACGCGCCGCATCTCCACTGGATCGAAGCCGCATGGAACCATCACAAACCTGCCCGGATGCGCGTTGTAGTACTCCAGAAGATCCTCTTCATCCTGTGGGCACGCCGTAAGGATGCGATCGGCCTTCCGGGCGAGGAGTTCCTCAATCTCCAGGCGTTTGTCGGGAAAGCGATCCGCGCCCTGCTGATGAAGCCGCCGGATTCTGCCCAGGGCATGAAAGGTAATGACAAACGGAATATGAAAAGCGTTCTTTATCTCCAGAGCAGCCAGACCGGACATCCAGAAGTTGGCGTGAACCACATCGTACGTAATATCGTACATCACCATGAAATTCATGATGAACGCTGTAAACTCCGGCATGTAATCCAGAAGCTTCTCTTTGTCTACGTATTCAGGAGGGCCTGCTGGTACATGCACAACGCGGATGCGATCCTGCCAGTGATACACTTCTGGAAGGGCAGGGTCGTCTTTACGGGTAAATATATCGACGTAGTGGCCGCGACGGGCAAGATGGCGGGCTATCTGCGCCACATAGACGTTCTGGCCGCCACTGTTAACACCCCCGGGTGGTGCAAGGGGCGAGGCATGATCACTGATTATAGCAATGTATTGTTTCATGCTGTTGCCGTAGGTATATAGATATAGGATGACTTATGATGTTGTTTGGATGAAATACCGGTAACTTCAGAAAATACCTCGCACCAGTCATGTATAAACCGCTGCATGGAGAATCGCTCGCGCGCTATCTTTTGTGCACCTTTACTCAGATGGGCCGCTAAAGCCGGATTTTTCAGCAGCTCGCGCATGTGAGGTAAAAGATGCTCGTATTTTGTATCCACATAACCGGCAATGCCGTTAGGTATCGTCGTCGCCATTTCCGTCGTCGCAAAACCCACGATGGGAAGTCCTGTGGCCATTGCTTCGCACACTGCCAGCCCCATGCTGGTATAGCGGATGGGATTGAAGAAAAAGCGGTAATGGGATAGCAACCCGGGCAGTTCCGAATGCTTTACTTCGCCTAAACCGCCCGCTTCTTCCCAGCCCATTCCATACAGGTCGAGATACACATGATCTCGCGCCTTTAGCCATATATCATAGCCCAGTCTGCGGCCCCTTATGTGTATGTTATTGATAATGACAACCCCACTATCCCAGTCGCCCAGATAGTGCGTGTCCTCGGGGACAAAAACACCATGCTCCACAACGCGGGTAGGAGTGGGCCCCGCATCCCACATGAGCTCGTTGAAGGGCGTAACATGCACCAGCATGACGTCTGGTGACTGGACATAGTGCTTCGTGTCAGTGGGATGTTCACGCGGAGGGTCGTGTTCAATGTATAATTTAGGGAGGCTGAGTTGTTCGCTATTGAAGATTTCAAATTGGTCGTTCAGGTACTGGTCCCTGGACTGAAACAATATACAGTCAAAGGAAGCATCCTTTATCTTGTCCGTCGGTACTTCTATAAGGTTAGCCGGCCATGGGTAACCCGTGCCTTTACCCCCATATCCGTGTCTTCCGGACGCATCTACAGGTATATAGAATTCGTGCGGAACCTGGCTCAGGTAATAGAGATAGCTGCCGTGGATATGCCACGTAAAGATACGCAAGGGACGGCTCATGCTGTTACCTGGTGAAGAGTGCCGTGAACGGTAGTGGATGCCGCACCGGCAGCGGGGGAAATCTGTAAGCTCTGCAACAAATCAAGGGATTCCTGAATTACCATGTGCACAGTTACGCCGGATATATTGCACACAAGTCGGTGACGAACGCGGTCGAGTGGCGGCCATCCTTCCACCTCGGAGCGCAGGAAGATAACCACGCTTGGGCAATCCACAGCGCATGCCAAATGAGCGATTCCCGTGTCCCCGGATATGGTCAGGCTCGCGCTTTTGATCAAGGCGCCCAGAACGCCGAGATTGCTCGTCTCGCCGGCTAAGTTAATGGCGGCAGATTGCATGTTTTCTACGACATGCTGTGCCCTGCCCCTCTCCGCCCCGCTACCCGTGACGATTACCTGGAAGCCTTCCGCAGCAAGAGCATCCCCCACAGCCGCAAAGTGTTCAACCGGCCAGCAACGCCACTCTGCCTTGGCACCGGGATGCAGGCACACATAAGGCTGTTCCACGTCATGGCGGTCCAAAAGCAGCCGAAGCGAGCGCGTGTCGCTTTCCGGCACATGAAAATGCAACCGATCGTCCAGAGCCGTTGCGCCAAGATGCCGCATGAGGGTAAGGTGGCGCCAAATTTCCGGAAGCTTCTCGGGGTACGGTATAAACAGCTCTGGGTCGGGGCAGAACTGGCCGGGCACAAAGTAACCGCCCGTGCGCTTTGCTCCAAATGCAGCTACCAGAGAGTTAGTGATACTGCCGTTCCCCTGTATCTGCAGGGCGAGATCGAACCGGCGCTCCTGGATCTCGGAGAGAAAGCGAGGCAGCGACGACGGTTCCAGGCGGCGTTCCGGCAAGCCCGGATACCCTGGAAACTCAATGAATTCATCCAGGCACTCCGGCATGTAATCAAGGAGTTGCTTTGCCCAGGGCAGGCCGATCAGCGTTATATGAGTGTCAGGCAAAGCCGCACGAAGAGAGCGGAACGCGGGCATGGCACATAACATATCGCCAAGTAGCAGCGCCCTGAAGAGAACAACGGATCTGGGCCTGATATCCGCCAATAAAGACCTGGGAGGATGTATATCCATAATCTAAATACATTGAGGTGTTTAAATAATGTAAGCGGTTCCTCAGAGCTTTATTATTTCGTCGATCTGGTTCTCAGGGCATGCTGTCGCACACGGCCTGTTGCGGATAAAGCCGGACGTCTTTTATCAGGAAGGAATTTTCAATAGCTTCTTCGCAAAAAAGAGATGAAAACCGAATAACGGAAGATCAAAAAGGTGTGACTGACCAGAATGCAGGAAGAATGCCACGTCGGGATAAAAAGACGCCCTTTATACCGACATAAATTCAGATCCATAGATTTTAACTATGAGAGTCACTGTAAATTATTGAAAATTCGAAATATGGAATCAGGAATGAGACATATTGATATAGCATAAAGGCATGGAATGACTTAGCGCTCACTCCTTGCCTATGCTATTAGCAGCATACCAGGCATTCGACCTTTCTTGCAATTTGCAACCGGTGCGTAGCTACTTCTTGCATCCTGCCTTCAAATAAGAGATGAATTAAAAATATAAGAGAAATTTCCTGTCAATAGATCCAAAAAACTGGACATAACCCTGAGCACATTAACAACTGCTACATCTATTTATCAGGGATTTAAGCTTTATAAGAAAGCGCCCGAATCGTAGAAGGGTACCGAAGACATATCGAATATCCATTGTGCCGGCGGCGAAATGATAACGGCTCCGTTGAGCGATTCGCCGTGGTTTTGTCCAGATGTAGACGAAGAGACAATCCCGGTGCACGCCCAGCCAGGATTTCGGTGCGAAGCTCGAACACCGCCTCCACTACAGGCCTTCATCCTTGTCCGCCTTAATGGTGTACAACCTGCCGCAGGCATAGCCAGGGTTTATAATATTAGAAGCTTCATAGTATTAGTTGATTAGAAAATTAATTATTGATTCCCGCAACACTCGTTGCTTCATATGAAGGTTATCGGAAGCGCTCCGATCACCGTCCATGAAATCCTTCGCGTTATTCCTCAGGCTCGATCGTGCACGCTTACATTTCCCGTTTCGATGGAGCGCGCTTGTCGAGACAATCGTGTTGTACTGCTGTGCACTTGCAGCATGGCCTATAGAGTTGATGGGTAATCCATCGGGAGGCAATGTTACTGCAGGGACGGCGGAAATTGCATCAACCCCAGGGTCTGTGACCATAAGGCAGACATCCCCGCATGCGATTATCCGCTGGCAAGACTTTTCTGTAGGTCAGGGCGAAGCGGTGAACTTTGTGCAGCCGGGGAGTTCGGCGGCAGTCCTGAACCGGGTGACGGGCGGAAGTGGCGCTTCGCGGATTGATGGCTCGATGAGGGCGGATGGAAAGGTATATCTGGTCAATCCACAGGGAGTGGTGATTGGCAAAACCGGTCGTATAAACACCGGCGGTGGCTTTACAGCGAGCACGCTGGATGTGGCGGACGCGGACTTTATGGCGGGCGGCGCTATGCGTTTTCGCGGGGACTCCGGTGCGTCGGTGGTTAATCATGGAAAAATTCGCGCTACGGAGGGCGACGTGATGCTGATTGCGCGGCGCGTGGAGAATCACGGCCGGATTTCAGCGCGACGCGGGGAAGCTCATCTGGCAGCGGGACAGGAAGTGCTGGTGCAGCCCGCCGGAACCACCGGACAGCGTGTATTTATACGCACGGGCGGCGGCAATAGTGGCTCCGTAGGCAATACGGGTTTAATTCGCGCCACCGCTGCGGAACTGCGGGCGGCGGGCGGCAATGAGTACGCCCTGGCAGTGAACAACACGGGCGTCATCCGCGCTACCGGCGTGGATCGCAGTGGTGGTCGCATCGTGCTGAAAGCAGAAGGGCAACGCGATGTTGCATCCGGCAGGGGAACGGCTGGCTCCGTGCGCAACTCGGGACGGCTGATTGCGCGCGGCCGGACTCCCGGTAAGGCGGGCGGAAGCATCACGGTTACGGGCGATCACGTTACGCTGGCTTCGGGTTCCCGCCTGGATGCGGGCAGCACACGGGGACGCGGTGGCGCTGTGCGAGTGGGCGGCGGCTTTCAGGGACGGGATGCCTCCATCAGTAATGCACGCACGACCACGGTTGAGGCTGGCGCGGAGATTGCGGCAGATGGCCCGGCAGCCGGCGGCACGGCCATTGTGTGGAGTGATGAGCACACCAGCTTTCTTGGCAGCATCTCAGCGCGCGGCACGGGTAATGCAGCGGCAGTGCCCGCATCCGGCGGGTTTGTGGAGGTAAGCGGCAAGCAGAGTTTACAGTTTCGAGGCACGGTGGATACCGGCGGCGGCACGCTGTTGCTGGATCCCGCCACGCTGGAGATCATTAACGGCGGCAGCACAACGCTGGGCGATTCTACCTTGGACGCGATGTACCTTGTATCGCTGCTGGACCAAAACCACGTTACATTGCAGGCGAGTGAATCCATTACCGTAAACTCGCCTTTTGGGACGGCCGGAAACGCCTATACGTATAACCTTACGTTCAATACACCGCGCCTGTATCTCAATGAGCTGATTAACCTGAAAACCGGCGCGACGATGCTCGGCACCAGCCTTCTCACCGAGATATTTGTCGGAGCCAATGGCAGAATTCAAAACGCCATTGATGCAGCGCCAATCAACGCTCTGGCCGTCATCCGCCTGCTCGCCACCACCTACACGCAAAGCATCAATATCAACAAAGCCGTTACGATTGACGGAGGCGGCACGACGACAATCAGCGGGGGCGGGACATCGCGCGTGGTGCGGGTCTCGTCATCGGGCGCGGGAACGGTTACTCTAAGCAACCTCACGATTGCGGACGGATTCGCCGTCAACGGAGCAGGAATTCAGATTGATGCAGGAGCCACGGTGCTGCTGCAATCCGCTACGGTACGCGATAACCGTGCTTACCAGGAGGTGGATCTGGCGGCCGGACTTGCATTCGCCAGTACGTCCGGCGGAGGTATCTTCAACGCGGGGAACCTCACGATACGCAACTCCGTCATCCGCGATAACAAGGCGGAGAGCATTGCGTCTACCGGTGATGGAAACCTTTTCGCGTTTGCAATGGGAGGCGGCATTGCGGATGGCGGCACGCTTCGCATTTATGACTCGGAGATCAGCGGCAATAAAGCCATCGCCCGAGCCACGTCGACTTCGCCTGATGAATCCGACTCCTTTGCCTATTATGCCCAGGGAGGCGGTATTTACACGACGGGAGCGGGCCCCATGATTATCGAGCGGTCGAGCATACTAAATAACACAGCGGAAACCGTGGCGGAGCGCACCCGGTCGCTGACTCTTCTTAACTCCAGAACATTCAGTACAAATACGAACACCTCCGGCGGCGGTATCTACATCTTTGACAATACCGTGACGCCGCAGTCGCACTCCATTACGGATACCACGATCCGCGGCAATTCGGCGCAGCGCGGCGGTGGTATTTATGTCGGCGGCGGCACGCTTAACATGACGAGCGGAAGCGTCGTTACCAATACTGCGGCGTCCAGAGAGCTCCGGATTGAAGTCAGCACCCAGATCCCTTTCCCCTACAACTATACAACGGAAGAGATGGATGGCCGCGGCGCGGGTATCTACAGCAGCGTTAACGCCTTGCTGTCCCTGAATGGCACGGATATTGCGGAAAATACCATCATTCTGCAGCCACTGACAATAGGAGGCAACGCCGACGCGATATCGGTCGGGGCCAATACCCAGGGCGGCGGCGTGTACAGCGAGGGCGCTCTGCAGATTCGCAACGCCACCATCCGCGATAACGTGCTAAGCGCCCGTGTTGTTACTTCGGGTACGAGTGCTTCCAGCGCTTCGGCGCAGGCGGACGGAGCCGGGGTTTATCACAAGGGGGGATCAGTGCTGATCCAGGACAGCACATTTTCCGGCAACAGCGCTACGGCATTTGCCCAGAATGGCAGCTCCGTTTCAAGCAGCACTCCCTCGGCAGGGGCAGGTTCCTACGGAGGAGGGCTGTACTTCTCCAATGCAGGATCGACGCTGACCGTGGAGCGCTCGCGATTCACCGGCAACAGTGCATCTGCCACGTCGGTAAAGCCGTCAAGCCAAGGCACGCCGGACGTTGGTTTTGCCAGAGGCGGCGGCGTCTTCAGCCAGGGTGCCGGGTTTACCGTTACCGCAAGCACCTTTGACAGCAACTCCGTTACGGCCGCCGGCACCATGACTTTTGGCCGTGGAGGCGGTCTGTACCATGAGGGAACCGGCCCGCTGATCGCGACAAACGCCACCTTCACGCTCAACTCCGCTGTCGAAGGCGGCGGCATCTATCTGCAGCACAACAGCGGCATCCATTCCCAGATTCTCAGCAGCACCATTGCGCGCAACTCGGCCACGGACAACGGTGGCGGCATTGTCGTCACCACGCTGACGGGACTTGTGGAGATCGGCAATACGATCGTATCCATTAACACCACGGGCAACATCAACGCGAATATCGACGGAACGTTCGCAGATCTCGGTCTGAACCTCATCAACCACGCGAATCCCCGTCTCACTCCGCTGGGCGACTTCGGCGGACCCACGCCCACGCTGGCCCTGCTGCCGGGCAGCCCGGCTCTCAACAGCGGCTCAACCGCCCTGACAATCGACCAGCGCGGCGCGCCTCGCGGCGACGGACTGCCGGATATCGGCGCGTACGAATCTCGCGGGTTTGCCTACACGCTGGGCGGCAATAACCAGAGCACGCCTCTCAACACACTGTTTGCCCCTCTCACGGTAACGCTAACTGCGCTGGATCCCGGCATCTTCAATTTCTCAGGCATTCCAATAACCTTGAGCACTCCTGGCAGCGGAGCCACGGCCATCGGAACTCTGACGCATACACTCAGCGCTTCCGGCACTGCCACGTTCAACCTCACTGCGGCCGGTGCACTCGGCACCTATTCGATCGGGATCCACGGCGTAACCGGCCTTACCGGCAATTTCACGCTGACCAACACCGGCCAGCCCATCACCATTCTGCCAGACTTCGGCCAGGGCAAAATCTACGGCGACCCAGATGGCACGCTGCTTTACGACATCGGCGGAGGCTCTTCCATCACCCTCAACGGCCTGCTGCTGCGCGCTGCGGGAGAAGACGCCGGCTCCTACCTCTTTGATATCAGCCAGCTTATTACGCTGAACCCCAACTACGTCATTACGCTCGATCCGTCCTCGCCGCTCTATACCATTACGCCCAGGTCCCTCACCGTGGCGCCAAGTGGAACGCTCACCAAAGTGTATGGCAGCACAACGCCGGCGTTCAGCTACAGCCTGATCAGCGGCTCCCTGCAGTTTACGGACACCATGAGCAGCGTCTTTACGGGCGGGCTGAATCTTGCTCCGGGCGAGGCCGCAGGAACTTATGCCATTACCCAGGGCACTCTGACCGCCAACGCCAACTATCAGCTCGTCTTCAACAGCGGCACGTTCTCCATCACCCCGGCTATTCTGACCGTGCGTGCTGACAACGCATCTGGTATCGCAGGAAGCCCACTTCCGCCCTTCAGCGGAACTGTCGCCGGCTTCCAGTTCTCAGACACCGAGTCCGCTATCTCAGGCCTGACCTTCACAAGCACCGCCACGGCAGGTTCTCCTGCTGGTGATTACATCATCATCGGTTCCGGAGCAAGTGCGGCCAACTACATATTTCAGTACATCCCCGGTACCCTCACGCTGACTTCTGCACCCAACCCGCCGGGCCAGGGTCCCGGAGGTAACCCTGGATCCGGTACCGGACAAGATCCTGCCGGCAACGGTAATGGCGGCAACAACTGGCCCGGATCCGATGCAGAACCAATTCCAGGCCTGCACTTCAGCGTGCTTACGCTGGAGAGCATGTTTAACTCCACTCATGGCCGTAATAATCTAGACATGAACGGGCTCTTCTATCCTGATCGGTATTATCGCACAAACAACCGCGTCCACTTCTCCATCTTTTATCACGATCGTCCCTCAACCCCCGCCGGAGTGTTGCTCCACATGTCGAGCCACGACATATGGAAGCAGGAAAACTGACCTTCTGTGAGAAGTTAATGCCTTGGCTCCTGTCCGGTTTGCCTCCGCGAAAGAGCTTCGCCCGGAGCTTGCGGATGGGGATGTGAGGCTGATTGCGCGGCAGGTGGATCAAAAGCCTTTAACGACATACATAATTGCGATTATATGGAACTTACGTATATTATCTCTGTCAGCCAGCGAAGCTCATAGCCTGACGAGTCAGGAATAGCTGGCATCCCGAAGGTCGGTTGCGGCAGGCGCCGGTTGGCGGGATTGTACATAAAGCCTGCAAAATCATCAGACTGCGATGATTGCCATGCTGTCAGAAACCGCGCGCCGTCGTTGCGCCGGGACCGGGAGAGTATCCAATGCCTGTCCGGCAAGCGCTCGAAGAAGGAGGTCCTCGGACTTCTGCGGTATGCAATCTCCGGTCACATCATGCGTGTTTGAGCTTACTCCCCATGAAAAATGACGTTTCTTTGACTCGTTTGCCGCTTGCCAGGCCCTTCCTGGCGCTTTTCGCGGCGATTTTACTATGTTGCGCGGCTGTTTTCCTTGGTTCCTCCCTGTTGGCGGAGGCGCCTGTCAAGCCGAAGGTGGACACCAGCCCTCTGGCGCCGGCATCCCCACCGGTGTTCAGTTTCAAGCCGGTGGTGAGCAAAGTGGGTCCCTCCGTGGTCAACATTTACACCAACAGGACGACGCGGATGAATCAGGGAATGACGCCGTATCTGGACGATCCCGTCTTGAGGCACTTCTTTGATCTCCCGTTTGAGAGCGTTCCGCGTGAACGAAAGGAGCAGTCGCTGGGCTCCGGCGTCATTGTAACGCCCGACGGCTATATTCTGACCAACAACCACGTGATTGAGGGCGCCGACAAGATCCAGGTGGCGCTCCAGAACAGCTCGGTGACGTATGACGCAAAGGTGGTCGGATCGGATCCACAGACCGATATCGCCGTAGTGAAGGTGGACGCGAAGGATCTGCCCGCCGTTACTCTGGCGGACAGCGACCTGGTAGAGGTGGGTGACGTGGTGCTTGCGATCGGCAATCCTTTCGGCGTCGGCCAGACGGTGACGATGGGAATTGTCAGCGGTAAGGGCCGCAGCGGCATGGGTATTGTGGATTATGAAGACTTTATCCAGACCGATGCCTCCATCAATCCCGGCAACTCCGGAGGCGCGCTGGTGGACGCTTCAGGCCGGCTGATCGGCATCAACCAGTCGATCCTGAGCCGGACGGGCGGCAACCAGGGCGTCGGCTTCTCCGTGCCCATCAATCTTGCCCGCTATGTGATGGAGCGGATCGTGACCGACGGCAAGGTGACGCGGGGCTACATGGGCGTCGTTATCCAGCCGGTAACGACGGAGCTGGCAAAGGAATTCAAACTCCCTGCCGGCACCAGCGGGGCTCTTGTCAGTGAGGTATCCCGCAAATCCCCCGCTGATGAAGCCGGTATTAAATCGGGCGACGTCATCATTGAGTACAACGGCAAGAAAGTCACCGACAACCGGCAGTTGCGCCTGATGGTGGCGCAAACGGTGCCGGGAACCCAGGTGAATCTCAAACTCGTGCGGGAGGGTCGCGAAGAAGCCTACACGCTCAAGCTTGAGGAACAGCAGCGCGACGGCGGTCTGGCCCGGACGGATACCAGCCGCGATGGAAACAGCCAGGACCTGCCTGGCGGCATTGCGATCGATGATCTCACCCCGGCAGCGCGAAGGCAATTCAGGATCCCGGACTCTGTCGAGGGGATTGTTGTTACCGGAGTCGAACCCCGCTCCACAGCAGCCCTGGCGGGCCTGAGCCGCGGTGACGTTATCCTGGAGGTCAACCGCCGCCCGGTCACCAACACCCGGCAGGCGCTGGAACTCAACCGGAACCTCAGTCAGGATGACCGCATGCTGCTGCATGTCTGGAGCCGGGGCGGTTCCCGCTTCGTCCTCATCAGCGGCCGGTAAAGCCGCTGATGAATTCTCTCGCGGAAGTCTAATCTATGGAGATGACGAACACCTCCGAATTCAAACTTATCAACCTCAAATCCTAGCCAATACCACAGTCATGAACCTCGAAAAACTCAACCCATGGAACTGGTTCCGGAAAGAAGAAGAACAACCCCGCCACAACGGCGGCAATAGCAACAGCCCCGTTCCGGTCCAGCAGCAGTCGCAGTCCGGCCTCAGTTCGTACCCGCTGATGCCATTGCATCAGGAAATCGACCGCGTCTTTGACAACTTCCTGCGCGGTTTCGGCGGGTCGGCCTTACCTCGGGACGACTTCTTCGGTCGCGGCCTGAGCCTGATCAAGCCGCAGGTGGACATCGCGGAAAACAGCAAGAACTACACCATCCGCGTGGAGATCCCCGGCGTCGAAAAGGAAGACATTCACCTCTTGGTGGAGGATGATACGCTCATCATCAGCGGCGAGAAGCGCCAGGAGAAACAGGAAGACGGCGGCTCCTACCACCGCATCGAACGCAGCTACGGCAGCTTCCGCCGCCTTATCTCCCTGCCTGCCGACGCGGACAGCGAGCACATCCAGGCCGACTTCCGTCAGGGTGTGCTGACCGTAACGCTGCCGCGCCTGGCCCAGGTCAATACCAGCGCTACGCGCCAGATACCGGTTAACTGAAGCCGCCTCACCTTGCAGCGGCAGGGTTTTAGGGTTCCGTGCCCGCCATAATGAGCTCGAATGTCGGATTACAGGCCCGGTCCCGAAGAAGTGACTCTACTTCCACATCGGTCAACTGGGTAAAATCCGCATACCAGTGGCCTATGGACTCGAGACTTGCGGGCACATAGGCGCAGACGACCTCATCGGCGTCTGCCCGAAGCGCGTCGCACGTTGCGCGAGCCCCGACGGGAACGGCGACAACAACCCTGGCCGCGCCGTGATTGCGAACGGCCTGAAGCGCTGCCCCCATCGTGAAGCCAGTCGCCAGTCCGTCATCAACAAGAATTACCGTCTTTCCTTTGACCGCCGGAAAAGGCAGGCCGTGCCGGAAGCGACGTTCACGCCGCAGTAACTCCGCCCGCTCTTCCTCAACCACCTCCCGCAGCGCAAGTTTATCTATGCGCAAGAGATCGATATCTTCGTCCGACACATATTCAATGCCGCCGGAAGCCAGCGCCCCCACACCCAGTTCGCGGTTTCCCGGCACTCCAATTTTCCTCACAACGACAAGATCCAGAGGGACCCTCAGCGTGGTAGCCACCTCGCAGGCAACCGGGACCCCTCCCCGCGGCAACGCGAGTACAATCACATCTCGATCCTCCTGATACCCAAGGAGTTTTGAAGCAATAAAACGCCCTGCCTGAAATCTGTCCGTAAAGTGCATAAAGCTATCTCCAGTTCTTGAGTTCGGTTTACCCTGTAAGATAGTCCAAAAAGCAGATATTCTCCACTAGCTGGCGAGGGATACTGGAAGGAAAGAAAGGAGTAAAGAAACCCGATGAGGAGGCGATATTGTCGAGTCGTATCAGCACGGCCCTTGGCTCAAAAATGTCTGCCAGAATCAATCATGCTCGGAGCCGCTTCCCGGGACCTGGAATTCCTCGTAGCTGGAGCTTGAATAAATGGGATTGGGTACTGCGGGCCGGGGCTTTTTGTCGTAGTAGACGGAGCCTTGGGAGGACGGCAGGTCGTTCGCTTTGGTGTAGTACGATTCATCCTCGTTGTTGCGTCCGCGGGTGGCGTTGAACATGTCGGTATTAAAAGTGTGGCGGGGGAGAATGAGGAACGACTCGCCGCCGCCGTTGAGCGTGATAGCGTAGTTGGGGTTGCCGAGACTGCCGGGAAGATAGAGGTAGCTGCCAGGGTTGTTGACTGATGCACCGTCTCCCCAGGCCCCGTGGAGATCGTTGCTGAACCGGATTGCACCGTTCCCCCACCTGGGAATACTCCGTGAGCGCCCCTCTGTGACAGATTTTCCCGCAAAGTTTCCTTCATTTGAGTCATTGTGTCACAAGCAAAGACAAGCCGACGGCGGCAAGTATGTTGATTTTCAATGCTTTATGGAAACTCCCTGCTGGCATAGTTCCTGATGAAAAATAAGGTGTGGTCAGTAAGAAACTGACCCGCGACCCATGTGACCCGAAGGTGAGGGTCAATGGCGAAACATGAACCTCTACCCTATTGTAACATGAATGCATTAACTCATTGGGATCCGTTCCGGGAGATGGAGGAAATGCAAAGCCGTCTCTCCAACTTTCTGAGTCGCCGATCCCAGTCCCGCGATAACGGAAATAAGGAATCTATTACAGTGCCAGAGTGGGCACCTGTAGTGGACATAACGGAAGATGATCAGGAATACCTCATTTCCGCGGAACTGCCGGAAATCAAGAAAGACGAAATCAAGCTTTCTCCAGACAGGAACAGGACTCCATTCTCCACAGAACGCAAACGCGAAACGGAGGAGAAGGGCAAGAAATATCATCGCATTGAGCGAGCCTACGGGACCTTTATCCGTACTTTTGCTCTCCCAGACAACGCAGATGCTGAAAAAGTGAATGCAGAATTCAAGGACGGCCTTCTCAAAGTGCATATTGGCAAGCGGGAAGCGGCTCGTCCCAAGATGATTGAAGTCAGCTAATCTTCCGCCGATTTGCAGGGTCGGGGACATTACCCCGGCCCCGCTGCATTCCACGGGTTTCAGGGCTGCGGGGCAGCTCCGCTTTCATATCCACATTGTACCTGGAAAATACCATGAAAACTTCGCAAGTAAGTGTGAGAAGTCGTTGCGCGCGTTTCCTGGCTATTGGCCTGGCGTTAAGTGCTTGCATGTCGACGCCAAACATTCAAGCAATGCGGGCGCAGGAAACCGCCAAGAGTGATTCAAGCTCTTTTTCGGAAAAAGAGAAGAGTTGGGAAGAGAAAATGTCGGATGTCTTTCGAGACGTCTGGCGCGGCCTGGGAGCTGATAAAAATGCCAGAAGCATGACGTCCACGGCTCTCGCTACGGCTTCGGTTGATCTTCGTGAACTGGAAAATAGTTATACGGTCCGGCTTCACCTGCCGAATCGTAATCTGGATAAAGTCCAAATCACCTGGGAAAACGATATTCTCAGGATTGCGGCCCCCGCCGAGGGAAAGGCCGCCCCCTATCAGCAGGCAATCGCCCTGTCCAGGGTAGCACCCGACGCCAAGCCGCAAATCGAGAGGAAGGCACAGGACAATATGATCGTGGTGACCGTTCCCAAGTCAACATTGGGGAAGGTGGTGCCTCCGCTGGCTCTTTCGCCGATGCCGAGTGCTCCCGATCTCTGGGATCAGGACGTCCTGGCGGAAATGTCCAGAATGCAGCGCCAAATGGACCGTATAGTTGAAGAATCGTTCTCTCCATACCGTTCCACACCCCTGTTCCAGGGGTATTTCAACCAGTTGCGCTTCGGTTCCTCAGTCGATCTTCAGGAGGAAAATGGGAATTATGTTGTGAGGGCCTACTTGCCCAATCGCGACATGAACAATGTTAACGTTACGGTTAAAGACCTGACGTTGACCATCGAAGCGAAGGCCGAAGATGGTGATAAAAGCAAGGACGGCAAGCAACTGTCCCAAAAGGCTTACTATTCTCAGCTCCTGACTCTGCCAGGGCCGGTAAAAATCGACAAGATGGTGATCGACCGGAAGACAGATATGCTGGTGATTACTCTGCCTAAGGCTTCTTAAGGCAATTCCGCTTACGCCCCGCGGCTAAACGTCATGGGGCGTAAGTCTATATACTTTGGTTTGAATAGCTCTTTATTTCATCCTCGGGGATTACCGGCCGCGCGCATACGCTCTGCGTCCGCAGGATTTCTGAACCATGCCTTTGTTGATGCCCTGCGGGCCTTGGAGTGGTTCCTGGGAGCAAACGACCTTCGCTTGTCCGTATACGAAGCGTCCACCGGCGGTTGCTGCGACGGCCTTGAAGAAGGCCGTCTCAACATGAACATGCGAACAGGTCTTACTCATCAGGTATGGGGCGTCGCTGTTCTGACGGCACTACCGCGGTGAAGCTGGCTCCGTCGCCGCTGGTGAAGGCGATGGAGCGAAAGGAGGAACGGGAGGCTGGTTCGTGGCAGGAGTTGCGGGTGCGGCGGGTGCTGCCATCAGGTCGGCGCGATCGCGAAGGATCTGTTGAAACGTGTATGAGGGAAGCCAGAACGTACGGCCTTCGAATTTCTTTTCGGCATCAAGCTTTGCCCGGAGTCTGGTAAGGTTTTCCTGGAAGGCTT
>JBGGNE010000110.1:0-2787 GCA_041287705.1 Methylacidiphilales bacterium | reverse complement strand
GCGAACGTTGCGTTAAAAAAGTTTCTCATATCGCCACACGGTAACGGGTTGCTCTACGAGTTCCGAATTTAACGCCGCGACCCGGGAAAGGACAAAGGGGAAATAGCGAATTCCCTTTTACATGCTTGGGATGAAGATTTTTTCACCACCAAGACACGAAGACACCAAGTTTCGGATAGGAACCCTTATCTTGTGCATTTGGAAAGCTGACTATCTGCACCACTATCAATCGCACCCGGCGCTTTTGCCTTTTTCTGTGCGGTATTGACAACCCGGCGCTCAACCTGTAGGGTACCTGCCATCGTCATGTTTTTGCCTTCCGCACAGCTTCTACGACTTACCATCCTTCCCTGCCTTTTCGGCCTCGGACAGGTCGGGTAGTTTTTTGCGGCGGTCGGCTACCTTGTTTGTCCGGGTTTCAGCGGGTTCGAAAAGGCGCACTCCTTTCTTGCGGAAACAGTTCTTTCCCGCAGGATGACCGCCGCATTCCGCGTCATTTTCGTTTTTTTCTTTTTCGTGCGCCTTCAACCCGCGCCATCATTTCCCCAAACAAGGACCAGCGCCATGCTGGCCAAGACCGACATGCAACGACATCCCATCACGAAGTATAAGCCGTTCCCGCAGATTGATATCCCCAATCGCCAATGGCCCAGCCGCACCATCACTCAGGCGCCCATCTGGTGCAGCGTGGATCTGCGCGACGGTAACCAGGCACTGGCCACGCCGATGAGCGTGGACGAGAAGGTCGAGTTCTTCAAGCTGCTGGTACAGGTCGGCTTCAAGCAGATCGAAGTCGGCTTCCCCTCCGCGTCGCAGATTGAATTCGACTTCATGCGCCGCCTGGTGGCGGAAAAACTGATTCCGGACGACGTGACCGTGCAGGTTCTGGTGCAGTCACGCGAAGACCTGATTCGCCGCACCTTCGAGTCGCTGGAAGGCGTCAAGAAAGCGATCGTGCACCTGTACAACAGCACGTCCCCCGCCCAGCGCAAAATCGTGTTCAACCTGGACAAACAGGGCGTCATCGATCTGGCCGTAAAAGGCACGCAGCTGGTGAAGAAACTGGCCGCGGATGTCGTCGGCACGGACATTACGTTCCAGTACTCGCCGGAAAGCTTCTCGCTGACGGAAATCGATTTCTCGCTGGAGATCTGCGAGGCCGTCATGGAAGTCTGGCAGCCGACCGCCGAGAAGAAGATGATTCTGAACCTGCCGGTAACGGTAGAGATTGCGACGCCGAACGTGCACGCCGATCAGATCGAATGGTTCTGCACCCACATGAAGCACCGCGATCGCGCGTGGATCTCCCTGCACACCCATAACGACCGCGGCACCGGCGTAGCCGCCACAGAGCTGGGCCTGCTGGCAGGCGCGGATCGCGTGGAAGGCACGCTGTTCGGCAACGGCGAGCGCACAGGCAATGTCGATATCGTCATCGTCGGCCTGAACATGTACTGCCAGGGCGTTGATCCCATGCTGGATTTCTCGAACCTGAACAGCATTCGCGAGGTGTACGAGCGCTGTACGCGCATGGATATTCACGAGCGCCACCCCTATACCGGCGACCTGGTATTCACCGCGTTCAGTGGCTCGCACCAGGATGCCATTAACAAAGGGCTGAAGTATCAGCTGGCCCGCAGCCAGCGCGACTTGTGGGAAGTGCCTTACCTGCCGATCGACCCGCGCGACATGGGCCGCAGCTACCGCGCCATCATTCGCATCAACAGCCAGAGCGGCAAGGGCGGCGTGGCCTATGTCATGGAGAACGAGTTCGGCTTTCAACTGCCCAAGATGATGCACAAGGAGCTGGGCCGCCTGATCAACGCCATCGCCGACAAACGCGGGCAGGAACTGGAGCCCAACGACATCTACGAAGCCTTTGCGGCGGAGTATCTGGAGCGCAACAAGCCGTTGACGCTGAAATCATTCCGCACATGGACCCAGACTCCCTCTCCATCAGCGACCGGCGAGTCAGGGAAGGTATGCTGTGAGGTAGTGTTGGAGCATGATGGCAAGGAAGTGCGCATCGAAGGCTGTGGCAACGGCCCCATTAACGCGCTGGTACAGGCGTTGTTGAGCGAGGGCATCGGGCCATTCGAGATCGTGGATTTCCGCGAGCACTCCCTGGGCCGCGGCGCCGAGGCGAAAGCGGTGGCGTACATCGAGCTGCGCGATCAGCGCGTAAAGAAGGAAGGCCGCAGCGACCGCTCCTGGTTCGGCGCCGCCATCGACACCAATATCGAACTGGCCAGCATCCGCGCTGTCATCAGCGCACTGAACCGCGCCAGCGGTGGAGTCTAAGATCTAAGGCTTGCCTCTACTAATAGATAGTCTTGTATCAATTGCCCAGACTGACATACGACAAGATGTTGGTCCGGGCAATTGTGGAAACGAAAGCCAGAATATCAACCTGCTGAAGTCAATGCCGCCTCCTATTCCAATTCCCCAGCCTATGGATACTGAACTTTACGAGCATCTGAAGAAGGGGCTAACGGAGAATTTCAAGAGGGCGTTAGAATACAACCGCAGCCCTGAGTTTGCTCTGGCCGCCGCAGAATCCGCAAAAGCACTTATCGCATTGGAAACGCTGCAGCTTCAGAAGCAGGAAGCGCTTAGACGACGTGACGAAGCACAAGCTAACCATTGAGTTAGACCAATCGTAGTTGTTATTTAGCCTTTATACTGCGCCGATTTTGGGAAGCGGGCGAGGCGGGATTGAGGGAGTTTATTAGAATAATAATCGACCGAAAGCCCAACGCTGCACGAACCCAAAAGCGGCCAGTATAA
>JBGGNE010000109.1:0-5917 GCA_041287705.1 Methylacidiphilales bacterium | reverse complement strand
AGACACAAAGACACCAAGTTCGGATGGGGAAAAAAGGGGAAGCAGGAGATAGAGCGCGCGAATGTTGTCTGTAAAAGACAGCAGACAGGAAAGTTGATTGCAGACTACATTTGATCTCTCCCCTCCTTACCTCTTTTTCCTCTCCGCAACTTGGTGTCTTTGTGTCTTGGTGGTGAAAAAATCCTCATCTAAAGCGCGTTAAGGGGGGGGAGAGCGGACGTTCGCAACGTCGGAGGGGAAGAGACAGGAAAGCAGGCTTTCTAAGAATATTCCCCTTCCTCCGTTTCCCGCCTTCCTCTTTTTCCTCTATAAATAAGACCATTTCGGGGAGTAAGTTGGTATAAACACACTTATTGGAGAAAGAGGATGTAACTGTGACATCTTTTGCATCTCCATCACGCTTTTATTTAATTAGGAAGAAGAGGAAAGCAGGAAACGGAGGAAGCAGATCATACTTGATTAACCACAAAGACTCCAGGACACCACCTCCGGACGGAATCAGCGCGGCGCTTGACTCTTCTGGGCAACGCGCTTCATTATACAACCGCATGCTATCCACAACCAGAACCACGGCGCGGATCCTCCCGGGCGGCAATTCTCCTTCCCTTGCCGCAACTCGATTTGCCCCCGCCATTCTGACCGCCCCCCGCCGGCTCCCTTTCACTCTTCTCGTAGCGTTCACGCTGTTGTTGGGCGTGGCAGCTCCGCTGATGACTCCAGCCACCGCCCGCGCCCAGAGCCGTTCGGCGCAGCCTCAGTCGCTGCCTAATTCGCCGGAAATTCCATCCGGCAATATCAATGCCGCCGCCGCCTATGCGCGCGAGCAAAAGGGCAAAGCGTTTCTGGTCATCCAGAACGGCCGCGTTATTAAAGAGGAGTATACCGACGGACTGGGTGCCGATGCGCGTCACGGGATTCTCAGCGGCACCAAAGCGGTCTGGGTGATGGCGGTGCTTGCCATGGCCGACGATCGCATGCTGACGCTGGACGAGCCCGCCAGTAATACGATCTCCGAGTGGAAGGATGATCCGGATAAATCCCAGATCACGATTCGCCAGCTTCTTAATTTCACCAGCGGCCTGCCCGTTGCCGGTCACATCCACCGCATTACTCTGGATGACCGCTTCAAGAGTACGATGGAGCTGAAATTCATTGGCAAACCCGGCGAACGCTTCGCCTACGGCCCGGCGCATCTCGCCGTCATCTATGAGATCATGCGGCGCAAACTTCGCAGCCGCTTCAGCACGCCCTGGGATTACATGCGCAGCAAGATCGCCGCGCCTCTCGGCCTCCCCGTCACTAATGATCGCCCCGATAAAGCGGGCCAGCCTTTGCTCGCCTCCGGCTTCAAATTCACTGCCCAGCAGTGGGCCAATGTCGGCAAGCTGCTCTTGAACCAGGGTTATTATCCCCCGCGTGCCCGCTATGTGGTTTCCCGCGGCGTCTTTCAGCAGATGCTTCAGACCAGCACGCCGAACCCGCACTTCGGCCTGGGCCTCTGGGTTAACCGCAATACAAGCGCCTCCGCCCGCGAATTAAACGTGGAAGATATTCTGGATCTGGATATCGAAGAGCAGCACTGGGGCAACGGCTGTCTGTCCCGCGTCGCGCCCGCCGATCTCTTCGTCTCGCTGGGCTCCGGCGGCCAGCGCCTGTACATCGTACCCAGCCGTAACCTCATCATCGTCCGCATGGGCTCCGGCAAGTTTGCCGATCCCACCTTCCTCCGCCTGCTCTTCAAAAAGTAAGCCTCGCCAGCCCGGCGCTCTGCGCCGCCCTGATCTTGCCCTGCCCGCCACAGCATCATCGCTCCCTTCTCCCTTCACTCTATGCGGGACAGACTAAAGTACGGCGCCGCGTTCGGTATCATGTCGCTGGCGGTCTTCGGGCTCGCGATCATGTCCGACCATGTGGTGACCATGGTGGCGTGGCTGTATTTCGGAATCACCCTCGCGCTTGTCAGTCTGGCTTATCTGCTGCACCGGCCAGATTTGTTCGGCAAAAGGAAAGACGGCTCAGTTCCTGTATGGAGCTACCTCGTTTATCTCAGCTACTACCAGCTCAATCACCTGTCGCTCGCCATATACCGCCTGCAGAGCGCTGAAGCACCGTGGCATCAGATTGCGCCAGGTCTCTTCCTGGGCTGCCGGTTGCGTTCTTCGGACAAGAGCGCTATCGATAAGCTCAACATCACCTGCGTGCTTGATCTGACTTCAGAGTTCAGCGAAGTCCCCTTCCTTCGCCGTGCTGCCCGCTACCACAACATTCCCCTCCTCGACGCCACCGCGCCTACCCTGGCAGAGCTGCAGACCGGCCTCGCCCTGCTGAGCGAAAGCTGCGCGGGCGGGCATGACCATATCTACATCCACTGTGCCGCCGGCCATGGACGCAGCGCCACCTACGCGCTGGCCTGGATGCTGCGCCGCAACCCCTCGCTGCGCCTGGAGGAAGCCCTGCGTCAAGTCATCGCCCTGCGCCCCGGCGTCAAACTCAGCCGCAGCCAGCACAGCGTCCTGGAAGACTTTGCATCAAATCCGGCCCTGCCAGCCTGACGATCACCAATCAACACGACGACAGCCCCATAATCTTACCATGAGACTTGTACAATGCTGGGACGACGGAGTACTGGACGACATCCGCGTCATTGAAATTCTGCGCAAACACGGCGCCAAAGCATCCTTCAACCTCAACTATGGCCTTCACGAGAACGAGCGCGTGGGCAAATGGAAGTTCAAGGAAACCAAAATGGTCTACAAGCTCGCCAAGGGTGAACTCAAGGATGTGTACGAGGGCTTTCTCGTCGCCAACCACACCACCACCCACCCGCACCTCTCCCGCATCCCTCTGGAGGACGCCGTAAAGAACATCATCGAGGGCCGCGACCAGCTGGAGCAGGTTTTCGGCTACGCGATCAAAGGTTTCGCCTATCCGTTCGGCGACTACAACGACGCTGTGGAAAACGCCATCCGCCAAGCCGGGCATGTCTACGCCCGCACGACAAAGAACGTCGAAAAGGTGTTCCCCTGCGAGAACCCCATGGCCTTCCACGCCAACACCCACTTCCTGGCCGCCGATTTCTGGGATAAATTCCAGCGCGTCAAAGACATGGACAAGGACGGCGACGAAGTCTTCTACTTCTGGGGCCACAGCTATGAGCTCATTACCGAAGAGCAATGGCAAACCTTCGACCGCCAGATCGAACGCCTCTCCGCCGATCCCCAGACCCGCTGGGCGGATCTGCCGGATCTGTTCGTGTAAATCAAGCCGCTTCGCAGACTTACGTTTTCCGATCTGGCAAGATGCGGACTGAAGTCACATCTTGCCACCATCGATTTCATAAGCGTCATTCGTCATTCATCCAGAATTTCCGCGTAAAAGCCGGGCTCATCCTTCAGCTCGTCATGGCGGCCGCGCTGGATGATCTTTCCCTGCTTGAACACCAGAATTTCGTCCGCGTCGCGGATCGTGGAGATGCGGTGCGCAATGATAAGGCAGGTGCAGCCGCGCATGCGAATCCGGTCGTCAATCTCGATTTCCACCAGAGCATCCACGGCGCTGGTCGCTTCATCCAACACCAGAATGCGCGGCCAGCGGATGAGTGCCCGCGCGATTTCCATGCGCTGCCGTTCGCCTCCGCTGAAGTTACTGCCGTTTTCCTCCATGCGGCCATCGTAGCCTTCTTCCCGAACCGACAGCGCATCGTGGATCACCGCGTCTTTGCACGCGCGCACAATATCCACGTGCGGCACGGTGGAATCCCACAGCGTGAGATTCTCGCGAACAGTGCCGGCCATGAATACAGGAGACTGATCCACCGCCGCCACGGCCCCGGAGAGATAATCGCGCGCGTAAGAAGTGCGGGGGTAGCCATCGATCAGAATCTCGCCGGACCACGGCTCATACAGGCCGGTAATCAGCTTGGCGATCGTGGATTTGCCGCAGCCGGACGGACCAACAAAGGCCACGCGCTGGCCGGGTTCCACAATAAAGGAGAGGTCCTGCAGCATGGGGGGCTCCAGGCGCGAGTAACCAAAGGTGACGTTGCGGAACTCCACGCGCCCCTGAATGATGCGCGGCGCACTGGTCATCATGAAGAGGTCTTCCGCCGGATTCACCACGCTGCCGGGCATGCCCCTGCTGGTCGCCTGTATCTGGCTGTCCAGCCGGTGGCCCATCACGTCGTTAATGCGCTGCACGTGGGTCTTCAGCGTGCCCAGCAGACCGGCAGACTCCATCAGGCGATGGACGGGCCGCATGATGGTATTGACCAGAAAAATCTGCGCCACCAGCATGCCCAGCGAGATCTCGCTGTGCAGATAGCGGTGACCGCCAACGATCAGGATGCTGCTTTGCGAGACAAAACTGATAAGGCCCGGCACAATGGCCAGCAACTCGCGATACAGATCCACGCGCTGCTGCAGGTTCACCTCGCGCGCGCGGTGGCCGGAGTAGAGATCGTAGAAAAACGACTCCTGACCGCTGGCCTTGACAGTACTGATCGAGGCAAGACCGTTCGTCAGAGTACCCAGCACTCGCGACTGTGCCTGATGCAGACGGCGCTCTTCCGGATCCAGAAAAGAATGCCCCCAGTACATCAGCCCGTATGACAGCGCGATGAAGCCAAGCCCGATGAGCGTCAGCACGACATCATAGGTAAACATCACGATCGTAAGCACCACCACGGCGATCACATCGTTCATACGGCCGGCCAGCTTGATGGCGAGAGTGTCGGCGATCCTGTCATTCAGCAACACGCGCGCGGCCAGATCCCCACGAAAACGCGCCGCAAAGAAATCCATGGGCAGCCGCAGCACGTGCCACACAAAACGCGTGGCGCCCACCAGCGCCAGCTTGTGGCGCAGGGAGTTGATGCAATACTCGTGCAGCCACATGATAAAGGCGCGCAGCAGACCCATGATAACCATGGCCACCAGCAGGCGCGACAGCCAGTCAAAGAACTGCGCATCCAGCACTTTATCGATAAAGATACGAATAAACGCAGGCAACACGATCGCCGGCAACACCAACATGCAGCTCGTCATCACCAGATACATCAGCGCGCCTTCCGAACCGCGCAGCAGCTCCCAGCAGGACTTCCAGATACTCGGCAACTGCCCCGACTTCACAAACTCGTCGGTCGTCTCAAACGTCAGCAAAATGCCCGAGAACCCATCCGCCAGCTCACCCGGAGTAAGGACGCGCTGGCCGGACGCGGGATCTGTCAGGAGAAGACGACCACGCGAGGCGCCCTCCAGCACCATAAAGTGGCGGTTTTGCCAGAAGATAATGGCCGGCAGAACGGCGCGGTTCAGATGCCCGGCGCCGATCCTCTCGCCCTGCGCCTTCATTCCATAGCCGCGTGCCGCGCGCAGGATATTAGCGGCTTTGCTTCCGTCACGCGAAACGCCGCACGCCGTCCGCAGTTCCTCCAGCGGCAGATACTTGCCATGGAAGCCCAGAATCATGCCCAGACAAGCCGCCCCGCACTCCACGGCCTCCATCTGCAACACCACCGGCACCCGACGCGGCGACTGGGGAAATTCGTCCGGCACGGGCTCGGCGCGTCGCGTGATGGTGGAGGTCATGAATGCCGCGCAGCATACTGAATACCGCCCCCTCCGTCCAGCACCGCGGCGACAAGGCGGGAGGGGATTTCCTGGCACCTACGCGTTACGCATTCAGGTCTTCACTTCAAAATCCTCCCCTTTTTCGTGCTTTTTGACTGCTTTTCGTGCCTTTCGTGATTATTACCCTCGCCCATTTCAAAGCGTGTGGAAGTTAGACCAATCGTAGTTGTTATTTAGCCTTTATACTGCGCCGATTTTGGGAAGCGGGCGAGGCGGGATTGAGGGAGTTTATTAGAATAATAATCGACCGAAAGCCCAACGCTGCACGAACCCAAAAGCGGCCAGTATAA
>JBGGNE010000108.1:0-36038 GCA_041287705.1 Methylacidiphilales bacterium | reverse complement strand
TAACGCAACGGTCGCTACGGCGCGACGACCGCAACGGAGGAGGAGAAATGAAATGTATTTTACCAAAGGCGGTTTGCGAACACTGCTGCTCGATCCACTGTCTCCTCACCCTTCCTCTGCTTTCCTACCAATACTTACGCTTCTCACGGGGACGAGATGTGTAAGTTACATCAGTTATGCTCTCCCACATTTACAACCCTGCGGAGACCTTAAGATCACCCTTCCTTTACATCCTGAATAATAATTTTCACATCCACTGCTGGCTTTATTTTCGGCTGTCATGGTAGTATCCCGAACACCATGGGCACCACTTCTCCCATTCCAGACATAGCCGGCACGGGTTCCGAGATGAATACCGTTGTTCCCGCCACTATCACAGCACGCCATCAGGAATTGAGCGAGCTGCTACACGCCTGCGATAAAGCGTACTATGTAGATGCGCAGCCCCTCATGGCCGACAGCGACTACGATAAGCTCTATCGTGAGCTCGTCGACCTGGAGAAAGCCCATCCCAGCCTCATCACGCCGGAGTCCCCCTCGCAGCGCGTCGGCGGCGCGCCGCTGCTCGGCTTCGCCCAGGTGCAGCACGCCATCCCCATGCAGAGCCTGGATAACACCTACTCCGCCGAGGAAGTGGAAGGCTTCGTCGATCGCCTCTACCGCTCCCTGCCCCACGTGCCCGCGGAGTCGCTCACCTTTACCGTGGAGCCCAAGATCGACGGCGTTGCCGTCAGCGTACGGTACGAGAACGGTCGCTTTGTGCTCGGTGCCACACGCGGCGACGGCGTTACCGGCGACGACATTACCGAAAACCTGCGCACCATCCGCGCCATGCCGCTGAAGCTGAAGAACCCGATACCCGTGCTGGAAGCGCGCGGCGAGGTCTACTTCCCCAGCGCCAGCTTTGCCCGGCTCAACTCCGCGCGCGCCGCCGCCGGGGAAGCCACCTTTGCCAATCCGCGCAACGCCGCGGCCGGCTCGCTGAAGCAGCTGGACCCGAAGCTGGTCGCGAAACGCCCGCTCTCCGTGGTGCTCTACGGCCCCGGCCAGGTGCAGGGTTATCAGTGCATCTCTCACTCAGACTGGCTGGCTTACCTGAAGGATCAGGGCCTGCCCACGCCGGAGCGCGTCTGGCATTGCCGCAACAAGGCCGAACTGCTGGCCGCGATCGAGGAACTGAACCAGGTGCGCCACACCTTCGCCTACGAAACGGACGGCGCCGTTATCAAGCTGAACGACTGGCGTCTGCGGGCCGATCTCGGCTCGACATCCAAGGCTCCGCGCTGGGCCATGGCCTACAAGTATAAGGCGGAACAGGCGGTCACGCAGTTACACGCTGTCACCTTTCAGGTAGGCCGCACCGGCACCATCACCCCGGTGGCGGAGCTGACCCCCGTGCTTCTGGCAGGCTCCACCGTGGCGCGCGCTACGTTGCATAACTTTGAAGAAATAAAACGCAAAGACATCCGTATTGGCGACGCTGTCACGATCGCCAAGGCCGGCGAGGTGATTCCCGCCGTGCTGGGCGTCGTGCTGGATCAGCGCACGGGCGCCGAGACGCCCATCGTCCCGCCCACGCAGTGCCCCGCATGCGCCGGCGCGCTGGCCTGGGACGGGATCTTTCTGCGCTGCACCAATCCGCAGTGCTCCGCGCAGGTAAAGCGCCGCGTGCAGCATTTCGCCCACAGGGGCGCCATGGATATCGAGGGAATGGGCGAGAGCCTTGTCGAGCAGCTGGTTGACCGCGGCCTGGTGAAGGATATTGCGGATATCTATGGCCTTACCATGGAACGACTTCTGACGCTGGACCGCATGGCGAAGAAGTCCGCGCAGAACATCCTGGATGGCATTGAAGCCAGCAAAAAACGCGACCTGTGGCGGCTGATTTTCGGCCTGGGCATCCTGCACGTCGGAGCGGGATCCGGCCGCGCGCTGTCGGAGCATTTCTCCAGCCTGGACGCCGTGGCGGCTGCCTCGGAGGAAGAGCTGAAACGCATCAATGACGTCGGCGATGTGGTGGCGGCCAGCGTCGCCTCGTGGTTCCGCGTTCCGGAGAACAAGGATCGCATCGAGAAGCTGCGCGGCTACGGGCTGCAGTTTGCCTCCTCCGGGCGCGCGGCGTCGGCGGCTACGGGGCCGTTTCTGGATAAATCATTTGTCATTACCGGCACGCTGAGTAAATCGCGCGATGAAGTGGCGGAATTTATCCGTCAGCATGGCGGAAAAATAGCGTCCAGCGTGAGTAAGAAAACGGACTATCTGGTGGCCGGCGAAGAAGCGGGAAGCAAGCTGGCCAAGGCGCAGCAACTGGGCGTCAGGATCGTGACAGAATCGCAATTGATGGAACTTGCGAACTTGCCTTCCGCGTAGAACCTCGATAAAAATGGGAGAGGAACAGACCCTTGAAGAACCTCACCATGCACATCATCCGGAAGTACGTGATGGTCACCGCCTTAGCTTTGGCGTCGCTGGTTCTGACTGTGCCTGCGGCCAGCGGCGCACCCAATCCGGGCAAGCGCGAAGATGCCGCCGCACAGCGCGAACGCGAAATGCGCACCGCCGATACCCTGGAGGTGGTGCAGGCCAATCAGGAGCTAACGCGCACGGAGCTGACGGAAATGAAAGGCGAGATGGAAAAGCTGAAGACGGAGATAGCCTCCGCCAAAGCCGAAAACGCCGCCTTGAAAGCCGCCCTGGAAAAAAGCGAGCAGTCCCGCCAGAAGGAACGGGAAGTGCTGCTGGATGAAGTCTCCAAAATGATTGCCGCCAACGCGAAAAAAGCGGGCAAAGGCAGCAGCGGCTCCGCCACAAATACTTCCGTCAAACCGGCCAACACACAGAAATCCACCAGCACGCAGCAGGGCGACGGCGCTTCCTCCTCCTCATCTTCAGCTTCCTCCCGTGACCGCGAGAAGGACAAAGAGAAAGACAAGGATAAGGACGTGCCGTCTACTGTCACCTCGCGCCCGCGCACCACGGAGAACGGCTTTAGCCACGTGGTTCAAAAAGGGCAGTCGCTGACGCTGATCGCCCAGGCTTTTCGAGAGCAGGGCGTCAACGTTTCCGTGGATGACATTGTGAAGGCCAACGACCTGCCCTCGCGCGACATCAAACCTGGCCAAAAATTATTTATCCCCAAGAAGTAAGGCTTTCGGTACATGAAATGCTGCTTTTGCAACGTATTTTATCGTAAAGCCTTGCCTGCAAACGGACTATAATTTATTACAGCTTACTGGACACTTTATCCCATCAGGATATTCCTTCTCCCCGCAACGCCATGACCGACACGCCGTCTATAACGCCCGAGCCCGTCTCCGCCCCAGCTGCCGCCATCCCCCCCGCAGCCCCGGAACAGCAGCCCGAACCTTCCGAAATCGCGAAGTATTATCGCCTGAAGAAAGGTGAAGACGGCCACGTTTTCGGCCCCATCACCGGCGCAACCCTGCTGGCCTGGGCCAATGAAGCGCAGGTCGCCCCCATCGACCTGGTGGATGAGCAGGACGACAACTGGGCGCCCGCCTGCAGTTACGACTTCCTGAAGATGGAATGGCACGTACGCCTGCAGGACGGCCAGCAGTACGGCCCCACCACAGTCGGCACCCTGCGCGAATTTCTGAAAGAACGCATAGTGGTGGAAGACGCGATGGTAACGCACGATCACAAAAAGACGCGTATGCCCCTGGTGGCCCTGCTGGCCATGAACGACTTTGAGCCCAAGAAGTACGTGGCTGTAGAGATCGAAGGGCAACGCTACCTGGCCAACGTCATCACGTCGCTGGAAGGTACGACGCTTGGCGCCAAGTTAATCAGTCCCAACATGGTAGACATGAACGAGGGCTCCGTCGGCATCTCCACCGCCAAAGAACTGCGCATCCGCAATCTGGAAGAAGAACTCCGCGCCTCCCGCAAAGAGTACGACGAACTCATGCACCGCTTCCGCCAGCTCTCCGCGCAAAAGGTGAGCTGATTGGGCCCGGGGTTGCGGACTAAGCCTCCCCGCCTCAGAGAGTGCGATTGATAGTGGTGCACATAGTCAACTTTCCCAACGCACAAAGATAAGGGTTTCCCCTCCAAAACTTGGTGTCTTCGTGTCTAGGGAGTCTCCGTAAAATAGAGCCGTACACCAGCGGTCATCCGATGACTCCGTATCCAGACCGAACTCGATACCTCTCCTTACCCCTTACCCCACCCGGCATCAAAGTCACCGATGCGCAGATGGACCAACTCCATCTCCAACAGGACGATTTCCACGGAGAATGGAACTACCTTATCTCTCCTCAAATTGTATAGTTTATTTTCCGGAGACATCCTAACGATGTGAAGTGGTCCTACTCTGCTTCGGCCGCCTCTTCAGCTGTGTCTGTGGTTTCCGGCAACTCCCCTCGCCTTTCGCGACGGCGGTGTTCGCGTTCTTCTTCTCGTGTCATCGGAGCAATAACCAGTACAATTTCGCCGCGCGGCTCGCTTCTGGAGAAGTGGCCGAGCAGCTCGGCTGCGGGGCCGCGACGCCATTCCTCAAATTTCTTGGTAAGTTCGCGCGCTACGCATATCCGGCGTGTTTTCAACACTTCGTCCGCGTCTTCCAGTGATCGGATGAGGCGATGCGGGGACTCGTAGAAAACCGTGGCGCACGTCCTTAAGGCGGCAGCGGCAAACTCCTTCCTGCGACCGCCGCTCTTGGGGGGAAGAAAACCGCCGAAATGAAACGCGTCGGGCTCGAATCCGCTGCCCACCAGCGCGGTGATCAGCGCGGAAGGCCCGGGGATGACTTCCACGCGCAGCCCCGCATCCACACAGGCGCGGATGAGCAGCGCGCCGGGATCCGACACGCCAGGCGTTCCCGCATCACTGATGAGTGCCACTTTTTGGCCGGCGCGAATGCGCTCCAGCAGACTGTCGCTGCGGCGCGATTCGTTAAAGCTGTGGCAGCTTACTAACGGTGCGCGAATACCCAGATGGCGCAACAGATTGCCCGAGTGCCGCGTATCTTCCGCCGCGATAACGTCGGCCTCCTTCAGCGTGCGGATCGCGCGCAGGGTGATGTCCTCCAGATTGCCGATGGGTGTTGCGACGACATAGAGCGCGCCTCCGCCCGGCGTCGTGACAACCTGCGCCAGATCTTCCGTTTGAGGCTGAGACTCCGCTTCGGTATCTTCGGGATGATGGGGATGATCAGGCACGATACTACTCCTTCGAGGCTTCCTGGACGGGCAGCCCGTAAAAGCCAAGCGCGGGAATATTCGCTTCGGCATCTCGGAGAAACGCGGGGGGATTTGCGCCCCAGGCTCCGTGCACCACAGTGGCTCCTGTGGGAAGGCGCTCCAGCTCCAGTCGCACAACGTTCGGCACTTTTACCACGGCGTTTTTCACGGGCACGACACCTGACTCATCTTCCACGCGGAAGTCGGCTTCCCCTGCCCCAATGAGCACCAGATGGGTCGGCACGCTGTTATAGGTGAGGAAGATATGGCGCCGCTCTGCATCAAAGACTGCTTCGCCCACGTCCGGTACCGGCAGGCTGAAGGGCTTGCCGTACACGCGCTCCAGAGCCAGGCGGGCTTTACGGGTGCCAAGCGTCAGATTGCCGTCCGGACTGTTGTGAATCAGATCCGAAAGCGGAAGATCCAGGGTTGGCACGACACCGGCGGGACCGGCCAGCATGGAGACATGGCGTTGTGCTTCGCGGATGATGGTCCAGGCGCGGTGCGAGGCTTCCGTCTGCGGCGTCACAACGCGGTTAAGCTGTGCGATCAGAATCGGCAGCGTGATATCGCCCAGTGCCTGTCGCGTGGCTATGGCGAAATCCGCAAAGCGGCGCTCGTAGGTGGGAGCGGCAACTTCGTTCGCGTCGGATTCACCCTGATACCACACCATGCCGCGTACCCGCCCGCCTGCAATCGAGATGCAGTGCAACATGTTTTTGAACAACACCGCGTCGGGATTCTCCACCGGGTTCCACTTGTCCAGCGCCGAGCCGCCGAGCGACGTGGCGATCAGTCCGATCGGGTAACCCAGCGCATCCTGTAAATCTTTGCCAAAGCGCAGGTAAGGAGAATGCCCCGGGTTGGAGCCCTCCATATTGGGGTGAGTGCTCCGTGTCGTCTCATTGAGAAGGTGCGTTGCGATATCCCACGTTTCGTCGTTGCGCAGCACGTGCACGCCCAGGCGTGGAGGATCGTTCACGGGGCCGCGGCCGTAACCCGCCGCGTTGGATTGCCCGGCGATCACCCAAAGATCTCCTACCCCGATGTGATGCACCACGTCCCCATGCGGACTCCATTCCACATTGCCGCGCGCGTCCAGCACCAGACGCGTTTCGATGCGATAAAGTCCGCCGGCGGGCACGCGATGAAAAGTGTGACGCCAGGACGGCGGCTCCGAGGCCGAGGGAAGAACCTGTTCGCCGCGATCTACAACGCTCTCCTGCGCGGTTGCGTCCTGCCACGGCACGACAACCTGCGCGGTGTCCTCGTGCACGACACGGAGTTGTACCATCGGCGGACGAGTGGTGGGCGGGTGATGCCAGCGGCCATGAAGCGAAATCGAAGCGAACCCCACCTCACCGCTTGTGCCTTCGGCAACGGACGCCCCGGCGAAGTGCTGCTGGTAAATACGAAAAGGCGCTGGGCCGCCGTCGATGCGGATGCCGATGAAGTCGGGCTGGGAAGATGCAGTGCCTGCGGTGCTCATGACGCTATTTCGTTGTCGAAGTTTGGTTGAGAATTGCTTCGCTGGTGGTCTCTACAGGCTCCGGGCCTCGTTCATCCAGCACCCGGTAACCGGGCTTCAGTTCATATGCTACGGAAGCGCTCTGGATTTCCTCATTAGTCAGCTTTCGAAAATCCTGCAGGGTATACTTTATGCTCATCTGTTCCCGCTTAGCTTCATTATCGATTCGCACCATCATCGACTCATAGTTGAACTCCCGCGGAACCTTTACGCCATCTTTTTCCGTATAGTGGGAATAAACCGTACTCATTCTGTTTACATCACCGTGAGTATAGAGAATTTCCTGAAGACACTGCGTGGAATCAAAAGTAATGGAAACCTTCGCCGGCCCGCTCTTCGCAATCTTCTCCGCCAGCTCGGGCGTTATCTCTTTACCCTCCTCCCGCAGATACGTCGCAAGATCAGGCAGATACGTTCCACTGTAGCGGAAGCCTTTGGCATCCTGCTCTTTCTTCAGTTCAAATTCTTCCAGAAGGCCCGCAACAGTATCATCAATGGAAAATTCGGGAAGAGGCAGCGGAAAGCATTCCAGATATCTGGCGCTCGGTTTATAGATGATAACAGTCTTATTCCCTTCGCGTACCGTGTAGACAGGGCCATTGTTCTTGTAAATCCTGCGCGTTAAACCGGGTTTGCCGGAGACATCCTCCATCACCACAGTAAAGCGCTCAGGGGAAAGGTACGTTATCGTGACCGTCATGGTCGATTTCCTGTCCGGCGCCTTCTTGTCTGCCTCCGATTTCGACACCTTTTCCAGCTTTTCAAGGCTCTCCTTCAGCTTCTTCATCCGGTCATCCAGCACGGCCTTTTTATCCGGATCTTTCTCCTGGGAGATCTCGACTTCCAGCTTCGTGACGCTCTCCTTTAGCTGGTCCAGCATTCCCGTCACATCGCCCTGTTCACCGGGATTTCCATACTGTGTGACATCCTGCTTCCATACCGCGCGAAAAGGAGGCAAAGCAGCGCGCTGCCTTTGGATAATCTGCTCCACCTCAGAAGCAGCAGGGGCTGGGATAATACTCTGCGCTCTGGCAGTTCCTCCTGAGGAAAAGGCCATTGCCACAGCAAGGGCGAACATCAGGCGTAGCGTGATGCAAGAGGTGGTCGGCAGCGCCGTACGGTTAGAAGCAGGCATACGAGAGGAGTGGAAGATGCCCGCACATCCTAACGCTTCACCGCCGCGACGCAACAGCCTTCAGCCGCGCACCAGCTTTTATTTGGCATCATCGGCTGGACTTCAGCATCTCATCGCTGGTGGTGTAGATCGGCTGCTCGCCCGTGATGTTTCTGACTTTATACCCAGGCTTGAACATGTACTCCGTACTGGTGGACTTCAACTCTTCAGGTGTCATCTCGTGAAATTCTTTCAGGGTCAGTTTAAGGACGGTATACGTCCGCGGGCTGGACTCATCCACCTTATTCACCAGATACACGAAGTTATACTGCTCAGGGATATTCACGCTGCCCTTTTTAACGTAGTTGGAGTATTTCTTCGTTACCTTATTAACAGGCCCATGCGTGTACTTTATCTCCTGAAGATTCATATCTTTATCAAAAGATATCGTGAGATTTTCCGGCCCCATCTCATCCAGCTTCTTGACTAACACCGGCGATAGTCCCTTGCCATCGACATTCACCAGCTTGCTTGGGTCCAGTTTGTACTCTCCCCTGTACCGGGTACCTTTTTCATCCTGAACCTTATCGAGCTTAATGTCGGCCAGAAAACTCGCATAGGTATCATCCACGGCAAAGATGGGCAGAGGTATATGAACACCTGCCAAACCTCTGGGGGCGGGATTCTGGATCGATACTTTCTTATCGGGATTATTTACCACGTAGACCGGTCCTTTATTGCGACAGATGGACGTATCTTCACTGCTGCCTTCCTTTAGCTGGGTAACGAAAAAGCGATCTTCAGATAGATACGTTACGGTGATCGTCGACTTTTTCGGCTCGACGGGCTGTGTCTCGGCTCCCGGTGCGGGCGGGTAATTGATCAGCTCCTGCTCCCACACACCCTTGAAGGGAGGAAATGCATCACGCTGCAGCACCAGAAGAGCTTCGGGTGCCGAAAGGTTGGGGGGCAGAGCACCCGACTTCTTTCTGGCTATCTCGTCCGTGGTGGTTTCTACGGGGCTTTTGCCGGTGAGGTCTCTAACTTTATAGCCGGGTTTAAGCTCATAAGCGGTTTTGCCCGAGCTGATTTCTTCCGCGGTCAGTTTGCGAAACTCCTTCAACTCCTGCTTCATCTTGAGATGTTCGCGCTCGCCTTCGCCATCAATGCGTTGAAACCGGCTTTCATAGAAATAATGCAACGGAACACGCACGCCGTCTTTCTCGGTAAAGTCCGAGTAGGAGCGGGTGATTTTGTTGATGATGCCATGGGTATACTTCATTTCCTGAAGATTCATGGCTGAATCAAAAGCGATATCGAGGTGCTCCGGCCCAAGATCATCCAGCTCTTTTGCCAGTTCTGCACTTACTTTCTTGCCTTGCTCTTCCAGAACCTTCTTGTAGTCCAGTATAAAACTTCCGGTAAACAACGTTACTTTATCACTGGCTTTCTTTATCAGCTTAAAGTCAGTAAGAAAACCACTGAATTCATTGTCTATAGCAAAAGCGGGAAGTGCCACGGGCACGTTCTGAAGCTGCCTTCCGGGTTTACGTATGGTCACAGATTTAATGCTATCCGTCACCACATAGACAGCGGCTTTGTCTCTGTACATCAGGACGCCGTAATCCTTGTCTTTCTTATGCTGTTGAGATTCGACAATATAACGATCCGGTGAGTAGTAAGTTACAGTAAGCGTGGCGGTTTTGGTTTCTACGCCTTTGTTTTCATCAATCGTACTCTGCATCGCCTCTTCAATCGTCTTTAGCTGGGCAATTGCTTTCATCCCGTCCTCGTGCTTCTTCTTTTTAAGTGCGGGATCCTTTTCCTTCTCCAGTTCGAGCTCGAACTCGCGCCGGGCGATGGCGATACCAAGCTGCAGCCTCTCCAGTGAACGCTGCTCTTTACTTGGCTGGGGATACTCCATTATCTCCTGTGTCCAGACAGCGCGAAACGGAGGAAGCCTGGCGGATTGCTCCTGAATGATCTGCTCCGGCTCGGACAGCTTCGGAGTGCCCGCATCCTCTGCCCTGGCGCACAGAGGCACCGCCACAAACATCATAGCCAGTGCGAGGCCAGACCGCACAAGGCGAAGAGAAGAAACCAAACAGACTCGCGCCACCCTATTAGCAGGAGCAATCATGAGATAATATATTAGACGGGACCAGTGGTCTGATCATACGCGATCTGTCCTGTGACGCAATGTTCTTCGGCTCCCCGCATCTCCAGGGAGCTTATTTCGATTCCAGCGCTGCCTTTTTCTTCAAAAGCTCATCTGTAGTGGTGGCGACCACAGTTCCGGATCTGGAATCGATCACTTTATAGCCCGGCTTCATTTCGTAGGCGGTGCTGGTGGACTGGATCTCCGCTTCTGTGAGTTTGCGGAATTCCACCAGAGTTATCTCCGTAAGGTTGCGTTGCGAAGCACTGTAGAGCTCTCCATCCGTGTCAGTCCGGAACACCGCTTTTTGCGGCATTCGGATTCCATCATACTCACGGTAGTCGGAATATGTTTTACTAAATCTCACGGTCGGTCCGTGCGTATACTCTACACGTTGCAAATCGTTGCTGGCATCATAAACGGCGGAGAATTTCGCGGGGCCCAGCCTGAATGTCTTTTCTCTGTTCTCTGGCGACAGGTTATCCAGATTAAAATGTAACATTCCGCTATAGCTAATGCCTTTGCCATCATCGGTGGCTGCTGCTTTGGTCAACTCGAAAAGCTTTATCTTCTTCTTAAACCATTCATCCATGGAAAAAGCAGGTAAACCCAAGAGCAGGAAATCAAGAGCATCGTCGCTGTAGGGTTGTATCGCTATTTTCCTGGGTGATTCCATCACCATCAACAGGTCGTCCTTTACTCGATAATAAGTGATGCTGCGTTCCACTACATCCAGCACTGTTATTGCTTTAAAACGCTCTGGGCTTAGATAGGTTACCCTGAATGTAAACGACTGAACACCTGGTTCGCTCAGCTTTTTACACTCAGCATCCAAACCTTTCTCCAGCTTCTCCGCCCTTTCCAGCTTTTTAGCATCGCCTGCTGCTTCACTACGCAGTTGAGCTATTCGGGCTATTGTCTTTTGCCGGTAACTCTTCGCTTCTTCCAGGTCGCCAGGAGTATGAACTGTGTGCTCCCAGACTCCGTAAAATGGCGGGAATGCCTTCCGCTGCCCATCCGTCACGGCTTCCAACTCGGAATGCTCGCTCACTATCGGCGCCGTCAGCGCGGGCTTTTTGACTTTATCTTCTGCCGCAGGATCCCAAGCCTGCGCCTTCCCGACAAAGCAAGAAAGACAGGCTGCCGCCGCAACGAGCACGGCAACTGCCATCATAGGGAAAGCGTTGCCGTGCATGGGAGCCAGATCTGAGGCAGCTCAGGCCGTCTTGATTTCTTTGCGCGACTTGACCACTTCGTCGATCAGGCCATATTCCTTGGCTTCATCGGCGGACATGAAGTTATCGCGGTCCGTATCGGTTTCGACTTTCGTGACATCCTGACCGGTATGGTAGCTGAGGATCTCGTTCAGGCGGCGCTTGGTGCGCAGGATTTCCTTGGCCTGAATGGCGATATCGGCGGCCATACCGCGCGCGCCGCCCATCGGCTGGTGGATCATGATGCGGGCATTGGGCAGAGCGTAGCGCTTGCCTTTGCTGCCGGCGGCGAGGAGCACCGCGCCCATGCTGGCAGCCTGGCCGATGCAGTACGTGCACACGTCGCAGGTCATGAACTGCATGGTGTCATAGATGGCCATGCCGGCCGTAACGTAGCCGCCAGGGCTGTGCAGGTAAATGTGGATGTCCTTCTTGGGGTCATCCATCTGCAGGAACAGAAGCTGCGCGATAACGATGTTTGCCACATCGTCGTTGATCGGCGTGCCGATAAACACGATGCGATCCTTCAGGAGGCGGGAATAGACGTCGTACGACGTGGAATTTCCGCGGGGATCACGCTCGATGACACTGGGATTGGGGATGATAAAGCCGAGGGGATCCATAGCCGCAGAAGCGGGAGCGGGGACAATAGGCGAAGGAGGGTTGGTGGACATAAAGAGGAGAAGGGAAAGTGTGTGGAGGATGTTGTAAATCTGATTCTATTAATCCTGAGGCTTCATAGCGGACAGTTTGGCCAAAAGCGCCATTTGATCCCGGGTGAGATATTGACCTGTATCTTCCATCGCCGCTTCCAGGGCATGTGCCTTCATATTATCCAGCACTGCTGCCAACAAATGAGCAAGGCCACCGAAATCATAGTCCTGCTCATGGAATTCGTTCCGCAGGGTCGAATGGCATCCATCATGTCCCCATAATGGCAGGTCTTCACAGACCCCGGGAGATTACGCGGGTGGCGGACCTCCGCGGCGGGGCGCAACGACTTCGTCAACGATGCCATACGTCTTGGCATCCAGGGCGCTCATGTAGCTGTCGCGGTCCAGATCAGCGGTAACGCGATCTTCGGTCTGGCCGGTGCACTCAACGAAGATCTCCATCATCCGCTTCTTGGCGCGCAGGATTTCCTTGGCCAGGATGGCGATATCCGACGCCATACCACGCCCACCGCCAAGCGGCTGGTGAATCATGACGCGGGCATTGGGCAGCGCATAGCGCTTGCCTTTGGTGCCGGCGGCCAAAAGTACAGCGCCCATGCTGGCGGCCTGCCCCATACAGTAGGTAGCCACATCGCACGTCATAAACTGCATGGTATCGTAGATGGCCATGCCCGCGGTAATGTGTCCGCCAGGGGAGTTGACGTAGAGATGGATATCCTTTTTAGGGTCGTCCATCTGCAGGAAGAGAAGCTGGGCAATCACCATATTGGCCACATCATCATTGATGGGAGTGCCAAGCATAATGATACGGTCTTTCAGCAGGCGGCTGTAGATATCGTACTTGTAATCGATGCCGCGCGGATCGCGCTCGATGACCGTCGGCCAGGGAATGATGTTGTTGCTGCTGTACATGTGGGGATTGGGGACGCAATAGCGCTTGGGTATCCTAGCATGTCCGCAGGATTTCTGCGAATAAAAGTGTGAGCAGGACTGCTGTATGCACGAAATAGACACTCTTTCAGTCTGCCCGCGAGATGCGCCCACAAAAACGCCCAGGCTTTTCGACCTGGGCGTTTCGTTTTCAATAGCGACTCATCAGACCGTTGCGGGGGCGGCGGCTTCAACAGCCTCCTCCGACAGAGCGGGCGTCAGGCCTTCAGCGGGGACAGGCTCGCCGACACCATTGGAGCGAAGCAGAAACTCCACCGTCTTCTCGCGGGCTACCAGTCGGTAGAGTCCGGGGACGGCGTTGTTCTTCTGCAACTGCTCAATGAACTTGCCGGGCTCCATGCCATATTGAGGGGCCATGGCAATAGCGGCGTTGATCAGGTCGTTCTGGGAGGGCTCGATCTTCTCTTCCTCGGCGATGCGGCCCAGGATGAAGTTGATTTTGACGCTCTCCACGGCGCTCTTGCTGGCGCTTTCGATCATCTCCGCTTTCTTCTCTTCCAGGGCGGCGACGGGGATACCGCGCTGCTGATTCTGCTGGACGATGTTGGAGATAATGTCATCGCGCTCCTGCTCCACAAGGCTCTCGGGCAGTTCGCAGTGCACCTGGTTCAGCAGGGCTTCATATAGCTGATCGCGCTGCTTCTTGCGGTTGCTGTTGCGCTTGTTCTGAATCAGGTTCTCGCGCAGCTTGGTCTTCAGGCCTTCCAGGGTCTTTTCCTGACCTTCGGAGATGCTTTCGGCGAGGGTGTCGTCCAGGGCGGGCAGCACGCGGTTCTTGATCTGCTTCAGTTCCACGTTGTACTGGCATTCTTTGCCTGCCAGGGCGCCGCGGGGGAAGTCCTCGGGGAAGGTGATCAGGATGCTCCAGCGATCGCCGATGTTCATGCCCACAAGCTTCTGGGGGAACTGGGGCAGGAAGCTGTCGTCCTTCATCCAGAGCCAAAAATTCGGGTTCTCGGAGAGGTTCTTGGCCGCGGGCTCGATCTCGCTCAGCGGCTGGCCGAAATGCGTGGCGGTATAGCCGATGATGGCGAAGTCACCCATCTGCAGCGGGCGGGGTTCGACATCCTGGAAGTCGGCGCGGGTTTCGCGCATTTGTTCCAGGGCTTTATCGACGTCTTCGTCGGTGATGGTATCGTCCAGCTTTTCCAGCGGGATGCTCTTATAGTCCGGCAGCGGGAACTCGGGGGCCGTGTCGACAAGGGTGGAGAAACTGAGGGAGACGCCGGCATGGTACTGCACGTCTTCTACCTGCGGGTCGCTGACGACCTTCAGTTTGCGGTCGCGCACGGCTTCCTTATAGGCCTCGCTTACGAGGGTGCGCTGCATTTCCGCCTCAATATCCTTGGCAAAACGCTTCCGTACGACATTGCGGGGGGCGTGGCCCGGGCGGAAGCCGGGTACGCGCGCTTGGCGTGCAAATTCGTCTGTTGTCTTATCCAGGGCCGCCGTGACTCGGTCTGCGGGTACTTCAATCTTAAGCCGCTTACGGCACGCGGCCACCTCTTCTATGGTCACGATCATCCCATCATTGATAGGAGATCTCCACAAAGGAACAATAAAAAAATACGGAAATCTGCGGGAAAATCTTGCCGACGCTCTGGATTGCCGCCAGAATACCCGTTCCCCCTGACGAAATAGCCATTAGCTTAAAGCAAAGGGCTGCGGTTGGTTAAGCAAGGCATCCAGTCCGATATCGAGCAGACCAATCTGCCCACCTTTCAGAAGGATCTCTACTGGGATAAGTACCGCTACAGGTAACAAATTCCAGGCTGGCTCCTTGCAGAGCCCAGCCCGGAATGATCGAATTACGGAGTACCCGCAGTGATCAGTTCAGCAACAGCCGCTTGAAGATCTCCGGCAGCGGCAGAGGCAGGCCGTTGTAGAAGGGGCCGAACTCCGCGTAGCCGTAACTGACTTCGTCGAAACGCATCTCGTAGACAATGCGTTTGATTTCCACCGGATCGCGCGAGAACAGGGTGACGCCCCACTCCCAGTCATCCAGACCGGCACAGCCGCTGACCAGCTGGCGCACGCGGCCAGCGTATTTGCGGCCGACACGGGCGTGGCCCTGCATCAGATCGCGGCGCTTTTCAAACTCCAGCGCGTACCAGTTCTGGTCCGCATCGCGCTTCTTGCGCATGGGGTAGAAGCAGAAATATTCCCAGTCCGGCAGGGTGGGATACATGCGATCGTAGGTGTAGGAGCGCAGACGTCCGCGGATAACGGCCAGGCGTTTGTCGAATTCCGGGTGACCGGGCTCAATGCCTTCGTCACGCTTCAGCTGGTCTACGAAAAACTCCTCCGTCTGCGTGTACTCGGACTTCTCCGTCAGCGACAGGAACGAGTAGACCAGATCCAGCACGCCAGCACCGAGCGCCGCGCCTATCTTCTTCTCCAAAGCGTTGATGATGTGGAAATCCGGCCCCACAATCATAAAGCCGAGATCGGCGCGACCCAGCATGGAAACGGGGATAACGCGGTACTTCTCGACAGCGGCAACTTCGGCCACGACAGCCTGAAGCCGCTCGCGCCCGATACGCTGTTCGCTGGGTTCAAGGCTTTCCCAGACCATGCGGTTGATCTGGTAAAAAAGGTGAAGCACCCCCCAGCCCTCCTCGGGCACAAGGGGCTTGATGGTACCGTCGCCTGCGTCGGCGCTGGGACTGGCACTGGCGGTTTCGCTTTTGACACTAGTCTCACTCATGGCCGAGAAGCCTAGCGCACCGCGAAGCCACACGCCAGCCTAAGCGCGCTGCAGACCGGTACAGAGTTGCAGATATTAGGGCGTCTATGCAGGGTATTCGGAAACTTCCAGATCATGCGGGCAAAGTGGCTTAATGGCTTTCAGCGCAGCCTCAGAAACGATTAGATCACAATCGTTAGCCAGCCCCAGATCGTTTACTCCCGGCCTACCGGTGATGTAGAGCCAGTGAAACTGCGGTAAAACTCTATCTGGATAAAGGTTTCGAAACTGCTCGTTGGTCGTCACGATTACAGCCCTCTTTTCGAATCCTGTAAATTTCTGCCCTTCCAATATCGTAAACAGCTCTTCCGTTGCAATAAAACTGGAAAAGGTAGTTAAAAGTTGGTCACCCAGCCAACCGGCAAAATCATAGTGGAGTCGGCTAATCACTGGTGGATGTGCACTTCGATCCGCAATTGTCTGCTCACCTCTGGCCCCTGCTACTTCAGGTTCAATATGAAAATAATGACTCATGGTTTATCTCCATTACGGTGCAGCGCCTGAATCTTCCTTTTCGGCTTTGCTCTTCTTCAGCATGCCGGGATCGAGCGGGAATTCTAACGGAGTGTCTGCAGGGTTGTAAACGATGATACCTTCAGGCGTGTTGAAGCCTCCGCGTTCGCTTAGAAAGTCGAGATGTTTGGGCACAGTGGCATCCAAAACATAGGCCAGCCGCGCGACTCCCCTGGCGTCGATAGTATAGCGTAAAGCCGCGCTTGGTACCTGAATCATTCTGGACGCAATATCCGGCGTAATGAAGTCTTCAAGACGCTGCGGCACCTTGCCCGTGCGCGCACGATAGAGGCCAAACCCCAGTACGGCCTGGAACATGTTGCATGGAGCCAGTTCCTGGCAGGAAATATTGATGCTGATGCTGTTGATACTTTTCGTGTTCCGCATGAGTTTGCCCAGCCAGAAATCATACTTAAAGTCTTTATGCCCCGCCCATTGCGAAGTCCCCCGAAGCGCTTCAGACCGGATGATGAAATCTTCGCGGTACATACATTCGGCGCGATAAACCAGGAACGAAACATTCGAGGGAAAGACCTTAAGCAAGGTGGGATCACTGGCCTTTTTAGGTTCGTACCAGGGAAGAAGCACTTTCAGGCCGGCAAAGTCAGGTATTTGGTACGACGTACGGCCAGGCTTTCGCTTTTTCAGGAAGACCGGGCTCATCATGGAAATCCACTGTCGAAAATGGTGGGCATTCTCGTCGCGAAGATCATCCGCCCGGGTATAGGGCGCGTCCATCAGCCTCGTCAGATGCCTCTCCCTGAACAAGCCGGAACGTATTGCAAAATTCAGCAGGTAAACATCGTTCACTCTGCGAGGTGTAAGAATGGGACCTTTCCGGTAGATATGCTCCCAGGCATCCAAAGCTTTGTCAGCATTTCCCTGCATAAGCCAGATGCCGCGCAGCAGGTAACAGATATTGCTCTGAAACAGCATGTGCGAGCCTTCGGGCAACGAGCCGCCGAGGTAATCAATTCCAAGGAGATTTCGCCAGCGGTTAGCCAGGTAACGGTTCTGAATACCCGGCAGACTTTCCATAAGCCCCGCATGGGAGAGCGTCGGCAACACCGTCTCCTTCCAGTCATCCGGGTAGCAATTTATCTCTGCCATCCACTCACGAATATCAAACGCGGCAGCGTAGAAGTCAGCCTGAGCCGTGATATTCTCGTCATCATGAATAACGGACAGGGCATTACCGTCGGCAGGGAAGTTGAATGCTACCTGAGATTGCTGGCTGAGCATTTTGGATAGCACATCATCATCTGTCTCGCCCCGCCTTGGAGCACCACAAAACCACCCCGGAGAAAACTCAAGTTCTGCGATCTTCGCTCCATAAAGCGCCAGCCGCACCGTTGCGTGGCGTAGTTTTGGCGAAGCTTCGCGCCACGCCAGCCACGCTTCCCTCTGTTCCCGGACAAACGCAGCCTCATCGGAAGGATACCCCTCCGCGATTTTCTTTTCTAAATACGTTTTGAACGCCCACTTCGAAAGCGGTGCAGACGCGAACCATCCCCCTGTAAGCGCGCCGATGAGACACAGCAGGGTAATAGCCAGCAATACCTCCCAGCGCCGAAACCACGCCACGCTTTTTGGAGCCGGTTCGGCGGCGGCACTAGCAGCAACCGAACCCGGCGTGGATGATCCTGGACTCATGAAACAGGTGGAAGGTTACCAATCCACAACTTCGTCTTCCGGCTCCGGAGCATCCTCTTTGGCTTTGCCCTTGGCCGAGGTGGTGGCGCTGCCGGCAGATTTCTTTGCGGCGGCTGCGGTGGCGCGGGATTTGGCGGGGCTGGTGCGGGTTGTCTTCTTGGCAGTGCTGCTGCTGGTCGCGGCTTTTTTGCCTTTGCTGGCGGGCGCGGCTGCTGCTTTGGATTTCGCTGCAGGCTCGTCGTCGCTTTCCTTTGCGGGAGCGGACGCGGCTCCTCCTCTCTTAAAGCCGCCGGGTTTGGCACCTGGCTTGGCTTCGCGTTCCTGGAACTTGAAGACGACTTTGTGCTCGTTGTCCAGGACCAGAAAGGCGGAGAAAGGGCGGTTATTCTTCTTGGAGATAAACTTGGTGAGGAGATCCGTCGTGCCGGTGTTCAGGAGTTTGCCGGCCTGTTCGGCGTTGATTTCCTGCTGAAGGATGTTCTTGGTGATCTTGAACTTACACTTCGGCTTGGCACCTTCTTCCTCGTTGCCGCCCGAGGCCACGGTTTGCTCGCAGATAAAGGCGGCCATGGCTTCGTAGACGTTGTGGCCGCAGACGGGGCATTTGCCGATCGGCTCCTGCTCGGAGAAATCCAGCTTTTCGCCCGAGGCATTGACGGGCTCGTTGTCGAACACGAACTCCACGGCGCCGTTGTCCGCCAGGCGCAGAACAGCGGCAAAGGCGCGGCCCAGGCGGCTGCGGAATCCCTGCAATGGTCCCAGCAGCTTCTTTTCGACAAGTTCCTGCGCCTCATGCGGTTCCAGCAGGCGACCGGCAATGACCTTGCGCATCTGGAAGGAGCCGTCCGCCGTCTGATAATTGCGCAGCGTCTCCACCATGGGCTTGCCGTCCGGGCTGTTGAAGTCGAGCGGCTTGGAGCTCACGCCTTCTTCCTGGAAGCCGCGGGCGCGCTCGACTACCAGGCGCGTCAGGTCCACAATTTCCTTCATGAAGCTGTCGCGCGACAGGTTGCCGCCTTCCATCTGCTTCAGCTTGTATTCCCATTCGCCGGTCATTTCCGGCGATGTCAGCGCGGGGATCTGCACGGCGCGCAGCAGTTCGATAAGGGCAAACGCTTTCGGCGTGGCCATCAGGTCGCGGCCTTCGCGGCGCAGGTATTCTTCCAGAATCAGCCCTTCTATAATAGAGGCGCGCGTGGCGGGGGTGCCCAGGCCTTTGGCGGCCATGGCTTCACGCAGTTCTTCGTCTTCCACCAGCTTACCGGCGCCTTCCATGGCGCTCAGCAGCGTGGCTTCGTTAAAGTGCGCGGGCGGCTTGGTGACCAGCGATTTCAGGTCGATCTTCTTCGTCGCGACTTTCTCGCTCGGCTTTACGGCGACCAGCGCGGGCTGATTATCGCTGCCTTCGCCCTTCTGTTCTTCCTTGCCATAGATGGCCAGCCAGCCGGCCTCCTTCAGGATCTTGCCATCTGTCTTAAAGGGCTCGCCTTCCACGCGGGTGATGCGGGTCGTGATCTCAAACACGGCGGCGGGGAAAAATACGGCCAGGAAGCGCTTGGCCACCATCTCGTACACCTTGCGCTCCATGTCGTCCAGGTTGGCGGGCGACTGCAGCGTGGGGATGATAGCATGGTGATCACTCACCTTCGTGTTATTGAAAATACGCTTATTGGGCTTGATCCAGCCCTGATTGATCGCCTGAGTGGCGAACGGAGCCAGCGTGGTGCTTTGCAGCGCCTTGGCCACATCTTTGGCCACCGTTACATAATCCTCGGGCAGCGCGCGGCTGTCCGTACGGGGATAGGTGAGGACCTTGTGCTTCTCGTACAGCGCCTGGGCGATCTGCAGCGTGCGTTTGGCGCTGAGACCAAAGCGGCCGTTGGCTTCGCGCTGCAGCGTTGTCAGATCATAAAGCAGGGGCGAAAGCTGGGTGCTGGGTTTCTTCTCCTCGGTTACTACGCCGGGTTTGCCCGCGCACTTCTTCTGAATCACTTCGGCCGTGGGACGATCCCAGAAGCGTTCGGGACGGCGGTCTTCATCTTCGATCCCGCCCACCTTGTCGCCACCCGCGTGCTTTGTACCCGCGGCTGCCTTCAGGTCGTGCTTCTTGAATTTCTCGTCGAACCAGCGTCCGGAATACTCGCCGGCTTCGCAGCCGAACGTGGCGTGCAGTTCCCAATAGTCCTTGGCCACGAAGGCCTTGATCTTCGCATCGCGCTCTACAACGACGGCCAGAGTGGGCGTCTGAACGCGGCCCACCGTGGTCTTCTGGAAACCGCCGTTGCGATTGTTAAACGCCGTGAGAGCGCGGGTTCCGTTGATGCCGACCAGCCAGTCGCTCTCGCTGCGACACATGGCGGCGGTGGCCAGCGGCTCCAGGTCCTTGCCGGGCTTCAGCTTATTGAAGCCGTCGCGCACCGCCTGGGGGGTCATGCTCTGCAGCCAGAGACGCCTGATGGGTTTGCTGCTCTTACAGATCTTGACGATATAGCGGAAGATGAGTTCACCTTCGCGCCCGGCATCGCATGCATTAATGACGTTGTCGACATCTTCCCGCTTCAGCAGTTTGCGCAGCAGCTTCAGCCGCGATTCCGTCTTGGCAATCGGTTTAAGCGCAAACTCTTCCGGGATAACGGGCAGATTCTGAAAGCTCCATTTGCCGCCGGGGAGGCGGTCGAATTCACTGGGCTGGGAGAGCTCAACCAGATGGCCGATAGCGGAACTGAGAACAAACTTATCGCTCTCATAGTAGTCGTCGTGGCGCGTAAAGCCGCCTAACGCCCGGGCGATATCGCCGGCGACGCTCGGTTTTTCCGCAATAATCAGTGCCTTGCCCATAGTGGATGAGTGCTTAACTAGCTTTTAATGCTGAGAGATTTATGATGTGACAGTTTGTCATTACGCACACTGAGTCGCCCCCTGGAGGCGAAAATGTCGCTGCTAAGCAGTCCGCACAAATACTTTGCCGGGGAGCTGTTTGACAAGTTTTTTCATTTCGAGCCGAAATAAGGTAGAACTGACTTCCCTTGATGACAACCCGGTTTTTAGAGTGAGCTCATCGATCGGAGTCTCGTCCGTGCCCAGCGCAGAAAAAATCGCATTCTCGGTATCGGATAAATTTTCCGGTGCAGCCCGGGACAGTGGAAGCTCCGCTGTTTCCTCGCGCAATGTTGGCGAAAGAAATTCCATGGATTTCAAAACGTCATCAACATCTTCGACCAAAGTTGCTCCTTCTTTAATAAGAAGATGACAGCCGCGCGCCTGCGGATTATCCACGCGGCCGGGAACCGCCATCACGTGGCGCCCCTGCTCCAGCGCCTGCCGGGCCGTGATGAGCGCGCCGCTGTCCACGCCGGCCTCGATCACCAGCACGCCGTAGCTCATGCCGCTGACAATGCGGTTGCGGCGTGGAAAGGTCTTGCGATCCGGCGGATAGCCGAGCGGAAACTCCGAAAAGACGCAGCCGCCGCTCTCGGCAATGCGCGCGCCAAGCGCTTCGTTTTCAGGAGGATAGACCGCGTCGAGTCCCCTGCCCTGCACCGCCCAGGTGATGCCTTTGGCCGCAATGGCCGCCTGATGCGCCACGGTATCAATGCCGCGCGCCAGTCCGGAGACGATCGGCACGCCCGCATAAGCCAGTTGAAAGCTCAGCTTCTTGGCAATATCCAGCCCGTAAGTGCTTGTCTTGCGACTCCCCACCACGGCAATGCCGCGCGGCCAGCGGGTGGGGACGGTTCCGTGCGTATAGAGAACGTGCGGCGGATCATAGATTTCGCGCAGCATCGGCGGAAAATCCGGATCGCACCGGGCCACGATGCGCATCCCCAGCGCTTCCACCCGTGCCATTTCCTCCTCCGGGCGTGCAATGGTGCGCCAGTTGATTATGGTGTTGACCGATTCGTCCTTGATACCCGGGATGCCGCGCAGCGCCCAGCCATCGGCGGAAAGTGCGCCGGAGACGGATCCGAAGTGCTCCGTCAGCTTCCTCACCCGCACGGCGCCGATGTTCGGCAGCAGGTTGTAGATGAAGTACGCTTCGGAGTCAGTCATGGCCGGAAAGGCGAAGTGCGTTGCAGTATGTCGAGTGGCAAAATGGAATCACGAACCGCAAAGGCGCAGTCCGTTGGATCACTATCCGCACTATCTCTTAAAGCATGTCTGTGCGGGGAGCCAGCGGAAAATCGCGAAGAATAACAGAGAATCTCAGGCGACAGAATCAGAAGTCCTGCTTCAGCGGAGAATCGGGCGACGTGGCGGTTCTGGATTACGCAGGTCAAGAATCGTTCGCGGCCCGGAGGCAGAGAGCGGCGGAAGGGGCGGCGTAATCTTCTTAACCGGGGTAATCGGAGCGCCCGGATGCGCGGACGGCTTTGCATATCTTTTCGTAAAGTTTGGCCCGTATTTCCGCGACATCGCCCAGATTCTCCAGCCTTCATCCGGATCCATGGCGTCGGCGTCTCGAAGGCATTCAGCAAAGATGTCCTTGCCGTGCACCAGATTGATCGCGGTCATGGCGGTGCGTGCGTAGACTTCGCGATAGGTATCCTGTGGCTGCGGTAGAGTAGGGAACGACTCCCGGTTAATGTCCACGTCATAACGCAAATTCATCAGGGCGGAATGAGCGAAAGTGTTGGTGCTGTAGAAATCCGGGGTGTTTCTCACAATGACTTTATAGTGTCCCTGGGAAACATCGTAACAGGCGAATCCCATGGCGAGCGGAATAGCAAGCAGATGTCGCAGAATCCAGATCGCCAGCATCAAAATGATAAACCAGCGGACACCCGACATGAGCTGCCACACTCGATCACCCAGTTCCTCGATCCATTCGGCTGCAAAGGACGTGTTCATTGTGTGGTTCTTTCCGAGTTTATTCCCGACCACTATGCCCCTTAATTACAGACAAGCCGTATTACCATCAAAGCCCGGAAACGATAAAAGCTGCATCAAACGCCCCATTTTCCACAGTCTCGCCGGGGTCAGACAAGGAATAATCGTAAGCATCACGATATCGCCCGCGTGCCTTCCAGTAAAGACGCTGTCCCTGCTCGGGAGGAATCCCCCGCGCGGCCTTCCGGCAATCCGCAAATATATCGCGCCCGAAATGGCGGATAATGGCGGGACGCGAAACAGCGCTGTAGGCACTCCAGTAGACATCACTGGCCAGAAAGCTGCCGTTGCTGAGCGTGATGTTGTGGCGAAGTTTCAGTAACGCCTTGTACTCCAGACCATTTGCGAAGCGGCCATCAACTCGCACGATATAACGGTCATTCGCGCAATCGTACCATGCCTGAAAAGCGCCCAAAGGAGCCGCAACGGCATAGCACAGGAATCCAAAGGCCAGCGGAAGCCCAATCACCCATGCGCCTATCGTAAAAAGCCGGCGGAAGATCTCACCCGTGATCTCCATCACTTCAGCTGTAAGAGACGCGTGCATGGCGATACAGAACATAATCACTACACACACATTTATCAAGCCGATACTACAAACACCACATATTGAGTTCATCTCACCAAAATCTGCAGTCCTCGTCTTTTGCTCATCTTTCCGTTGCAAAGCGCAAAATTCCGTCAATAGTGGCAGCCGCTTAATTTGATTTATGGACTGGATCTCGATTTTCCCGCCGCTCAACGCTTCCCTGAACACGCTGACCACGATATTGCTCTCGCTGGGCTTCTACTTCATCTGCAAGGGCAACGTCGAGGTTCACAAGCGCTTTATGATCAGCGCTTTCATCAGCTCGGCGGTGTTCCTGGCCTGCTATCTCACCTATCACTTTCTCAAGGCGGGCCACGTCACGCGCTTTGAGACTCCAGGCTGGCCGGCCTACATCTACTTTCCGCTGCTCATCTCGCATACCATTCTGGCCGTCATCGCCCTGCCGATGATTCTGCTGACGATCTACCGCGGACTGTATCGCTACGACGAACTGCACCGCCGCATCGCCCGCTATACGTGGCCGATATGGATGTACGTCTCCGTCACGGGCGTGCTGGTCTATATGATGCTGTACCAGTGGTTTCCGCAGAAGTAGCAGTGGCTAATTCGACGAACCGCAGTACCGTAACCTGACATCCTTCCCAGCCCGGGAATCTTCGCTTCAGATCAGCTCCAGTTCTCTGGCTGCATTGGCCGCAAACAGCTCCCGCAGCAAAGTTGTTGTGTCCACGCGTGTAGTTCTTGGTTTATTCTAATACGCTCAAAAATGAAAGAAAATGCCGCCAGTGGCGATGATACACCATATTGCGCAGCAAAATAAACAATTCGCCAATCCAGCGCTTCCCTTTCGCGCTGCACTGTGCTGAGATGCATCAGGCGCCGGAGCGATTAGCAAGTTGCTCCGGTGATGGTTGTCGTGTGTTACGAATACTATCTAACACGCAAAGCCATGCATGCCCGAGTGAAATCCGCCACATGTATCACCTATCCATGAACACGCTCGCGGTTACCGCGATATTCCTGCTGCGGTCTGCGTCCCGGGCGTTGCCCGGTCTGGCAATCCTGCTTGTTACAGGGATTGCCATGTTGCTGAACTCCACCACCGATGCCCTTGCGGGCGTGCCAATGGGGTTGGTGGCCCGACCGGATTCGGGCGTCACCATTCGCGTTGAGCAGCTTTATAAGGATCTTCCGCCAATGGGGTATGCGCCCATTCGCGTCTATATCAAGAACGGCAGCCAGTATACGCAAACGTGGAAGATCACGACCACGCATGGCACCCACGGTCAGGATGGGCGCAGCCTGCGCTCCACTCAGACGCTTTCTGTAGATAGTAATCGCGAAGGCGAATTTCTGGTGCTGGCCCCGCTGCTTCCCCGCGCCGATGCCGGGCAGATTTATGGCAGCAGCGCCAATCTCTCGGTGCAGATGAGCGGCTACGGCATGGATGAATCCAGCGATCCCTGGGATAACAAGGGTCGCCCAGGCACACCCAGCGGCAGCAGCTACAGCCGCCGCGCGGAACTCCCCTTTCTGCTGTTGAGTGAGAAGTATGTTTCCGACAGCTGGAAGCTCCTGGCCACCGCTATGCCCAATCTGGACGGCAGCAGTGTGGAACCGAAGGACTGGCCGGCGGATTACCGTGCATACATGGGCGCCTACGCCGTCTTTATCTCGCGCGAGGACTGGCAGGCGCTGCGTCCCGAACAGCGTCAGGCGCTCCAGCAGTGGGTCATGCAGGGTGGCCACCTCTATATATGCTGGCCGGAAGCTTCCGACGCAGGACTGGCCACGCTCGTAGCGAATCGAACGGCACCGGGAGCCTGGGGCGCGGGAACGATCCGGGCCATGGAGGCAAAGGATACGCTGGCAGCGGATAAAGTGCGCAAGGCGCTGCAGCCCGCGCAGGATCCCCGCTACTGGTCACAGGAGCGGGTTAACACGACGAATTCTTACGGCAGCAGCAATAATGAGGAAGATGACCGCGCCATTGCGAAGGATGTGCCGGTTACAGTGAAGTTCGGCGCGGTGGAAGGTCTGAGCGCGCCGGAGATTCCGCGCGGCCTCATCCTGCTGTTTGTGCTGGCGTTCTCTATTCTGGTGGGACCGGTCAATCTGTTTTACCTGGCGCCGGTCAGCAAGCGCTACCGTCTGTTCTGGACAACGCCGCTCATTTCCGTGGCAGCCAGTATCTTCCTGATGGCGCTGATTTTCCTGAGCGAAGGCATCGGCGGTATAGGCAACCGTGTGGTGGCCACGCTGCTGCTGCCGGACGATCGCAAATCCATCGTGATACAGGAGCAGGCCAGCCGCACGGCTGTTCTGTTTTATCCTAACTTTACCCTGCCCCAGACAGGCAGCCTGCAGCAACTGAAACTGAGCGGCAACAACACGGATGACGACGGCAACCCGTACTCGCGCCGCTCCTCCACCACGTCCAGCATGGACAAGAGCTTCTACATCACCAACCAGGGGAACACGGCGCAGTACAGCGGTGCCTGGTTTGCCGGTCGCGCCCTGCAGGCGCAGTGGATGCAGGTGATGGAGGACTCCCGCCAGCAGATTACGCTGATGAATCCCGCTGAAGTGGGCGACGGCATCGCACCCGTGCTGCTTTCGCAGGTAAGCCCGACACTGCGTCAGGTCTACTTCCGCGATCGCAACGGCAAGGTCTGGAATTGCGAAAACCTGGGCAGCGGTCAGAAACTGACCTGCAAAGCCTCCACGGAGCAGGCGCTTAAGGATTACCTGAATGCGGCCAAGGATAAGTTCGGCCGCCGCCTGAAGGCGATGTACGCGGATACGGAAAACAACCGCGGCTGGTTCTATGCCAACACAGGGGAATCTCACGAGCAGCCGATGGAAACACTCTCCGGCATTCGCTGGACCAATACCGGCCACTACTTCCTGGGCTCCGTCTCCGGCGCTGCTCCGCTGACAGCTTCGATAAACCCTGGCGCAGCCACTTCACCCGCATCCATCACCACATCCGGATCCAGCGACGCCTCCACGGCGACTGCCGGCTCGAACACGAGGACTAACTAACCCATGAGCGAGATGATTGTTGAGGTCCGCGACCTCTGGAAATATTTCGGCGCGATTCAGGCCGTGCGTGGCATCAGCTTCGATCTGCAGCGAGGCCATGTTATCGGGTTCATCGGCGCCAACGGCTCCGGCAAAACCACGACCATGCGCATGATGGCCGGTCTGGATCTGCCCAGCAGCGGCACCATCCGTGTCGCCGGCTATGATGTGGTCCATTACCCGCACAAGGTGCAGGAGATCCTGGGCTGGATGCCCGACGCTTTCGGCGTGTACGACAACGTGACCGTGGAGGAGTACCTGGACTTCTATGCCCGCGCCTACTGGCTTTACGGTGCCCAGCGCCGCGCCCGCGTGGAGGAAGTGATGGAGTTCGCCGATCTGAAGCCGATCTCCGATCGCCTGATGAACGCTCTCTCCAAGGGTATGGCTCAGCGCCTCTGCCTGGGTCGCACGCTGCTGAACGATCCGGAGTTCCTGATTCTGGACGAACCGGCCGCCGGTCTGGATCCCAAAGCGCGCCTGGAATTCAAGAACGTGGTGCGGCTGCTTTCCGAGCGCGGCAAGACGATCTTTATCTCCAGCCACATTCTGTCCGAGCTGGAGGAGATGTGCGACAGCCTGCTCTTTATTGATCGCGGCACGATTGTCCATCAGGGCGTGGCCGAGGATCTGAAGCAGACCACGAGCGAAAACTGCGTCATAAGCGTGCTGGTACACGGCGATCCCAGGGTGCTGGAGCACTGGGCCCGTAACAATCCCGGCGTGGAACTTAAAGAAAGCCTGAAGCGCGGCGCCCGCCTTCGCTTTGAGCAAAATGATCCGCTGGAACTCAGCCATCAACTGAAAAAGATGCTGAACGATGGGGTGGATGTCATTGATTTCCATCGCGAAGAACAGCGCCTGGAGGACGCCTTCGTGCAGATTCTCAAGCGCGAACGCGGCGGCAGCTAGCACGACGGCACAAACGCTGCTACCTTCTGCCGTCCGGTACGTCCACCCACCTGAGTTCCCAAGCGCCTCACCCCTCCGCCCCTTCCCCTTTCACTCGACCACATGTCCTCAGATTCATCCCCAGCTACTGTTGCCGGCTCCGAATCGACACTATCCGCGACATCCGGTGCGATCTCCGCGCCACCACCCCGGTGGACATGGGCAGACTATGCCACCGAGTGGAAGCGGCGCTGGCGCGAACGCAACTCCAGCGACTGGCTCAGCCCGATGCTTATCAAGGAGCTTCGGCAGGGTATGCGCGGCAAGCTTTTCGTCTCCGCCTTCCTGCTGATTCAGGCCGCCATGCTCTTTACCGTGCTGATCGGTATGACCGCGGGCGAGTTCGGCAGCTCGATCTTCTGGGTCATCCTGGCCGTGCCGCTGCTGCTTATCATCCCTCTGACGGGCTTCGGGTCTGTTCACTCGGAGTTGCGGGCCGGTACCATGGAGCTGGTGTTTCTCACGCGACTCAGCGCGCTGCGTATTGTCAGCGGAAAATGGGTCGCGCTGGTATCGCAGGGCGTTATCTTTACGTGCTCCGTGTTGCCCTACGCGGTGCTTCGCTACTTCCTGTTCAGCGCGGACGTACTGAGCGAGCTTCTGGCGCTCTTTATTCTGCTGCTCTCCTGCGGATTCCTTACGGCGCTGGGCATTGCCATTTCCCCTATCGAAAGCCGCTGGCTGCGCCCCATGCTGCTGATCGGCTCGCTGATCGGGCTCTTCTTCACGCTCTCCTTCGTAGTGGGTGCGCTTAACATTCTGCCCGGCAGCGTTTCGCTGATTGAGGCAGGGCTGTTCATGCTCTTTCTGGTGCTTTATTACCCGGCATCGCTCTTCCTTGCGCTGGAGCTAAGCGCCACGCAAATTGCGCCGCTGGCGGAGAATCACGCTACGCGCAAGCGACTGTTGGGCTGGGCAGTGCTGGTTGGCTCCGCCATTGTGGCCGCGTTTGTTACCGAAGCACCGCCGCCAGCCGTCATGGCACCGGCGCTTTGCATCCTGCTCATCATCTTTCTGGATGCGCTGTGCGAAGAACAAACCGCTATCCCCAGCCTGTACGTACCGTTCATCCGGCGCGGCACTCTGGGCTGGCTGTCAGCGCGTCTGCTGGCCCCTGGCTGGGCGCCCGGGTTTATCTACGTCACGGTAACGTATTTTGCCGCAGTGTTGCTGATGCTGGCCGCCACAGGCGTGCATCTGGCCGTAGGCAGCAAATGGCTGGGCTCCACCAAGTTCCTGAACGACGATACGCTGATCATCATCGCCATGTTCACCGTGGCGATCTACGGCAGTCTCATCTTCCCTCTCGCTTTGCTGAAGACAGTGCTGCCCCGGCTGCGCGCAGTATTTGCCGGCTATGTCATCATCAGCATTATCAGTCCGTTCTTTGGCTTCATCATGGTGGCGTTCACCCTGTTCAATGACGTCAAGATCATCGGCCAGGTGCTTATCTGTTTCTCGCCGTTTACCATGCTGTGGGTGATGCTGCTCAGCCCTCAGGCCATGGAAAGCTCGCGCGTCATCTGCCTGGTCTTCTCCTTGCTGGCGGTGTTCATCTACATGGCCGCCCTGGCCTACCGCGCCATGCAAAGCTTCCGCGACGTTCGCCGCGGTGAAGCCATTGCGCTGAAAGTCATTCAGGACGAAGGCAAGCCGCTTCAGCCGCTGCCCCCTGTCAGCAACGCACGTACCGTCTCGGTGCCGCCCCCGCAGATACCCGTTTCTCTGGTTGGTACCCCGCGCCCGGCTCCCACTCCTCCGCCCCGGACACCGCCTGGCCCGCCGCCTGACTTCTCTGCTTCAGCACAGGCACCGGTACCGCCGTCAGTGCCTCCGGGACCGTCACCTTCATGAAGAGATCGCTGCGCTCGACGGCGAACCCATCCCTTTTTTTCTCATCGTCATCACTGCGGTTCCTGGCTTTGCCATAGGCGCATCGGGGTGCCCTCGTCCTGCGCGTCTATCTCCACCGTGGCCTTTCGCCTCGTTCTTCGGATCGCCGAACGTACTGGCCCAGGCTACGAGGAGCGGCACCGTGTGATCCATCTGGGCGTTCAAAGCAGAGGAGAAAGGGCAGGAATGTCCGCTGGTGGCCGCAACGTAGCTCCACTCGCACGTGACTTTCCGGCGATCCCGCATTATGATAGAAGGGTCCGCCACATTATCCCCTTTTCACTTCGCGAATGTACGTCCCAGACATGAAAACTGCCATCATATCCGTGGCCCTGCTCGGCCTGTTCCTTATCATCGGAGGCACCATTGCGGCAGTCATGTACATCGCCCCTCTTGTAAAGCAGGTCAGGGCAGAACATCAGGCCGGCCATTACACGGAGAAAGCACGTGCCAGGCTCCTGGTGCAGGACGAAAAAGACAGGGATTACAAAGGCGCTATCGAAGACTACGACAAGGCCATCGCCGCCAAGCCCAGCGCAAAACTCTACGACGAACGCGCCGAGTGTCGGCAACACATAAACGACATGCAGGGCGCGCGCGACGATCTGGATAAATCCATCGCGCTAAACCCCAAAAATCCCGCCACCTATGGTATGCGCGGTTTTGTCACCATCAGCCTGGGAAACTACGCGGAGGGTATTGAAGACTTTAACAAAGCGCTGGCTCTCGCTCCGCAGGATGGCGAAATCTTCCGGGGTCGCGGCATGGCAGAATATTGCATGGACAACAATACGGCTGCGCTCAAGGACTACCAGCGGGCCTTCAGCTACGCCTCCGAGGGAGAAAACGCCTCCTATGCCCAGTATTTTATCTGGTGCACGCAGGTAAAGCTCGGCAACGCCGTCGAAGCCACTAAAGCGCTCACCACTTACATGGATACTCCAGGCGCCAAAAAGTCACCCGGCTGGACCAGGGCGGTAGGTGAATTCCTCATAGATGAAAAGACTGAGAAAGAGCTCCTGGCTATCGCGGACGTTACTCCCGAAACCGGCTCCGTAGTCAATCAGCGGTGCGAAGCCTACTACTATATGGCCCTGAAGCGGCTGGCCAAGAACGACAAGGCTGGCGCAAAGGAAGCCCTGCAGCAATGCATCGACACCAACGTCTTCCTCTTCCTCGAATACGAGATGGCCAGGGCCGATATCAAGCGGATCTAAAGCCGCAAAGGCAATAAGACCAATCGCAGAGTCAGGCCACATTTTCAATCAGGCCGAACAGACGCAGAAAAGCCCAGGGAAGGCCGCTTACCGGCCCTGCCCTGGGTTACTTTTTTTGTTAAGTTAAACTCTGAAACCTTATATAGCCCTTCGACCGGAGATAAAGTTAAAGATGGTGACTACAATGGCAATGACCAGAAGCAGATGAATCAGGCCGCCTGCCGTGTATGACATAACGTTACCTACCAGCCAGAGTACCATTAATACTGCAATAAGAGCCCATAACATATGTTTTCTCCTTATTAAGGTTTAGGATTAAGTTTTAGATTGAGGGTGCGTCTTTGGAATGAAATTGAATTGAAGACCAAGTATTTAGCTGTTCTGTCCGCGCAGCCATCGATGTGGATATCGCCGGCTGACGTTAAATGCGCCGCCTTCCGTTTTTAAGAAGGCGGCGCTCTTTTTGAGAGATCTTCCGGCAAGGAAAGAACAGAAGGAATACGGTGTCAGATTTTACTTTGAATGGATCTATGTAAAGATGAGAGAAGATGGTGCCCGCCGCCGACCTCAGGTTTTATTTTAAAGTAATTATAAGGCCGATCGGTGGACAAAATATAGATACGCAGGGACCGTGCCAACTTGCACCAATCCGATACCGCTCCGAAATCAACGACTTACGCAGCCCATATCCTTAAGAGCCCGGAAAAAGTCATGCAAGTTGCGAAGTTCATCTGCAAAATGCGGTTGCAGACGCAGAAAAGCTGTGCACTACGCCATTCCCCCTCAGTTCGCCCGTGCCGCACCACCGCGATTTAACTACGGCGCCGTAGCAGCAGCAGAGGATGTGGAAGCAGGAGCTTCTCTCAGAGCGAGTCTCAGATAAATGCGACGCACTGCGGGGTTGGCGGTCGAAGACACCATCGCGCCTTCCCCGTTGGCGAAGGTAATCGGCACATACCTGGGACTCTTGATGTCTTCTGTAACGTACGGAAAAACGACGGTGGTGACTGAAGAAAGCGACGATACCAGACTGTCCATCTCGGCATTCTTATCCTGCTCCTGTCCCAGCTTCATCTGGTTGAGGGAAGCGAACTCGTTGACCTTGTCCTCTGCGAGTTCAACGTTGACGATATAGCCCTTCAATTCGTTTATGTTAAAGCTGATGGCGTTCAGCAGTTTGGCCGGACCCAGCCGAATATGGGACTTTTCCTCAACCTGTTTCGCTTCCAGAGGAAGGGGAAGGCCGGCGTAATATTCCCGCTTCATCATGTTCAGCAGGAACATGAACACGAACAGTCCAAGAAGATGCGAGTAATCCAGCCACGTCAGCTCGCGGCGGTTGAGCTTGTATATTCTGTACATCAGCCAACAGAAATAGCCCGCTATATACAGCGCAAAGATCGCGGCGCACACGGCAAAAGCTGCCATCTCATGGGAAGTAACGGCCAAAATATGCATCACGCCCCATTCTTACCATGCAGAGCAGCCGTGTGCACAGCGCAATAGCTTCGTTGGAAGCAGCCCTTTCAGGCAGAGGCGCCTGCTGAGGTCTGAGTCGACTCCGGCGAATTGCGGGGTGCCGCCCTGGGAAAGCGGCGTTCAAGATCCGCAGCGAAGCGTTCGGCAAACTTGGACAGCGTCCGCATCTTTTTGAGGGGCCGGGGAAGTGGGGAATCGGAAGGCTCGGCAGAAATGGCGCTGGCCACCCCCGGTGCTGTGGGGGCGGAATCAGCCTGAGTCTTCTTGACGCCATTGGTCTGAGGGCCCTTCGGCGCGGAGTTATCCGGACCAGCGGCGCCGGTGTTGGGTGTCGAGCCTGCACCCGGATTACCGGCCTGACGCGATCCATTGCCCTGACGTGCACGCATGCGCTCCATCAGCTGGACGAAAAGTGGATCATTAGGCGCCACAAACATCGCGCCGGCCACAATCATGGGCAGACCGATCATTGCCGGTACCACCATAATGGTAGTGCCCAGGCCCATGAGTGCCCAGCCAAACATCAGCTTCAGCGAGCCCTTACGGGGGCCGTCCATCACCTCAAACACGATTTCCTCATGCTTCTCCTCGGTCGTCTTCTTTTTAGATGACGACGCGGATGCGGAGGCCGAAGCAGACGTCTTGGGGTCTGGTACGGACTGAGGGGGAATCGGCGGAGGCGTCGGCTTTACGGGATCCGGCTGAGGCACAGGCTTTGGCGCAACTTCCGGCTCAGGAGACGGCGCGGGAGCCGGATCCGGGGAAGGGGCGGGCGTTTCCGGCGTCGGTGCAGCCGGGGTGATTTCGGGCTCTTTAACGGGAGGGGCAACCTCCGGCGGCGCTTCCGGCTTCGGCTCTTCGGGCACGGGCGCGGCGGGAGCAATTTCGGGCTCGGGATCCGGCGAAGGCGGAGCTACTTCCGGTAGCGGCTCGTGTTCAGGCGACGGCACGGCTTCGGGCTCCGTAGCGGGCGGGATAACCTCAGGAAGTTTGGGCGCGTCGGGTTCCTGCGCTGGCTCCTGGGTCTCCGGGGCGGTTTCGGGCGCTGCGGGCTCGGATTCCGGCAATGCGTCGGGCTCCGGCGAAGAGGGTTCCGTAACGGGCGGGGCGATTTCAGGCTCAGAGGCGGGCGCGACTTCTGGCGCAGGCTCGGGCGTGGCAGAAGGAGCGCTTTCGGTACTGCTGCCGCCGGTATCGCCGGAGACATCCACATCCATATCCGGAGAGCTGATTTCAGGCTCTGCGGATGCAGAGGGAGCTTCGGAAGTTACGGAAGGCTCAGTAGTAATGGGCTCTGGCGCGGCAGGTTCGGATTTCAGCCAGGCTTCTTCGGATTTGTACAAAACCTTGATCCCCTCGGCAATCTTGTCATGGGACTCCAGAGGCGACCCCACGTTGAGGCTCTTCAGAGAAGCGTCTTCCTCCGCAGCCAGCTTGGCCTGCACAGCATCGGCCAGATCCTGAGCCTCCCCTTCTTCACCGGGGGCCTTGTATTCTTTCACCACAGGGGTTTCTGCGATGGGAACTTCGGCCAGATCCGTAGCAACGTCCGGAGTGGATTCATCCGCCAGTGGCGGGGCAACGTTCAGGCTCTTCAGCGATGAATCTTCCTCCGCTTCCAGCTTGGCTTCGACAGCATCCGCCAGTTCCTGAGCTTCGGCTTCGACGGCAGGCGCAGGGGTTTCCTCAGGCAGCTCATCGGGGATGTGAGCTTCGATCTCACTGCCCACCAGATCAAGAGCTTCCAGCGGGTCGAGCGCTTTCTCTACGGCCGGCGCAGCTTCGGGCGCGGCAGCTTCAGAAACCGTGTCCGAGTCATCTTCCAGAGCCAGATCGTCCTCGGCAGAGGTGTAATCCATATCAGACTCGCCGGAATCTGCCAGATCTTCTTCAGATTCAGTCAGATCCTCGGTTGCTTCCACCTTATCAGGTACATCGGTAGCATCGCTGGGGGTAACATGTTGGGGTAAAGGCATTTTCACAGGATCAACGGGAGGGAGATCTGAAGTCACTTCCTCCGCGGGAAGATCACCAGCAGTAGAAGATGGCGTTTTTTTATCACGCGTGCGGGAGGGAGCATTCAGCTTGGGCGCGGTGCCTTTACCCTGCGGGGGCGAAGTCTTGGACTTGCTCTGCGGAGAATCGCCGCCTGCCTTACCTTTAGACGAGGAACCCGCCGATGCCGTGGGCTTGGGACGCGGCTTGCTCTTGGCATCGGGCTTACCTGCAGGCGTACCGGATGCACTGCCATCGGCTTTGGATTTCGGGTCACCATCCTGGGGGGAGGGCTGTTGGGATCCTCGTTTGCGGTCGGCCATAGGGAGCAGCTGGTAAGAGAAAGAAAAAAGTAATAGGCGCAAAAAGGGGCGCAGGAGTGCGCGCCGCCTTTGGTCTTAAACTCTCCGGGGCACTCTGTCCAGCCTAGGCGTTATATATATGCGCAGATTTGCCGCGCCAAGTCTGACAATGGACGCTATAATGACGCCGACATGCCTGATAAAACCAAAATCCTTGTAGTCGAGGATGACCCGAACATCCGCTTCGGCCTTGTAGAAATACTTGAAGGCGAAGACTTTGAGGTACAGGTCCGCGAACGCGGCGATGAAGCATTGGCCGCCGTCCGCTCCTTTGCGCCAGACCTTCTACTGCTGGACGTGATGTTGCCCGGCATGAGCGGGTTCGAAGTCTGCAAGGCCATTCGGCAAAAGAAGAATCCCCTGCCCATCCTGATGCTGACGGCAAAGGGGCAGGAAATCGACAAGGTGATCGGCCTGGAGACAGGCGCGGACGATTATGTCACGAAACCGTTCGGACTCAGGGAGTTGCTGGCCCGCATCCATGCCCTGCTGCGCCGCTCCAGAGCATCGGCTCCGGCGCTGGCAGCCGCGGCGTCGGCCAACGGCCAGAAATCCACAGGAAACCATAGTGGATCCTCATCGCAGCACCCTGCGAATGAAGCGTTCAGGATGGGCTCCGTGACGGTGGACCCCAAGCGCCTGGAAGTGCGTCGCGACGGAGCGCCCACAGAGAGCCTGACCGCGCGAGAACTGAAGCTGCTCCATCTTTTTCATCAGCACTCCGGCGAAGTGCTCAGCCGCGATCGAATGCTCAACGAGGTCTGGGGCATTGAGTTTTACGGCACAACCCGCACTCTGGATCAAACCATAGCGCAGCTTCGCAAAAAGCTGGGCGAAGTCCCCGAGCCGCGACACCTGCTGACCGTCCACGGCGTCGGCTATCGCTGGGAGCCCTAGCGCTGTCAGACACGTTACCTGCAACACCCCTAACTTCCGCCTCATGTCGAATGCAGAAGATGCGCCGGCGCTGACCTGGATGCGCGGTCCGGCACCGCCAGTCGATCAATGCCGCATTCTGGCCGAGTGCGAGGACTTTGCCGTTATTGAAAAGCCGCCTCAGGTGCTGGTCCATCCCACCAAGCCCACCGGCGAGCCTACCCTGCTGAGCTGGCTTCAGGAGAAAAGACCGGGACATTTCTGGTCCCTGGTTCAGCGTCTGGACCGCGAAACCAGCGGCCTGCTGCTTGCGGCCAAAAGCACCGAAACGTCATCGGCGTTAGGCAAGATTCTGATGGCGCGGGAGCTGTATAAGGAATATCTCGTGCTGGTGCACGGCTGCGTTTTTTGGGAGCACGCCACTTTTGAGGGACCTATCGGACGTATTGGTATCTCGGAAAACAATCCCATCTGGCTGAAACGCGGCATCCTGCCTGAAACAGAGGGCGGCCAGGCTTCGCTTACGCTCGTTGAGTGTCTGGCAACAGTGAAAGAAGGGACGTGCATTATCCCTGGCGTTAAGCCGGGTTACTCCCTGCTGCGTGCCATGCCTGAAACCGGCCGGCCGCACCAGATCCGCGTCCATTTGGCGAATGCCGGCTACCCGCTGGTAGGCGACAAAATCTACGGCCCCGATCCCCTGCTCTACCTGGAGCACATTGACCACGGATGGACGCCGCGCATGGATTCGTTTCTGCCCTTGCGGCGCCACGCGCTTCACGCTCATCGTCTGCGGTTTGCGTGGAAGGGCGAGCCGTGGTATCCCACGTCGCCCCTCGCCGAAGATATGGCGCAGTTCGCCTTACAGCAGGGCCTCAGCCTCGCGGGTATCAGGGCGCCGGCTGCTGCTGAGTAACGCAGTGGAACGAGCCCAGGCCCCAGATCAGATCCATGCCATCAATGGAAGCGATGCGGCGCGTGGGGAAGAGCTC
>JBGGNE010000107.1:0-5458 GCA_041287705.1 Methylacidiphilales bacterium | reverse complement strand
GAGGAGGATCGGGACGAGGCCGAGCTGTTGGGACAGGAACTGGGCGGCCTTTGCCTCGCACTGGAGCAGGCTGGCGCCTACATGGGGCAGCAACTGATGATTCCCGCCGATTATCGCGGGCTTTTCGCCGACAACAAACTGAAGACGCTGGGCTGGACTGACGAATTTCTGATCGAGTATCGCAGCATGAGCGAGGGTGGAGAGGGTGAGGAAGAGGAAAGTGACACCTTGCACACGGTGGCAACGACATGGTTGACAACGTTCGATCAGCTAAGTTGTGACGCCTGTCGCCTGCTGCAGGTGCTTTCCTTCTTTTCGCCGGAGGCTCTGCCTCGCGGGCTATTCGCTTCCGAAGAAACCCCTGCGCTGCTGGAAATGGACCGCGATCAGCTATCCCAGGCGTTTGCCCATTTGCGTCGTTTCAGTATGCTGCAGACTGCGGATCTCGGTGGAAACGTGGAGATGGAAGGCTCGATGCATCGTCTTGTCGGCATCGTCACGCGTGCACGCCTTTCGGATGAAGAAACCGTGGATCGACGAGTGAAGACGATGAAAGTCGCTGACGCATTTATCCGACGTGGATATGGCAGGCCGCGAGATGACCTCCGGCTTCGGCGGCTGACCCTGCCGCATCTTGAGTTTGTGCTGACGGACTCCTGCCGGGATTGGGTCGGCCAGAATCCGTGGCTCGGAAGTCAGATGTACCAGTTTATCTGTCAAACGTATCTGGATTCAGGTATGTCGAAGTTGGCTATACCCGCAGGCCATAAGGCATTTCGACTGGCCCGGGATTTGTATGAAGCTGGAAATCCATATTGGGAAGCACGGTTGCGCGATGTATCACATGCTTTGGGTCAGGCTTATTTTGACCGAGCAGAACTGGATGAGGCTGAGTTCTACTTTCGCGAGTCTGCGAAGTTATGTTGCAGGTTTGCAAGGAAAGACCGTGACAACATGCTGGCGAAGCTTGACCTAAGTGTAGCGTATATCAGCTTGGGCAAGATTTGGGAGACACGCGGAATTCTGGATAGAGCTGGCAAATTCTACGATAGGGCGTTGCGTATAGATAAGGACGTTGCTCACCGTGAACCCGAAAACGTTAAGGCGAAAATTTGTCTGTGTACATCTCTTAACAGTGTTGGGCGGATTTATGCGGCCGGGCAAAACTGGAAACGAGCGCGCGAGTGCCATGAAGAAGCCTTGGAACTCGCTGTTGCACCGCGTGATCGAAGCATTGCTCTTATAAACCTGGCAAGGGCATTAACAGGTGAAGGAATGCGACCAGAGGCACACACACGCTTCAAAGAAGCAGCTGAACTACAGCGAGCCCTCGCAAACCAAGACCCGGATAGTGTGCAAATTAAGCGTGACGTGGCTATCGCACTCAATGACGTGGGTAAAGACTGGGAAGACCAGCAAAAGTGGGACAAAGCCTTTGTTTATTTTAGGGAATCGTTTGACCTTACCAATGAACTGGTTGATAAGGATTCAGAAAACCTTGAGTTCATAAGGGACATGAATATCGCTTTAAATAGTCTCGGGAGAGTTTGCGAAGGAAAGGAAGAATGGGAAGAGGCACGCGGGTATTATCTGAGAAACTTGGAAATATGCCGGCTCCTCTGTGCAAGAAACGAGCGTAATGAGAAAGCCAAAGGAGAGCTGGCGACCTCAATGAGCTGTCTGGCCCGGGTGGAGACCCATTTGAAAGAGTGATATTACGGGTTTAACAGATATAAATTAGCCGTTTGAGCATCATAATTAGGGTGCGATTAAGGCGAATCAAGCGAACCCTTTTGCTTAGTTCAGCGATAGAGATAGAGCGTTGTTGCACCCTCCAATAGTGCTTTTAACGCATTTTGCACAGCTAAGGGAGTCGCAGGTGCTCCTACACGATTAGCCGCGACCGACAATGGCGTATCAGCAAATGCAACGGCGTGTCCCTCTTCTGACCGCTAAAATCTGCTTCATTTGCCTTTGCCACGCGGTAGAGCGAGTGATCCAGCCCTTAACACTCTTCCTGAATCCCTCAATAGTCCGTTGATAGAGTTTCTTCAGCTTCTTCGGGATGGTTGATGGAGGCGAGCGCCTTCGCCCAAGTGTTGATAATACGGAGAGATGGTGATGCCGAGCCTTGTGGAATGACATCACGTATTACGGAATGCTTAGATTTTTTTAGGTGCACACCATTCCTAGATGCGGTACATATCTGTTAGGATCATGGTTTGATGCGTTTTACCATAGATGGTACTCTCTTTTAGAGTGCACATGTCGATTTTTTGCAACGCAGTAAAGATGCCGGCCGCATAACTTCATTTTGAGACCGACCACTCATGCTATCCACAACCTCTTGTAACCCCAACAGAATTCCTTATCCCAAGCTGGTACTTCGGGTAGGTGCACTAGGTAATCAGCGTTTCGGGATCAAAAATCAGATTGAGGGGGATCCCGTTGCTATCTCAGCTGCGCTGAAACAACAGATTGCCGAGGTTCTGTGTGTTCTGGCTCAGGAAACCGATGACATCTATTGCAGGGAAGCAGGCAAGCATTTTGCCCCTGTGCCGAGCGGATGGCTGTACCGCGGGCGGCGTGCGCTGGGATGGTTCTTCAGAGGCTCGCACGATTGCTGGCGCCGCGCGGAACTGGCAGGTAAACCGGCGCCCGTCTATAGCCAGGACAAACCGCTGATCAGCATCCTGGGCGGCCTGGCCGACGGAGCCGACCTGATGTTTTCCGAGATTGTGAAGGACTGGAATACGCCCAAGAAAAGGGCGGGGCAACACGACCTTGTGGACTGGGAACACATCCCTGTCATCGTTGTTGAGGAAGGAAAGACGGCGAAAAAAGACGACAACGCGTTCGTTATTGGCACTATTCCGGCCAAGTCCCCGGAGAGCCTTTTTACAGGCACCGGGGTTTTGGCTCGTGATGAGGCCCAAATGAAGGCGGGCATTGTTCGCCGGCGCGCCTACGGGTATCGTGCGCAGTCCGAGGTGTTGCGGCATCACAGCGACTTGCTGATCGCGGTGTGGGATCCCGATACGGAGGGCAAGGCCGGCGGCACGAGCGAAAGTGTCGATTTGGCATTGCGCGAACGCATCCCCGTGCTGGCCATCAGGCTAAGACAAGGCCCTGTCGCCTCGCCCGGCGTGCCGGTGATCGAGACCCGGCTACTGCGGCGTCCAAGCGATCTTCTTTCCGACGAGGTCTCCGCCAAGACCTGGCAGGAGAACATCAAAGACTGCCTTCACCGCATCTTGTCCTTCCCGGAGTCGGCATCGTCCCATGGACATCACAAAGCGGATCATCGTGCCCCTGCCACGGCGTACGATCCTCGCATCGCCTATACCTGCTTCCTCGATTCCCGCCCAATTTCGGCCCCGTGGCCCGCATGGCTATGGCATGGGTTGCAGTATTTGATAGGGCTGAATTCCGGCAAGCGCCATAAGAATCCCGGGCCACGCACGGGAGAGGCAGGTACCTGTGACTACCACTACGGCCAGGTGAAGAACTGGGCGTCCGATGTTTCCGGCGCCTATGGCGATGCGCACCGCGGCGGGGTTCTTGCTTCCTATGTCCTTGCGGCTTTGGCTGTTATCTTTGCCGTGATGGGAAGTCACTTTGCCGCTGCCGGCGTGGGTGCCGCATGGCTCATTCTGATTTCTGCCACCGAAGTGCTGTTCATCCTGGCGATGCTGGCGCTCGCCTGCACGTCAGGTGTGGAAGACTGGCACGAGGTTTATACCGATACACGCATTCTGGCGGAATCCGTGAGGTGCATGAAGTATATTGGGCCCCTCGGCGGGCATACGCCCCTGCCCAAGCTCCCTCCCCATCTCTGGGGTAAAATGGATCCGGACGCCGAAGATCAGGTGCCGCATGATCCCCGCCGCATCTGGACGATTTGGTTCTTCCGGGCTCTGGTACGTCAGGCTCCTTTGAGGATTGTTTCGCCGGGATTTCCTGAAACGCCCGTCGAGCAGAAGGACTGGTTGAAAACCAACTGGATTGGGAACCAGCCCCACTCTCAGCCCGGGCCGAAGGCCGGCAGTCAGACGGCGTATCATGTCAAGAATAGCAAAGCCTATGACAACCTTTACCATTGGCTTGAATATATCGCCGCCGGCATGTTCATCGCCGTCATTGCCGCTGCCTGTATCCACCTGGGAGAAGTCGTGTGGCACGCATTGGCGCACGCTGGTGAGGCGCATCATCATCAGCAGCACACGTCGGCCTCGCATGTGGATCCGGGGATGTATGATGGTGGTGCGGCGCCCTCTGCCTCTGGTGGAGCCAACGCTGTCGCCATGATCAGCTTCCAGGCCGTCCTTTTCTGGTTGTGCGTCCTGGGACCTGTCACGCTTGCCGCTATTGGCGGTTTTCTCTCCCAGATCGATGCTGTTCGGCTTCGGCAGCGCTCTGAAAGTATGCTCTTGCTGCTGGCAGAACGCCGCAAAGTGCTCGACCGGCTTCGCCTCGACAATCCGGATTCCGTCGAGGCCCGCTGGAGCCTCGCCACCGAGGTTGCCGCGACCGCCGGTATCATTGTGGATGAATCCGCCGGCTGGGCCCTCATCTACAAGAACACGGATATTCGGGCAGGCTAGCAGAGCGGTCGGCCATCCCGGCTCCAATGACAAGATCCGGTGCACTGCAATGGCGGTTTATCTGATTATTCAACCTCAATTCACCACCCTGACTTATGGACATCCGATTAGCCTGGTTTGTGGCGTTCGCCGTGTTTTTGCTCCTGCGCTTTGTCGTCGTCAAATGGTTGCGGAAGAAATTAGAGGAGAGTGATTTCGATTGCGCCCCGGGGATTGCGGCGCAGCTTGCATTGGCAAGCCTTGCCTCGTCGGTGGCCCTGGTTGCCGTATGCTCCTTGGGTCTCGTGATGGCGCTGGTCATCTATGCGAGGATGCTGGGCGGCGATTCTGTTGCAGTGGTCTCCGTCCACCTGGAACGGCTGCGTGATCTGTATGAGACGTGGATTGCATGGGCGCCGGGCTGGAGCATTTTTGCCGCCCTTGTTTTCATCGTGGGGCTGGGCATTTTCAGCTATCGCAAAAGCCTGATTCGATGCGGTGAGGCACTCGAAGCGGTCGGCAGGCGTGAAATTGATCTGCTTATCAAAAAGCTGGGGGACGGTACACTGGAGCCGCTCCCCCCAACGGAACGCATGAAGGAAGCGATGAAGGAGCGGGATATCGCCATAGAAATGTTGGAGGGCCTTCCGGACGAAGAAGGGCAGGAGGACTTCAAAAGGACGCTTAACAAGGCGATTGAGATCCTGACGATCCATATCATGCGTTTCGACGTTGAGCGCAGGATCTCGCCGAAGCCGGATCCGGAGCATGTCAGGCTGCCTAAAGCCTTTACAGCCTGGGAAAAATTCCAGACCATCTTTTTCAGCCAGGGGGTGGTGGCGTTTTTGAGCCGCGGAAATCGCGTGGTCTTCTGG
>JBGGNE010000106.1:0-2839 GCA_041287705.1 Methylacidiphilales bacterium | reverse complement strand
GATGGATTCTGCGTTCTTCTGCAGATCGGCGGGAATCTTCTCCGCGAGCTTTTCCCAGTACGGCAGCGCTTTCTCGTACTCATTCTTTCTGTTAAAATAATCGGCCAGAAGCATTTGCACCGTAGGAACCAGCGGACTGTCAGGCCATCCTTCCAGAAACTCTGCACCACGGGTCGGAAGGGAGTCTGGCTCTAGCTCCCGGTGCGACATCAGCCGTTGATACGCGGCGGCCTGAGCGCCTTCCTGCTTGGGAAACTCCTGAAGGTAGCGATCGTAAAAGACAACAGCAGATGCGTACTTCTGCAGGTTGTAGGAGGCGTTGCCGAGATTGAAGAGAAGCTCCGCCAGGCTGCTTGGCAGGAATTTATCAGCAAAGTTTTCCTTGGAAGGATCCGCCAGTTCCAGCAGGTCGGCGTACCGCTTTGTCTTGGAGTAAACACGAAGCAGGCCGGAATTCGCGACCTTCACCCAATCCGTACCGGGATCGAGTTCCAGACAAGTGCGGAAGAGCGTTTCAGCGTCCTTAAAGTTAGCGAGGTTAATCGCTACCCAGCCGCCACGAGCGGTGCACGTGGCCTGCAACACTTTGTTATCGGAGAGCTTCAGCGTGCGGCGCCAGTAAATGAGAGCCTGCTCCATCTTGCCGTCCTTTTCACTGCGCTCAGCCAGGGCCTGGGCAGCATGTGCAGCGTAATCAGACGGCGGCGTTGCGTTAATGAGTTCAAGCAAAACTACACGGCCATCCTCGTACTTGCCCATGTTCAGCAGAGTCAACCCCAGTAAATAGCGCGCAGGCACGCGAACAGAAGCATCACCCTTCAGAGCGGGGGTGAGCAATGCCACCGCTTTGTCGTAGGTACCTTTGAGGTAATACATGTGGCCCAGACGAAGCTGAGCCGCGGGAGTAAAGACACTGTTCGGAAATGTCTGAATCAGATACTCAAAGGCGAGCATCGCATCGGCCGGGCGATTGATTTCGCGGTATGCCTCAGCGATACGATAGAGCGCTTCCTCACGTTTACCGTGCCTGGGGTAGCCACGGATAAAGTTGTTGAACTCGTTGATGGCCGCTGCCCAGTTCTTATTGTTCAGAAGCATCATGGCCCGCTCAAACTGAGCATCTGCCGGGCGGGTGACCTGGATCGAGCCGTTGGGCGAAAAGGGAGCCACCGGTTCGGCAGGCACAGCAGCGCTGCCGGCGTCACCAGCAGGTGCAGGTTTGGATACATCGCCATCGACGGGAATTGCGGCAGGCGCCGAGCCAGGGTCCGCGACGGGATGCGGACGAGTCATGGGAGACTGGGGGACCTGCGGCCATACGCCCGGTGCCGTCTCCTTATCTTTGCGTTCCTGCGCATGCGCGAGCGAAGTAAATCCTGAACCCGGTCCAGATGTCAGCACAACGGCACCGAGCAAACAGAAACAGCGCACCCCGGAGGCTGACGCCTGCAGTATACGCAGCGAGGAGGTGCTCGTGGGATATGGCTTCTTCTTCATCATCATGGAAGGATTCGCTTTGCGAAGAGAGGCTGTTTCGTTAAATGCCGGCAGCGCTCTCTTTTCTCAGACCACTGCTCATCTGCGCGTGGGGTTATGGGACTTGAACCCACACGCAAATGCTGAGGAAAGGTCTTACTCCAGGTACGGCAATAAGTCAGCACAATATAGCAGCATCTTTGCGTGAGGACGAATCTTAATGTGCAATTGAAACATTTCGTTGTTCCGTGACGCCGATCCTGCTTACTTGAAATGTAATTTCATTGCGTAATCCTGCCTCAGGCCGGATTATCCACTTTCTCTTATGCTTTGGTATGCAATAGCCGGTAGTATTGTTGGCATCTTGGCCCTTATGCTGGGTGCCTGGGCTTATATGCAGTCCGCCACCGGGGAATCGGCTGGTTCCGACGGCAAACCGCTGGCTGCGATGGCTCCGGCAGAACGCTTCCGCGCCCTTTCTCTGGATGACTCGCCGTGGGGAATGTGGCGGCCCTACGTGGTCGCGGGCGGCGTATGGCTGTGGCTGAGCGCCGGTCTGGCGCTGCCCATGTATGGGCTTTATACCCAAACGGTTCAGACATTTTTTGCGGCCTTATGGGTAGCCATCGCAACACCGGTGATTGCTGGTGCCACCGTAGCATTGCTTCTTCTTATGGATCTTTCCGCAATGATCGGCGGCATCGGCGCAGGAGAAGTCGGCACGACAAATACAACATCTGAGGATTCAACCCAGACAACCTCCCCGGCAGGTACGCAGCAAAGTGATAACCAGTCGCGACAAGCCTTAACGCTTCCATTGCAATAGTATGATTTGATCTGACACACGGCACCCTGCATGTATTTCAATCCGCTTATAAAAAACGCTTTACGTAACTCTGCCTTTCTGACTCTATACAAGGGCCGCTATGTGGTACTATTCCTTACTTGGCAAATCACTGGGTCCTGTTTCCGACGATGAGTTTCAGAGGCTGGTCGCGGATGGCACCATCACGCCTGACACCGCCGTCTGGAATGAGAACATGACGGACTGGAAAGCCTATAAGGAGGTAGCTCCCGCGGGTGGAATGAAGTCTGTAACGCCGGTCGATCCGTTCAAAACCAGCACGACTACGCCCGCATCCGTATCCAGCCCGCTTGCAACTGTCTCCTCCCCTGCGGCAGCGGCAGCGGATCCCTACAAACCCGTGGATCCCGCGCCCGCGGCAGCCAGCGGCACGTACTACCCTGACCCCAATATTCGCACCGGCGTCTCGGGAACTCAGGGCAGCGGACTGGTAACCCTGAATCCGCAGATTCCCGGGCAGGCCTACTGCGCGGAATGCCGTCGCTCCTATCCGGAAAG
>JBGGNE010000105.1:0-22810 GCA_041287705.1 Methylacidiphilales bacterium | reverse complement strand
GGGCCTTCCAGATCGCCCCGGGTACCGTCAAGGTCGGCGACCCTGTCGACCACTCCAAACGCATCGACGGCACGCCCACTCTGCGCTGGAGCTGACGCCAGAGCAGTTTCGCGACAGATTGTAGCCTTATACAGCATTCCGGTGGGGCTGAGCTGGCACGTGATCACAGAGTTTGTCGAAGAGTGGATCGTTAAGCTGGAAGATCTGACGCCACGCGTTGCAAAGATCCACTCTCTGATGCGTGGCGGCAGGGTGACGAAGAGACACCTGGCAGAGCGTATCTATGAGGTGTCGGCTTCTATCGCTGCGGGCCTTTTACTGGGCACGTAAGTGGAGAAGTTGTCTGCCGGGTCCTGAAGGTTAACCAGCAACGTTTCCATTTGTTACCCGCTCCAAAAAGGCCCATAATACCCTTGACGGTCTCGTTTTTCGGTTGGTAAAACGTTTTTCTCAATAGCGCGGTCTTTATGCCGTATTCAGGACATGATGCCCTGGGTGTTTGGCCGGCGCTATTTCTTCTTTTCCCGATCAACTGAACTGTCCAACGCTGCATCAGTCCCAGGCACTTGGTTAAGTGTATAAGCACTGTTTCGCCAGGTTGCATTTGCATCACCATTGCCATAGTTCATCATCTGCGCTATTACAGATAGCTAAATCCCACCATATGGCTTCCGCATTTTTCCCTGATATCCCCAAGATCGCCTACGAAGGTCCCAAGAGCAAGAACCCCCTCGCGTTCAAGCACTACAACCCGGACGAAATCATCGACGGCAAGACGATGCGCGATCACCTGCGCTTCTCCGTTGTCTACTGGCACACATTCCGCAACACGCTCTCCGACCCATTTGGCATGGGCACCGCCATCCGCCCGTGGGATGACGGCACCAACTCCATTGAGAATGCGAAGACCCGAGCCCGCGCCTCGTTTGAGTTTATAGAGAAGCTGGGCGCCCCCTACTACGCGTTTCATGATCGCGATGTCGCCCCCGAAGGCGCCACGCTGAAGGAAAGCAACGCCAACCTGGACGCCGTCGCCGCCGTGCTGAAGGAAGAGCAGCAGCGCACCGGCATCAAGCTGCTGTGGGGCACCGCGTGTCTGTTCGTTCACCCGCGCTACCTGCATGGCGCGGCCACCAGCCCCAATGCCGAGGTATTCGCCTATGGCGCCGCGCAGGTGAAGAAGGCCATGGATGTTACGCACGAGCTGGGCGGCGAAGGTTACACGTTCTGGGGTGGCCGCGAAGGCTACAGCACGATCATCAACACGGATATCAAGCGCGAGCTGGAGCATCTGGCGAAGTTCCTGCATCTGGCCGTAGATTATAAGAAGAAGATCGGCTTCACCGGCCAGTTCTATATCGAGCCCAAGCCGAAGGAACCCACCAAGCACCAGTACGACAGCGACAGCGCCGCGTGCCTCAACTTCCTGCGCGAATTTGGTCTGAAGGATCACTTCAAGCTTAATCTCGAGACGAACCATGCCACGCTTGCCGGCCATACCATGGCGCACGAAATAGAAGTGGCCGTAGCCGCCGACGCGCTGGGTTCCCTGGACGCCAACGTGGGCGACGCGCTGCTGGGCTGGGACACGGATCAGTTCCCCACCGACATCTACCTGACGACCGCGATGATGCAGGGCGTGCTGAAGATGGGCGGATTCACAACCGGCGGTCTGAACTTTGATGCAAAGGTTCGCCGCGAAAGCTTCGAGCCGATCGATCTGTTCTACGCCCACATTGGCAGCATGGACGCCTTTGCGCGCGGCCTGAAAGCAGCCGTTGCGATCCGCGAGGATGGCCGTATCGCGGAGTTCATCAAAAAGCGCTACAGCTCCTGGGACAGCGGCATCGGCGCCAGAATCGAGAAAGGTGAAGTCTCCCTTGCCGACCTGGAAGCCCACGCTCTGGCTCACGGCGACAGCCTCACGAACATCTCCGGCCGCCAGGAGCTGCTGGAAATGATCCTGAACGACTTCATCTAGCCCCTCATGCCGCACGGCGGCTCATTCCAGACCCAGGTTATTAGTCTCGCTGGGTCTGGAATCCCGCGGGCGGTAAATCGTTTTCCCAAATCGCCAGAGGCGTTTTGCTATCCACCCTGGCGAGAGTCAGACCAATTACTGCCGGGAAATGGTTAAGACCAATTTGCAGAGGTCTTACGGCCAGACTCTGGAGACGAGATCTTCAACTTCCACGGGCACTGTGGTTCCAGTGGTCGCTTCGGACCACTCCTTCGGCGATGGAACTCCGGAGCGCGGCGCAGCTCCGTTCACCGTGAACGAAACCGCAAACACCATCGTTCCCTTCTTGATGGCATAGGGCGGGATAGTCTTCAGGCGTGTCAGCAGGGCGTTCGCGACCTTCGGGGGAAGTTCAGGCTTAAAGTCCAGCCACGCGTTGGATTTCTTCCCTGTTCGTACCGCGCAGATAACGAAGCCTGAAGTCTTCTCCAGGTTTTCCGTCAGAATAGTCCGGGCGAACTCTTCCTTCACCCGCGTAATGTAGGCCGAGACTGCCTTTACATCGGGATCTTTCTCAAACAGAGAAGACTCCGGCTGTAGCAACACCACATTCACAACTTTGGAATCCGCGGCTCGGGCTGCCGTCACAGGAATCAGCGAAAGCTGCGCAGTCGCTGTCAGGCTCAATACAGTCAGCTTCAGCATCTGAGTCTGGATACGATTCAACACGGCTTTCCTCATACTGGATATATTAGACCAATTCGCTGAGTTATTTGATATAAATCCTGGGTCGCTTTTACACAAACTAACTCTTACAGGCAACGGCAGCAAATACGGATCACGTTCGAAGAATCTCTCCGGCATCGAAGCGGCAGCGGTCAATCAGATCCATCACGCGCAGCGTTTGTGCGGAGGTAATGTACGGCACGCCGTCCGTGCGGATGGCCCGGGCGAAGTCTTCAAACACGTCCTTGCCCTGTTTCATATTCACCGGGATCTGCTGCGTCTTGAAAGGAATATCTTCGGATGGATAGAGGCGGCCGGGGCTCGCCAGCGAAGGATTCAGTTCCTTGGGGGGAAGGTCGCCCTGCTCAAACCAGCGCACCGTAAAGATACCGTCGCGCAGGCTCAGCGTTCCGTGGGTGCCAAACAGTTCCAGCTCGTAGGGATTCAGTGCGCTGGCAAAATTAATATCCACCTCGCCGGTGCTGCCGGCTTCGGTTTCATACACCACCTTCACTACATCCTCCGCGTCGCCCAGACCGGCCACACGGCGTAGCTGGCAAAAAACGCGGTTGACCGGGCCGCCCGTGATGGCCAGGAGCTGATCCAGGAAATGCGCGCCATAGTTCAGCAGCATGCCGCCGCCGTACTGACGCATGGCCTGCCAGTCATCGCGCCGCGCGTAGTCGTACCAACCTCGCCGGGCGTGATAAATCACTCCAAGCTGGCCGCTGCTGACAATATGGCGGGCCTGCTGAAAATACGCCGCCAGCCGGTGCGCCTGATGCACCGTTACCACCCGGTCTGCGGCTTCGGCCGCAGCCACAATGGCGCGTGCTTCAGTGGCGTCCGGCGCCATTGGTTTCTCCACCATCACATGCAGACCGGCCTCCAGCGCCCGCACAGCCATGGCGCGGTGCAGATGAGTCGGTGAGGCCACCACGACGGCGTCCAGCTGCGCTTCCTGAATCATGATGTCGTGGGAGGGATAACCTTCGCATCCCAGCGCCATGCTTGCCTCCCAGCGGCGGCTCTCCTCGCTATCCGCCACGGCCACGAGCTTAAAGTCCGGGTGCGTGGCCAGAGTTTTGCAGTGGAAATCCCAGCCTGCCCGGCCCAGACCGGTTACTCCTATGCGCAGTGGTTCATTCACAATCGGCACAATATCAAAAGTTCCCCAAAAAATCTCAAGTTCGGCAGAAGCACGATACATTCTGGCAGAAATCCACGCCGCAAGCAACGCCGCCCATGCGGATTTCGCGAGAATGGCTCGCCCCCATTCCCATCACCTGCTAGTGTGGGAAACAGATGCTTCCGAGTAAAGAAATATTGAGAGCTTAATATGATCAGCCGCTCCTCTGTATGACAAAGATTAAAGTATGCACACTGAACGAGCTTCCCACCGGAACTGGACGCCGGGTAGTGGTGGAGCCTGGCTGGGAAATCGGCGTATTTCGCACTGCCGGCGGCGGCATTCACGCCATTGATAATAGGTGTCCGCACGCCGGCGCGCCGCTGCATAATGGTCACATCGCGGGTGAGGACATCGTATGTCCCTTACATATGTGGAGCTTTAGCCTCATTACAGGCAGATGCACGTCCTTCCGCGGTCCCGAAGTAGAGACTTTTCCCACCGAAGTGGTCGATGACACAATATTCCTGCTGCTCGATACTGAAGAACCGGAAGCAGGAAGCTGATCCTGGTGACATGGCCTGGAGGCCATGCGCCTGCCTCATTTGAAGTTACGGAGACTCGCAATGCTATAACTTGCAAAATAGGCAGTTGGCGTTTTCCGTACAATTCGATACAAAGATCGGATGCGCCTTGATATTGCCGAACGTGAGGAAGACGGATGGATCATTTTTTCGCTCGCAGGATCGATCGATAATTATACTGCCAATGATTTTCGCGAACGTGTCGAGGGCCGCATGCGTGACGTGGGCAAGGGCATAATTCTGGACTGCTCCGGGCTAAATTTTGTCAGCAGCGCAGGCCTGCGCGTGTTTGTCATCCTGGCCAAGCAGGTAGCCGCTTCCGATAACCGTAACCTTCTCACTGTCAGCAATGTACGTCCGACGCTGATGCGCTTTTTTGAAGTTGCCGGGGTGGGTGGCATGCTCCGTTTCGTGCCCAGCCTGGATATTGCGATGAATCCGAAGCCTGTGTAGAAACCAGCATACAGGAGCGCATTTAATGAGAAATGCAGTTCTGGAGACACTGCTGCTTATGGGAAAAGAGTTGAAATGACACGGCTGGCGTCGCGATTCATATGTAACATCCCTGCCATAAAGATGTTGCGAGTTAGCCTGTATGGTTACTGTATAAATTGAAAAGCTGGGGTCGGCGACTTAAGGTATTGGGTATTCCCCACCCTACCATGAAAGCACCCAGCCTCTTCTTCCGGACCTGCAGCACTGCAGCGGCGGCGCAACACCTCGGCGCATGCGGCGGTCGCAGAAAGATGCGCTTTCACCGGAGCAAAGGCTTCAGTCTGATTGAAATGATGACGGTAGTGGCAGTCATATCGGTCATGCTGTCGCTTTCCGGTCCATCGCTGATGTCGGTAATGACGGGGCGCTCGATTTCGCTGGGGCTTAACATGGTGTCGAGCATGACGGCTCAGGCCCGGCAGGCCGCCCTCTCCGGCGGACAGCCGGTGGCGCTGGTTATTACCGAAGCGGATGAAGCAATCCCCGGCAGCACACAGTCGGTGATTCTGCTGGCTGCGACTGGCACGGATTCGACAGGCACCATGCAGTGGAAGCCAAAGTGCATGTGGAATCATTTGCCCCGCAATGTACTGGTGGAGTCTTTCGTCCGCGGCGGTTCGCCCAGCTTCTTTAACCAGACCGGCACGGATACCCCTCTCTCCGGCCCGCTGCCTGTGCTGATGAATAACAACACGGTAACGAAGTACAGCTACATCGTATTCTTCCCTGATGGCAGCGTGAGCGCTCCGACATCCGGCCCGGCAGTCACCATCCGCAATCGCGGCAAAGTGAGCACGACGCCCGACTTCACGCTGGTCGTTCAGACAGATTCCGGCCGCGCCAAAGTAATTGCCAACTAACCAGCCGGCGTCATCGTGACGCCGGACGGGAAGCTGAATTTTCTCGGGAAGACGGATTTCTTCCTTTGTTGTACGCGTGAGGTGTGTCTGAAAATCTGTCAAAAAAAGTTTCGGCAGCATTTATGGGTTTCGCATCTTTTCTTCTGTCGGGGCTTTTGCTAGAATTATCTTACCAATCAGAATATTACTCTTTTGACTGGTTGTCGGCGCCTTTCTATCTCCTTGTTCCTGTATGATTTATCTGAGATCAACCATGCGACGTACGCAGCGGCTGGCGTTCTCTCTGGTGGAGGTGGTGATGGCGCTGGGCGTATTCAGTTTTTGTCTGGTCAGCGTGATCTATCTTCTGGGGGTCGGTCTGGGATCCAGCCGGGAAAGCGCTCGGGACAGCGCTCTGGCAGCTGCTTTGCGGAGCGTGGATACGGAATTGCGTATGCTGCCTGTCGCCACGCTGGCCAATGCAACATGGAACAGTACGAACCTCTATTACTTTGACGGCGCCGGCAATCGACTGACGAACGCTGTGGCCAACGTGGTGATGTACCGGGCCCGCGTAACGCGCGTCCCACCCAGCACTGCTGGAAACATCACGGGCGCAACCAATTCCACGTTCCATTACCTTTGGACGGTCAGTTTTTCTTACCCGGCGCCGCAGTATCCGATGACGAACATGCGCACCGTCGGGCGCACCCTCTACGGCTCGGGCCTCTCCACTAATCTTTACGAATAGCCGCCTGACTGTCGCTTGCTTATTCCGAGTGTGATTGAAGCCGGCCGCCTCTATCTTTTATTCTACTGTGCACACCGCGCCCATTACCACTCCGGTGCGCCATCTCCGGCGCAAGCAGACATTCCGCGCCCTGCGTGGCACTCGCGCATTTACGCTCATTGAACTGATGGTGGCGTGCGCCCTGCTAATGGTGCTTCTGGGGATTTTGTTCAGCGTTATCAACAATACGACCAATGTCATCTCGCGCGCTACCGAGCAGATTGACGTTACGCGGGTTGCGCGCGAAAGCCTGGACCTTATCGGCCGGGATATTTCCAAAGCCGCGTTGCCGTGGAACCGCACCAGCACAAACTCGCTGCAGCTTCTTCTGAACCCCAGCGGCGCCCCTGCGAATATGTCTAACCCCGACAGCCTTTTCTGGCAGGCACCGGTGGCGCGCAATGACGGGCGTGGCAACATGGCCATCATTGGCTATTTCGTGCTGCGCGATCTGCAAACGGCTACCCCTGCCAAAACGCGTCTGCAGCTTCGCCGCGCCTTCATTGAAGCGCAAACCAGCAGCGGAGCCGCCAATAGTGAGTATATCATTTACAGCAACCCCACGGCCTGGGCCAGCAGCACGGTCTTTGCCAATTTCGCGCCGGCCACTGCGGATGCCGACAATCTCGCCGCGCAGAAAGGCTGGGTGGCCGATGGTGTTCTGGGAATGTGGGTTCGGCTGCTGGATCGCACCGGAACCCCTCTTACCGCCAATACGTTCGACAGTCGCCAGGCCGCCAGTACGTTTCTGGACAGCAAGAACACCACCAACAAGGTGACGTACCCCACCAACTACAGTGTTCTGCCGAGCTTTGTTGAAGTAAGCCTGGTATGCGTGGCTCCCCGGCAAGTTGTGCGCATCAAATCCCTTCCCACAGCGCCCACTACAAGCGCCACGAATTTCGAGGCGCCCATCGCCACTTACATGCAGCAGATCAAGGCCGCTAACCCGGGCATCGACTCCATCAATACATTCAGCCGCAAATTCAGAATCCTCCGCAGCGAGTAAGCAGACTGAAGACTGCAGAGTTGCCGCGTGCAGCTGCTGCCAAGCATAATTCTTCAGAAGGCCAGTGGTAAAAACACTCCGCATGGATGGGGAAAGCGCCAATGATGCCATTGACCGCATTGTATTCCGGAACGTTCTTATAATGTCGTGCAGAATCTCGTGCCAAATCGCGCGAGTTGTGCTACTTTGACCCGCTATGTTCGTCGATTGTGTTCGTATATTTGCCCGCGCCGGGAACGGCGGACGTGGTGGCATGTCGTTTCTTCGTGAGAAAAACCGCCCTGATGGCGGTCCGGATGGCGGTAATGGAGGCAAGGGTGGCGATGTGATCCTAAAAGTGGATTCGGAGGTCAACAATCTGGAGCCGCTCAAGTATCATCCGCACCAGTTCGCCGCCAATGGCCAGAATGGTATGGGCAAACAAATGTATGGACGCGGGGCCGATGACTGCATCATACCTGTGCCGCCCGGTACGGTGGTAAGCGTGCTCATCAGCGGCGACAGCACCAGCGTGGGTAATCCGGAAGGCGCTCACGAGCAGGATCTGATTTCGACTGAAGCAGTTGCAAGCGGCCAGCTACAGCCTCGCGTGGTGGCTGATCTTACGCAGGATGGCCAAAGCTATATCCTTTGCAAAGGTGGCATTGGCGGGCGCGGCAATATGCACTTTAAGTCCAGCACCAACCAGGCCCCGCGCCGGTATGAGGATGGTGTAAAGGGCGAGGCGGGCCAGTTTCAGCTTGAGCTGAAGTCTATCGCAGACATTGGTCTGGTGGGTTACCCGAATGCCGGCAAGAGCACCTTGCTGACATCACTGTCCAACGCCAGACCGAAGATCGCACCTTATCCCTTTACCACACTTTCGCCGATTATCGGTATCCTGGAGTATCCGGGCGAGTTCGCGCGTCTGTCCGTGGCGGATATCCCCGGCATTATTGAAGGCGCGCATGCCGGCGTGGGACTGGGTCACGACTTCCTGCGTCACATTGAGCGTTGCCGTCTGCTGCTTTTCGTCATCGATATGGCAGGAACTGAAGGCCGCGATCCTCGCGATGATTTTCAGAAGCTGCGTAAGGAGATTCGCCTGTACCATGCTGGTCTCGCCCAGCGTCCTTATCTCATCGTGGCGAACAAGATGGATGAGCCGGCTGCCGAGGAAAACCTGAAGATTTTCCGGCAGAAGGTGCGCCGCGCTGTTATCCCGATCTCGGGCGGAACAGGCGAGGGCATTGAAGACCTGAAACTGCGCCTGAAGGCTGCCGTGGAGAAACTGCAAATTCAGCAGGAAGAAGCCGCGAACAGCACGGAAGTGGAAGCTGAAGCCGAGGCGGAATAGTTTCCCCGTTTGCAAATAAATGAAAAGGGCAGGCATCGTGGGATGCCTGCCCTTTTCGTGTCTGGCGTAATGATTCTTTAGCGAATCAGCCAGGAGAAGACTTCCATGCAGAGGCCGGTGGCGACCAGCAGGGCGATTAGAATGCTGAGCACAACCTGTGTCGGGATGGAGACTTCGATCGGCGTGACTTCCAGGGGCTCGGACCAGAACATCACTTTGACAACGCCCAGGTAGTAGTAAAGGCCGGCCACTGCGGAGATCGCGGCGATAAAGAAGAGGCTGTAGTGGTGAAACTGAAGCGCGACCGTGAAGGCGCCCAGCTTGCCAATGAAACCCGCGAAGGGAGGAATACCAGCCAGCGATACCAGGGAAGCGGCCAGTGCGCCTGCCAGGATCGGAGAGCGCTGCCACAGTCCGGCGTAGGAGCGGATCGACTCGTCATCCTGTGTGCGGGAAACGATCGTGATGACCAGGAACGCGGTAAGCGAGGCGAGAAGATAGGTAGCCAGGTAAACGGCGACTGCTGTGGTGCCCGCTTCGGCCAGACCGGATTTAATGGAGGTATCGCCACCGGAAAGTACGGCCATGAGCAGGAAGCCGGAGTGACCGACGCCCGAGTAGGCCAGCATGCGCTTGATATTGCGCTGATGCAGTGCGGCGAAGTTACCCAGTACCAGCGACACTGCTGCGACAGCGCTGAGCGCCGGGCCCCAGGTACTGTAGGCGTTAGGGCCGAAAGCCATATCGAGAACGCGAACCAGTACGATGAAACCGCCCGCCTTGGAACCTACGGAAAGGAACGCGGTGATAGGTGTCGGTGCTCCCTGGTAGACATCTGGAGCCCAGAGATGGAAGGGAACAGACGCTATCTTGAAGCCAAAACCGACGAGAATCATCAGCAGGCCAAGAGCGACCGCAATAGGAAGCTTGCCGTGTGCGGCGTAAGCGGCGTAGATGGCGTTGAAGCTGGTGCTGCCTGCGAAGCCTGCCACATAGGCGATGCCCATGACGAGGAACGCAGTGGCCAGACCGCCGAGGATCAGATACTTAACGCCTGCTTCAAGAGCCGTAGAGCTGTCACGCTGGTAAGCTACCAGGATGTAGAAGGTGATGGTAACGAGCTCCAGCGAAACGAAGAGCACCATGAAATCCGCAGCGGAAGCCAGGAGACAGAGACCCGCACAGACGAAAAGCGGCAGCACATAGAATTCTGCGCGTATCGGCTGGGCATTCGAGGCGACGGGCTGCGTGGCGCTTTCCAGGCTCATCCAGAGCACCAGACCGGTGGTGACCAGGAAGAAGAACTTGTAGAAGCGCGCGGTGGCATCCCATATGTACAGGCCGTTACCGGCGCCGGAAGCAGTGGGATCTGCCCAGTAGAACGCGGGTTCCGGGCCTACGGGAGTCCCCAGGGTCACGGCGATTGATACGACGACACCGGCGAGCGCCCAAAGTCCCACGTAGCGTGCGGAAAGGAATCCGTACGCTTCGGCAAGAAGCAGGAAGATGGCGAGGGCCGTCAGGATGATCTCAGGAGCGAGATAAGGCATGGATCAGACTCCACCGAGAAGTTTGGAAATGCTGGGCTGCACGATTTGGAGAAGAATCTGCGGCGCCATTCCGAAGAGGAACAGAGCTGCGATGAGGAGGATGTAGGGCAGACGGGCGGTGAAGGTCAGGTCGGTAACTTCCGGGGCATTGGGCAGTGGGGCCGGTTTGGGTCCGTAGAATATTTTGGCGACGGCGCGAAGCTGATAGATACCGGAGATAACCACGCCCCACACAGCCAGGAAGGTGACAGACGGATAGGTCTGGAAGCCGCCCATGAAGATGAGCAGTTCGCCGGAGAAGTTAGCCAGACCGGGCAGGCCGATGGAGGCCATGGAACCGATTAGAAAGAATGTGGCAAGCATGGGCGCCTGAGTGGCCAGACCGCCGAGCTTATCCATGCGGTTTTCGCCAGTGCGTTGCTGGATCTCGCCGGCAAGGCCGAACAAGAGCGCTGCGCTGAGACCGTGGGCAACCATCAGAAGCACTACACCGCACAGGCCGACTTGATTAAAGGCAACCAGGCCAAGGAAGAGGTAGCCCATGTGCATGACACTCGAGTAACCGAGCATGGTCTGCAGCTCTTTCTGCGCGATGGTAACGAAACCAATGTACAGGATATTACCGACCAGCAGAAGGATCAGGATGATCTGCCACATTCCGGCCCAGCCTGCCCAGGAGACATATACGGGATCGTTAATGGAAGTTGTCGGCAGGTGAATCAGAGGCGCGGCTATACGCAGCAGGCCGTACACACCAAACTTCTTGAGAACACCAGCGTGCAGCATGGCAGCCCCTGGAGGCGCGGCGGCATAACCGGCGGGTGCCCACGAATGAAAGGGGAACAGCGAGATCAGGATGCCAAAGCCGATGAGCAGCAGCGGGTAAGCGAAGATAAAGTGCGTGTAGACATCGCCGCGGGCGGACACATCCTTGAGTTGCACGAGGAGGTTTTGCTGAAGGAGCAGCATATCCCAGGTGCGCACTTCGGCGGGAACGGAGAGCACCAGCAGCACCAGGCCACCGAGCAGCAGAAGGCTGCCGAGTGTCAGGTACAAGGTGATCTGCATCGCCGCATAGGAGCGGTTCTGCGGGCCCCAGATGCCAATAAGCAGGAAGGTGGGGATGAGGGCGAATTCGTGGAAGATGTAGAAAAAGAACAGATCGAATGAGAGGAACGCACCGATACCGCCCAGAGACATCAATAGCAGGTAGGAGAAGAACTCGCGGTTGCGCTTGCAGTCCGCGGGGGAGACAAGAATGGCGGCCAGGGAAACCGTGGTGGCCAGGATGATCAGCGGCAGGTTAAGGCCGTCGATGGCAAAGTGCAGATGAATGGTAGGCAGACCGGGAAGTGCGGCCCAGGGTGCGTCGAAGTCAAACGGCTTCATCAGGCTGCCGCCGGGGTTGGCGGCCTGATGCTGCACGTAGAGAAAAAAGATCACCACGCTTAACAGGAAGTTGGCGGCGGTGGCGACTGTGGCGGTCGTTTTAGGGCACGCGCGCAGCACGATGGCCGCGATGGCCAGCGCTGGTATGAGGAGGAGTAGAAGGTGAAGGTAGTTCATCCAGAGGGTGTCCTGTGTCCGTGTCCGATATTCCCGGCAATATCAGCTGAACAAGGTGTAATAGAAGATGAGGGCAGCCCCGAGGCTGAAGAGGAAGGCGTAGGTCTGCATGTTCCCGGTCTGGAACAGTCGCAGGAGTTCTCCACCCAGGCTGCCGATAGTCGCAGTACCGCGGACCATGAAGGTTCCCAGAATCCAGTAATCAACCGTAGCCAGCATGCGGGCCATCAGCTGCTGCAGCGTCAGCACCACGTTATCGTAGAAGGCATCGAAGTAGAACTTGTTCTGGACCAGCGCCACATTGGGCAGGGTGTCCTTCTTGGGCGAGTTGCCGTAGAGCATGTAGGCACCGACCAGGCCAATCGCGAACATGATAACGGAGGAACCCGCTACGATGATATTGAGCCCATGCTCATGCGCGTCAGGGAAGGTGATACTGTTAGGGAAAGTCTCGTGGAAGAAGTGGAAGAATGCATGTCCCAGGCCGAGCTGCGGAAAACCGAGCAGTACACTGGGAATCGCCAGCAGGATCAGCGGCACAAACATAGCTGCTGGTGACTCATGAGCATGGCTGGCTTCTTCGGAATGAGGTTCGCCCCAGAACGTTACAAAGTAGAGGCGGAACATGTAGAAGGAGGTAAGCCCGGCTGTCAGTAATGCTACGGCGAAGTGCAGCGGATGCGAGGCCGTCACCAGGATTTCGTCTTTGCTGAAGAAACCTGCTAACCCAGGGCAACCCGTCAGGGCAAGAGTACCAATAACAAACGTCCAGTGAGTCAGCGGAATCTTCTTTCTCAGGCCGCCCATCTTGAAGATGTTCTGCTCATGATGCATTGCGTGAATAACCGAACCCGCACCGAGGAATAACAGCGCCTTAAAGCACGCGTGCGTGGTCAGGTGGAACATTGCGGCGCCGGGCGCCTGAAAGCCGACGGCCATGACCATGTAACCCAGCTGGCTGAGCGTCGAGTAAGCCAGGATGCGCTTGATATCGGTCTGCTGCACTGCAACAACCGCGGCGATCAGGAGCGTCAGCATGCCGATGTTGGCGATAAAGTCCAGGATACCCGAGAGAGCGAGGATCGGGTAAACGCGGCAGATCATGTAGACACCGGCGGCAACCATGGTGGCGGCGTGGATCAGCGCGGAAACCGGCGTAGGGCCTTCCATGGCGTCCGGAAGCCAGACGTGCAGAGGAACCATGGCCGATTTACCCATACATCCGCAGAACAGGCCGAGACCCATCAGATAGATCAGGGTGGTCAGTTCGGGCTTCTGATCGAGGATAGTGACCAGGGAAACGACGGCCTGGGAATCGTTGCCGGGCAGGCTCCAGGCTTCCGGGTTAAACGCCACCGTGCCGGTGAGCGTCCAGAAAGTGATGATGCCAAGCAGGAAGCCGAAGTCGCCGATACGATTGACGAGGAACGCCTTCTTTGCGGCGGCGGCGGCGCTGTCTTTCTCGAACCAGAAGCCGATGAGCAGGTAGGAGCTCAGGCCAACCAGTTCCCAGAAGATGAACATCTGGATGAAGTTGTTCGCGATGACAATACCGAGCATTGAGAACATGAACAGGGAGAGCTCGCCAAAAAAGCGTGCGTAGCCCTTGTCGCCTTCCATGTAGGCGAAGGAATAGATATGGACCAGCAGGCCGACGCCGGTAACGACCAGCAGCATCAGTTGCGACAGCTCGTCGTTCTGCCAGCCGATCTGCACCAGCAGACCGGGGATTTCAATCCACGTCATTGGCACGGGCGGCAACAGCGCGCCCATCTTGATCGCGACGGCGATGCCGAATGAAACGGCGCACGCGGCGATGGAGAGCAGGGCGGCAGGTTTGGCCGCGCGCAGCAGAGAGGAGAAGATCGTGACTGCAGAAAGCAGCGGCGCGATCAGGAGAAACCAGGGAATGGCGTTAGTCATGTACGGTATTCTCCGGTCGTCAGAGCTTTAACGTGGTGAGATCCTGCACGCGTGTTGTCCCCTTCACGCGATACAGGGCCACGATAAGGGCCAGGCCCACCGCGACTTCAGCGGCGGCCACAGTGATGACAAAGAAGACCATGATCTGCGCATCCATGAAGTTTTGATACTTGCTGAATGCAACAAGGGAGAGATTGGCTGCGTTCAGCATCATCTCCAGCGACATATAGATGATCAGGATATCGCGGCGCAGGATAACTCCGGCCAGCCCTATCATAAAGAGCGCGCCGCTGACACCGAGATAATGATTGAGCGTAATCTCCATCATGACGAGGACTCCCGCTTTAAGCTTAGCAGCACGACGCCTACGGCCGCGACCAGCAGCAGAATGCTGGTGATCTCAAACGGCAGCAGGTACTTCGTAAAGAGCAGGGTGCCGATGACATGCGCGTCATCGTTCACCGGACCGCCCGCGGTGACAGCGGCCTTCACCGGCTCTGTGGAGAGCAGCACGGCGATGAACTGAGCCATCAGAAAGAGAGCGAGCGCGGACCCCATCAGGGAATAGAAGCGTCCGCGCGTGCGTTTCTCTTCTTCCTTAATATCCAGCAGCATGATGATGAACAGGAACAACACCATGACAGCGCCGGCATACACAGCAACCTGAATCACCATAAGGAACCAGGCATTCAGGCAAAAGCCATACATTAACGCGAGAAAGACAATCGAAACAGCCAGGGAAAGTGCAGAAGCTACCGGGTTGCGGCTTAGCACAACTCCAATGCCCGCCACGATCATTCCCAGAGAGAAGATCCAGAATAAAATAGCTTCCATGCCCTTAGTAGTAGAGTAATGCGGCGGGTTCGTTCGTTGCCCTGTTTCCCTGTACCTGGTCCTGCGCCGGCATTATTTATTTCAAAGCATCAACCCAAGTCAATTAATGCGTCGAGGCGGTTGCCGGGACGTTGGCGGCGGGTTTGGGCTCGGCAGTCGTGCCGGCCACACCAGGCGCGGCCCACTTCTTGACGGGCAGCTTCATCACGCCGCCCAGTTCGTAAAGTTTCTTCTTGTTGTGCAGCATCTCCTGGCGGGATAAGCCGGTGATGGCATAATCCTTACGCAGGAAGATCGCCTCCTCGGGGCAAACTTCCTCGCACAGGCCGCAATAAATGCAGCGGATCATGTCGATATCGAACTCCTGCGGCGCTTTCTCCACCTTGGCGTTAGGCGCATCGAAGGGGATTTCACCCGGCTTGATCTTGATGGCGCGTGGGGGGCAGATGAATTCGCACAGCTGGCAGCTGACACACTTTTCGCGATTGTCCTCGTCCATGACCAGCGTGGGGGCGCCGCGGTAGCCGGTGGGCACATCCCACTTCTCTTCCGGGTACTCCATGGTGACTTTGCCGCCTCGGAACACAGTCTTCCAGAAGTGACCAAAGGTGATCACCATTCCGCCAATAAGGCTGGGGAGATACGTTTTCTCGTACCAAGTCAGTTCCGGTCGCTGGACGATCATGCGCTAAAACTAACCTGAAAGCGCAGGGGAAGGCAACGAGATTGTGAAATATTTCACAAGAAAAAGTAAGCATCGCAACTTCCTTACTCTGAGCTGTTTAAAGATCTGCAGAATGCTTCGCGAATGCATTTTTCTTCCTTGCCCGCGCAAAGCGGAACAGCAAAACCACCCGGAAAAAGACCCTCGCCCAGCGCTTTCCGGCGTCTTTTTGGCGATAACACCCTTTATAGACCCGGTGCGCCGGTGCCGGGCTGCGGGCACGTCGGAAAGATCTCACGTGATAAAGGGAACATGGCATAATTTCCGCTCTGTCAAAGTTCGTGCTATTGACTGGCAAGTCGTGCACGATAAGATGGTCGGCTCGCCGCTTACACTGGCTGCCCGCACCTACACACCATTACCGCCCGCCCGCACTTATGCATGTCATTGATTCTCCGCAGGAAATGCACGCGCTCTCCCAGGAGTGGCGCCGGGCGGGGCATACTATTGGACTTGTGCCCACTATGGGGGCGCTTCATGCGGGACACCTCGAGCTCATTCGCCGTGCGAGGGCTATCTCCGGACGCATCATCGTCTCGATTTATGTGAACCCCACGCAGTTTGCACCTGCCGAAGATCTCTCGCGCTACCCGCGTCCCCGCCGCACTGATATGGCGCTTTGCCTCACCGTTGGTGTCGACGCCGTGTTTGCCCCCATGGAGTTGTACGAAACGGGTCACAGCACCTGGGTTACCGAGCATCAGGTAAGCAAAGGCCGCTGCGCCACTTCCCGGCCTGACCACTTTCGCGGCGTGGCCACAGTTGTCATGAAGCTTTTTAATCTCACGCAGCCCGACGCCGCGTGGTTTGGGCAAAAGGATGCCCAGCAGCTGGACGTGATCCGCCGTATGGTGCGTGACCTGAACGTGCCGGTGCGTATTCATCCCGTCGAGACCGTTCGTGACCGCGATGGTCTGGCGCTCAGTTCCCGCAACGTCTACCTTTCCGACGAAGAGCGCACCACCGCTCTGGCTCTGCCTCGCGGCCTGGCCGACGCTGTGGGCAAGGAGAACCCGGTGGGATGGCTGCGTGAAAAGCTCTCCAACACCCCCGGCATTGAGCTGGATTACGTGGAAGCTGCTGAAGGTCGCCTCTGCGCCGCCGTCCGCGTCGGTAAAACGCGGCTGATCGATAACGTGCCGCTGCCGCGTTAAGTAGAGCACATCAGTGGAGCCGGCTGTCGGCGTGGCAGGATTAAAGCCATCCGAAGCCGGTGTATACGGAATGCGCATCCTTTCAGAGGGAAAGCTGACAACTGCTTCATAGTGTGTGTCGCGTGTATGCCTTGCGATGCAATGGTGTCAACCGCTATGGTTTGATCTCAGACCATGAAGCATTTCTATCGTTACCGCCGGCTGTTGATATGGGGGCCGCGCCATGGCAGTGCTCTTCTTATCTGCCTGGCATTCGTGTCGCTCATGACGATGACAGTTATCAGCTTCCTGGTGATGGCCCGTATGGAACGCGCAAGCTCCAACCTGGCTTTTGACCGCGTGCAGGCTGAGTTACTGGCCGATGTGGCAGCCGATTCCGCCGTGGAGCGCCTGCGCGAGGTGATTGACAGCGGGCGCAGGTTCGATGCCGGCAGCTACTGCACGTGGGCGTCGGAGCCGGGCCGCATCCATATCTTTGAGATTTCGCAGTCCAGCGGCGCGGTGTCGCGGACTTCGTACGACATGTTCTCGGCTCCGCCCGGACCGGACAGCGCCACGACGCCCGATCTGAACAATGTCGACCTGAACGTTACGACTCTATCGGGCCGGCACCTTGTTACCGGCAGAGCACCTGGCACGATGAAAATCGGGTGGAAGAACGTGCTGGCCAATCCCTCAGCGGCTGCTTCCGCAACCAATCCCATAACGGGACGCATTGCCTACTGGGTGGACGATGAGAGCTGCAAGGTGAACATCAATACAGCCAATGGAGCGCACAAGAACGATACACCGCGACAGATGGATTCCGCAAAGAAGTACAGCTACGGCTATGGCGTACCTTCGGAGATTGACCTGAGCGCCTTCCCGGGGATTACGGCGTCCACGTCGGATGGCATTGGGGACTATGCGGCTTCGGCCAACTTCAACTCGGTGTCAGAAGTTGGTCAGGTGGCCGGCGTGCCAACGGATTTTGTCGCGGACAATGTCTTTAGCCTGACCTACAGCAGCCGCAGCCCGGATCTCAATATGCTGGGCGAGCCTCGCATCCCGCTGCTGCCTACCTTTCGTATGGCCGCAAGTCCCAATCGCATCCTCAACGCGCTGGTGGGGCCCTACGGCGGTAACACCGGGGCTAATACACTGAACGTCAGCGCGGGTGGCACCAGTGATGTGACGAAGACGAACACCTCCGGACCGATGGATTTCCTGTACCCTCAATCCAACCAGCTGCCGAATACCACGCTGGTGACCCCCAACGTGGCGCTACCACAATTCATGCAGGAGCGTCACTACAAGCTGTCGGATGTGTCCACGAACACGGACTATCGCGACTACCCCTATGGCCTTCGTATCGCCAAGTACCTGCAGGGGTTCAACTCGCTTAATCAGCCTTTCAAATGGCCCCGATATCCGGGTACGGACGATGGCTTTGCGGCGAAGTACAGCCAGCGCCAGATCGACAGCATTGTGCTGCAGATCATGGACGTGGTGGGCAACAACGTGCTGGCCGATCAGATCTCCGGTTACACCCTGCAGGGCGTTATGCTAGGCTTCCTGAGTAAGGAAGTGGTGTGTGGGATTGGTCGCGCCCCCAGCTACTCGGAACTGCTGATGGAGCTGGAAACCGGGGTGAGCAGCACGGGGCCGTACATTACCTTCAAGACACGGGTGGAGAACTACTTCTCCAAATACTTTCAGGGTGCGCCGCTGGATTATTTCCGCGGCAACATCGGTCAGTGGGCGATGGACAGTCAGACGCTCAGCTTTAACGGCGGGACGGGCGGCGGTTTCAATACGTACGATATCTGCTCCACCACTCAGCTGGCTCGCGATTCCATCACGGGGCTTTACCCCGCCGGAGGCTATCCTGCGCCGTCCAGCATGGCAAGCCTGGGGCCGTGCGTGCTGGTTCAGTCTCCCACACCCATCCCCGGCGGATCGGGTTACTGGCAGAATAACATGCTGCGCGTTCTGGACGGGGCAGGCCAACCTTCGGGGATCGACGTGTATGGATGGCCCAGTAAATCCAATGCGCCCTACACGACCTTTTATCCGGATCCCGAACAGGGCCTGGCCGAACTGTTTCATCCCTGGACCAAAGACACTACTTCCGGCAACTACTCCGGCGCCAACACAGCTACCACGGAAGCCCGCCCATTCTTCAGGTTCCTGACACCCGCAAGTACCAGTGGCAGCAGCGTTGCCCGTTTTGCGCCGGGATCCGCATCGGCCATTACCAGCTTTGGGTGGAGCGTCATCCGATATGGAAAGAAGGACATGACTTCCATTCAGATTCGTGGCGGGGTAGCCATGTGGACGCATACGGAAAGCGGTAACACTCTGCTCTGGAACTTTGCGCCCATGGATGCCATCGCCGGGCCGTTGCATCTGGGTATCGCTCTGGACACCGCGGAGCGCAAACAACGCATTCTGGACGCCGTTGTCCCCGTGAACATGGACACCGCAATCCCCGGCAAAACAAGCCTTCTGTTGCGCACTGCGGATCCTCTTATTAATAAATTCCCCGGCGACTGGGAAAGCATCACCAACCCCGGCGGCAGCGATGTGACACTAATCGCATCCAACAGCGCCGGCGATCCCTATGCACGGCACTACGCTAAAGATGGCTCGGCATCCCTGGATCCGGACTTTCCTGCCACCTACGCCAATGTCACCAATCCCGAGAACTTCGACTGCGAAAACCCCGGTCTCAAGCCCAAAGCCACCAATGGCGGCGACCCGCTTTCCGTCTGGCTGCCTAACCAGGATCTGCGCATTCCCAAGCTGGCACGCTTCCCCAGCATCGGAGCGCTCAATTCGATCCGTACGGGCATGATCCCCGACGATATGACGGGAGAGTACTCCAAGCTGAAAGGCACCCCGTGGCGCTCCATATGCTTCGATTCCGCGGGTTCCGCCGGTCAGCGCACCAAGAAAGGAACCTACCCGGACTGGGCCATGCTGGATCTCTTCTACGTACCCTTCCTGCCACAGGATCCCGAAGTACTGGATAACAAAACCGTCGCGAGCACCGCCCCGCGCCGTCTGCGCACACTCACCAGCGGAGGCAGCACAGAAGGGCGCATCAACATTAACAATCCGCGGGTGCCCTATCCCTTCGCGGAGTCATTTGCCGGTGTTGCCCAGACCCCGCCCGAACGGCTCTCACCCCTTAAGGCGCTGTTCAAAAACGTCCAGACCTGCCGCAGCTACGATGCCGGCGGCAACCCTGTCTACACAGCGGTGGACCACGAAGCTCTTGCAAATGCCGTCCAGTCTTACCTGGAGGATAACGGGCCATTCATGCTCACCGGAGAACTGGCCAACGTGCCGGAAGTGGCAGACCACACCTACCGCGGCGTAAACCCGAACGCGTGGAGTCGCAACGATCTGGTCCGTAAAGTCGTGGGAGCCACCACTACGCAGAGCAACACTTTCAGCATCTGGGTTGTCGCCCAGACCATTAAGAAGGCACCCCAGAACACCAACTACGGCACCTATGAGTCCGGCGACCAGATTACCGGCGAAGTGCGCCGCCGCTATATGGTCGAACGGCTCATCGAACCCGGCAAGGATGGCGTCCCGGGCAATGCCAAGAGTCTCGGCGTCGACAAAGTCCTGGCCACCGCCGACGACGTTATCAACGCCGACTATCATCCCAAATTCGACGCCTACCCCCTGCCCTATCGCTGGCGTATTCTCTCGATGGAAGACATGGTGCGGTAGGGTGCAGGACGCACAATTGGCGCAGTCACAGGAGGTTTCTTAGGAGTTACCGCAAAATAAATGGCATAACTTGTGGTTGCTGATTTTGAGATGAGGGCAAGGCGAGATGGAGGGAATGCATTAGGATAATGCATGACCGAAATCTCAACGCCGCCATCGCTCAAAAGCAGCGCCTCAAGTTGTGTCAGTTATTTTGCGGTGACTCCTTACTCTGGAATAATCTCAAACACGACGCTGATGGTGGCAGTGATGCTGAGAGTTCCCGCCGCAAAGGCCGCCGGTGAACTCTCGCTGGCACCGCTGGAGTCACTGCTGTTGCTCTGGATGGACTGAGACTGTGCATTGTAGCGGTTGGTGTTTAAATTGTTGCCGTAGTAGTAAGAGCCACCCCAGCTGTTTTCGCTGACGGTGATGGGAGGGCCGAGCTTGCAGCCCAGATCTTTGGCGATTGCCGTGGCTTTTTCCCTGGCATGCTTCACGGCAAGGCTGCGGGCCGTGTCGCGGTGCGTGCGAAGATCTTTGGTATTGAGCGAGATGTTATCGATAGTGTTGGCTCCGGCGGCCAGAACGGCCTGGAGAACCTGATCAAACTTTTTGGGATCTTCCAGTCGCACGACGGCCATACGCTGCACGCGGTAGCAGTCCAGACGCTCAAGGTTTTCGTGAGTGGTGTAGACGGGCTCGATGGAGATGCGGTCCGTCTGGATGTGTCTGGCTTCAATGCCCTGCTTTTCCAGCGCGGCTACAATGGCCTTGGTGCGGGCGGCTTCTTCGGTGGTTGCTTTGCTCAGTACCATATCCTGCACGCGTACGCCTACGCTGAAGGTGACGTAGTCGGGTGCCACTTTTACCTCGCCATTGCCACTGGTGGTTAGCGTGCGCTGGGTGGGATGACCCGTGCTGGGCACGAGTGTGTAGGTCTGCGCATGAGCGCGGACGGGAAGGCTGAGCGCTGCCAGGGTGCACAGCACCGCGCCGATCATGCTGGCCGCGCAACGCCAAAGGCCGCGCGAACGCCGCGCTCTAAACAGCAGCTGTGTCGTCTCATCAACAGGATACAGCGGCCGCTCTGGCGAGACGGGAAATGGAATGATATTGGTCGTCATGGCACTCGCAACGATGGCGCTCCTTACCGGATGAGTTGTCATAATCTGGTGAAAAAATTGTAAAAGAATTGTAGGGGCGTTTTGGGACGCATGGGATGCTGCCCAAAGCATAGATCCAAAAAGCTTGCCAGGGCCGGCAGGAAATCCTATTATATCGCAATACGATATATGAAAGACGCGCCGTTCCATGTCAGCGAAGGAGATTGGGAGAGCTCCATCACCAAAAGCGACTACGAGGCGCTGGCTGAATTCCGATATGAACTGAGGAAGTTCCTGCACTTCAGCGAGGAAGCCGCTCAGTCCCATGGACTCACGCCGCAGCAGCATCAGGCTATGCTTGCCATCAAGGGATTTCCCGGGCGCGACTGGGTCAGCATTCGCGAACTGGCCGAGCGTCTGCAAATCAAGCATCACAGCGCCGTGGGTCTCATTGATCGGCTGGTCGAGAATGAGTGGATATGTCGCCAGCCATCTGTCGAAGATCGCCGTTGCGTCATTGTCACGCTTACTCCCCGGGGCACCGAACTTCTGGAGCGCCTCTCGATCGCCCACAAGAATGAGCTGATTCAGATGAGCCCCGTGCTGCGCCAGCTGCTTAAGGCGCTGAAGTAATCAGGTAAACGCGTAGCTCTGTCGCTCCCGTGCCTTCCTTCCTCCTGCCGGGCCGGGACGCTCCGCTTCTTGTCTTCCTTTCTCTCTCTCCACTCCCCTTTCCTTTCCTTATGATTTCTCAGCGCGTTCGCAGTCTGGAAATAACCGCGATGGCCATGTTTACTGGCGTCTTCGTTGCCTTCATCGCCCAGGGGCTGCTCCTCCTCATCAACCTGACGACGAACCTCTCCTTCTATGGACGCTGGTCCGTGCTGGCGGCCACACCTCGCGATAACGCGCTGGGGCTCTGGGTGTGCGCAGTTCCCGTCATAGGCGGTCTTATTGTGGGATTCATGGCGCGCTACGGAAGCAAAGCTATTCGAGGTCACGGCATTCCCGACGTGGTTCAGGACGCGGTGGAGAAGATGCTGGAGTTCGACATCGGCCAGTTGCCCGTTGTATCGCGGGACAATCCCCGGCAACTGCTGGGCATCCTGACGCGCAAAGGAATTCTCACCGCCCGCAAGCACCAGATCGACCACGAAAACGAAGTCCAGCCTGGCTGGATATAGAGGAAGAGGAAGAACCGCGTTTAGTTGATGTTACCGAAGAAGATCTTGTGCACCTCTCCGTCATCATCGCCCGCGAACGCCGGCCAGAACACCTGCTGCGTGCACGGGAATATTGAGCGGGGAGCAGCCGCGTACAGAAAAAACAAAGCCCGGAGCCTCTTTTAAAGAGTGCTCCGGGATGTAAGGCTGCTTCTGA
>JBGGNE010000104.1:0-16553 GCA_041287705.1 Methylacidiphilales bacterium | reverse complement strand
GCTTAGGCTTCCGTGGGCATCAGTTCGTTGACGATGCGGTCGATGCCTTCCTTGGCGAATTCGCTGGTGGGGCAGAGGCGGCGGGCTTTGAGGAACCATGTCAGGCTGGAGCCGAACTGCTTCTTCTTTTCCAGATCCTGGGCGCGGCGGATGCAGTTGACGAACTCGGCGGCGCGCGTGGTGTAGTCGGCGCGTACCTGGGCCAGCTTCAGGTCATCGGGGTACTGCTCCGCGATGCGATCCACGCTTTCCCATGCGCCGGCGTACTGGTCACGCTTGGCCAGTTCCTGGGCTCGTACCAGTGCCATTTCAATAACGACCATGTCATCCAGCACTTTCTTCAGGTCCTTGGCCTTGTCCGGGTAAGTGGCCATGGCGGCGATGAAGCGCATGCGATCATCGTAGATCTGGCGGTAATTCTTCTGGGCGATCAGGCGATCGAAATCAATGACGGCCTGATTCTGCACGTCACCCTTGGCGAAGATCGTTTTGGCGGCATCTTCCAGCGCCGGATTGCGCGGCCAGATTTCTGTGGCGGCCTTCAGTTCGGCTTCCATCGTAACGCCGTCGCCGGTCATCGCCGCGTTCTTGGCCTTGGCCAGGTGCATGGCGCTGACTTTCTTGGCGGTTTCGATCGGACCCATAAAGCGAGAGCCGTCGAAATCCTTGGCAATCGCCTCGATTTCCTTGATCAGCTGCTCGGCCTTGGTGAAGTCCTTCACATCCATGGCGGAGAGAAGCTGGTTACCCTTTTGCGAGAACTCCAGGGCGCGGCGCTTGGCATCGCGGGGCAGCGTGCGGACGGCCGAGACGTACTCGCCCATCACAAACGTTTCCTGCAGACGCTCGGTGGCGCTGGCCAGTTCGTTCTTATCCAGCAGGTACTTATAGCTTTCGATGCCTTCCTTCACATCAGCCAGGGCCTGGTGACTCATCGTCTCCAGCACGCTGATGGTGGCGGGGAGACCGGAATTCATGGTCAGCAGCTTCTGCGCATCGCGATTGACCTGCAGTTTGTTGTCGCCGTCATCAAACAGGGCGCGATAGAAGCGGCCCGCCATGATGACGTGCTGGAACCGGCGCTGCATAAAGAACTGGAGCACGAGCGCCTGATACTGGATCTTTGCGGCCAGCTCGGACATATCCGTCTTGGTCTGGTTGATCTTGAGCCGGGTTTCCGTCTCCGTAAGGCGCTTCAGGTACGGGCTGGCTTTGGCGAGGCGCGTCTGATCCTGCTGATTCTGTTTGGAAGCCTGCGCATTGGTGTTTCCACCGCCGCTCAGACCGATTTGAGAATCTTCCGAAGTGAGCTGGATGCTCCACTCCAGCGTTTCGCGATCCTGCTGCAGTTGCTTAATGGTGTCCTCAATGCGGTTCTGCTCTTTCTTGGCCAGGTAGACCGAGAAAATGGCGTCGCTCAGGCTTTCGCTGAGGCGCGAATCCTGAGTGTAGGTCGCGGCCTTGACGAGAAGCGCCGAGGCTTTGTCCACGCTGCGGGTATTGATCTGCGCGGGGGAAAGGATCAGCAGAATCTGCTCGACGACCTTCTGATACTCGATGTCGTCCTTGATCGTTTCTTCGCCGGCGTTCAGATACTTCTCAAAGCGGGCGCGGAAGATGCGGTTATCGGCCACATTCCAGCTTGTGCCGTTCCAGTTCACGATGCCCTTGGAGGGATCCACCATCGGCATGATGGTCTTCATGTCCTTGCCGAGCATCTGATCCATGCTGACACCGCCGAGTGTGGGCACCTGTGTCGTGGTCGTCGTTACGGTAGAAGCACCGCCGCCGGGCGCGCCGCCGCCACCGGGAGCCGCAGGCATCTGTCCACCACCGCCGCCGCCGCTGCTGTCACCGCCGCCACCTTCGCCGCTGGCATTCTGGCCGCCGCCACGTCCTTCACCACCGCGCCCTCCTCTGCCGCCACGGCCTCGTCCGCCGCCGCCTTCCTGGGCCAGCAGGGGTACTACTATGGTTTCCGTAAGCATGGCGCCGAGAGCGAGCGTTGCCACTATAGGCATCGTCCGCGCCCAGATGCGCCGGGACGTGGTAAGGTGATGTAGACTTTTCATGTTGGGAGATTGACCAGCATGAGATGGTGCTGGACCAGTTGAGGAGGGGGCGGGTCCGAAGTTAAAAAAACGCGGCAGACATTCAGAACGCTGCCGCGAGACGGTGAGGTAAAAAGGGAAAACGGAGAAGAGAACGCCGGAATCAGGCTTTCGTCATTTCCTGCACGTAAAGAACGCCCTGTTCGTCGACTTTGACTTTAAAGAGGTATTTCTGGCCCTTGTAGATCTGCACCTTGTTCATGGTGGAGGGTACCAGGATGGGGATGAACTGCTGCGTGCTGCCATCCTTGGCCTCAATAGAGAAGATGCGGCCACCGCGGGAGATCTTCATCTGTTCCTCAATGGTTCCTTCCACCTTGTAGGTGTTGCCCATCAGGCTGCTGGGGCTGTCGAAGAGGTTCTTGATTTCCAGCACCTGCAACGAGCGGAACGGATCCGAGCCGAAGCTATAAATATAGTACGCCCCTGCCACGCTGCCGCTGATCAGCAAGAGCAACAGGGCAATGGTGAGCGTTCGGGATCCGGATTGGCCGCGTCGTTTCATGGAAGTCCGTGAAGGAGAAGAGAGAGGTACGGAAATGGAGATGGACAAGGTAGTGAGGGTGGATGCAGCGGTCCCGGCCATCGTCTTATTCGGATATGCTGCGAGGAAAACCCACATTACAATATCACAAGATTCAGGCGTTGTCGCTTGGTGAGTTCAAGATTTATCTTAAAGCGCCGAAATTTTTAGCTCTGTGTGGAAGTTAAGCGATTCGCGTTAAAGAGGTCATGCAGGTCCACAATTGCGCTGCAACATTCTTTAACACTCAATCCGCCCATTGGTTGCGGTTGCAGCCCATAAAAGCTACGACCAGGGAAAAAACGACATGTGCGGTCAGCATAAACACCGAGATGGCAATGGTGGCGTTGCCCAGCGGGGTCGAGGTGACCTCCTTTACGGCGTCCCAGTAACGGGTCTCCTTCATGGTGACCAGCATACCGCTCCAGCTCCAGTAGCTGGCGATAAACTGCTGCGTGACCAGGCGGAATCCGTCCGGCAGCGCCAGCACCGCGCCGGAGAGCGGAAGCTGAAAGCCGACCAGGTAGACCGACAGCAGTGAAGCCTGCTCTGTCGTCCTGGCCCAGGAGGAGATAGCCAGACAGACCGAGGTCATGGCCGCGTTTACCAGAAACAGCAGAAGCATCTGGTTCATCAGATCGCCCGGGAACTGACAGACGACCTTCACGAACAGCGTCATCACCGCCGACTGTATGGCCACAATGATAAACAGGAAGAAGATCTTGCTGGCCAGATAGGACGACGATCGCAGACCGCTCAGCTTTTCCTTCTCCAGAATAAGCCGCTCTGATACTACCTCGCGCGCTGAATTATTGGAGCCCATCAGCGTCAGCAGAATCACCTGGAACATGACAAGCCCGCTGACCAGACTGCCTACCTTGATGGTATGCATGGCGTACTCACTGTTTTCCTTGATCTGCTGCAGCCAGTTCGTATCGCTTGTGGCCGAGATGTCTTTCATCTTCGTCAGACCATCCAGCGCGAACAACGCGACAAGACAGGGAAAGAGCACCAGCAGAACGCCCTGCAGAAAGATCTGCTCTTTATCCCGCATAAAGAGGAGCCAGCGGCGGTGCGTCAATGTAAGGAACTGCGAAAGAGCGCCCGGCAGGGGACTGGCCTGTGCGCGATTGCTGAGCTGCTCCGCCTGCTCGGCCACAGCCTGGGCTTCCTCGGGGGATTCAGCGCCTTCCGGCAATGGCGAGCCCTCGTCCAGCGCCGCTGTCGCGGGTTCCGCGCGGCGATTCAGCGTCACTCTGCGGGTTGAAATTGTCGCGCCGGAATTATCGGGCACTCCATTCACCGCTGCGCCCGCCGTGGCGTAAGCTTCGCTGAGGCGCGGCGGATGTCCCGGCGCCATCATGTCCTGCACTTCACCCACAAACCTTGTACTGGAGCTCTCCCAAAGCGTGTCCCAGCCTTCGGGCGTCGCAATATCCGGCGCCTGACTGAAGCGGGATTGCAGCCACTGGGCCTCCCAGGCGTTCTCATCCTGCTCCTCCATCCGGTCGTAAGCGGCTTCGGGCGTTTCGATATTGAAGTAGCTCAGCATCTGGTCCGGCGATCCTGTGAAGACCAGGCGACCGCGCTTCAGCACGGTAATGGTGTCATACTGCTCAATGTGCTTCAGGCTGTGCGTGATGTTCAGGACCAGCCGGTCGCCGTCGCGCGAAATATCGCGCATCAGCTTTGTGATATCGGTCTCGCTTTTGGGATCCAGACCGCTCGTGACTTCATCGCACAGCAGCAGCGCGGGGTTGCTCGTCATCTCCAGCGCCAGCGCCAAACGCCGCCGTTCACCGCCGGAGAGCACCTTGCTGGGCCGGTCCACCAGATGGGCCAGACCGGTGCGCTTGATGATGTTGCCCAACCGCTCATCGCGAACCGCACGGCCGCGAAGGCGGCTGCGGAGGCTGAGCATGTACTCCAGGCTCTCACGTACGGTCAGTGTTTCGTGGGCGATATTAAACTGCGGCACATAGCCCAGCTCCGAAGGCTCGATGTCGCCCTCGGTCATCAGGTTGCGCCCGTCCCAGTAGATCTCCCCTTCGGACGGCTGGTGCAGACCCGCAATCAGTTTCAGCAGTGTACTTTTACCGCACCCGGACGGCCCGATGACGGCCCCAAAGGTGCCTCGTCTAAAGGTGAGCGATACCTGATTGAGCAGACGCTGAGTCTCTTCGCCGGAGCCGATTTCAACGCTCACTTTTTCGAGCTGAAGCATAAGGGAGATAAAAAGGGAAAAGGAGGAAGCCGCAGGAGAGGGTGATGACGGGAGGTGCGAGCGGGAGTGTAGCAGAAAGTATCCGGCAGATGCTTGGTTAAAATCCTGTGGTTAAAGGAAACGGAAAGCATATGGCGGCGCCGCCCGGCATTGTATTAACCCACGTGAAGGCCATTGGTTGCGCCCGCGGCAGCAAAAAGGAGCATTTGGTGTGAAAAAAGCGAAGGCATCAACTGCGTCAAAGCCCAGTGAAAGGAATGATAGGCAACCCACACCCCATAAGATCAAGCCAAATCTTGACGCGGTAACTAATCCTTGTCGAAAAAGCTATCGCTATTTGACTTCTCGCCAACAGCGATGACAAGCGCAAAAGCGCCGATATTTCAGGTTTCTCAGTAAACGTAGCGGCGATCACCATGTGAATTGATGTTAAGTGCGACAAGTTCTACTCATCCTCCAGGATGTCACACATTCAGTAGTTCACGCAAAAGAAACATCTTGCATCCTATACTTTGCAATGCAAAGGTAAAGCGTTCTGTCGGACATCCAACGTCTTCGCCACAACCTGTATGTTCCTGTTCAAACCCAAAACTTCACCCTCATCCAAGCCCACCGGGTTCCCCACGTCCTCCCCTGCCCCCAATACCGTTGCGCCCGCACGGAGGATAGACCCTGCGGAGCCGTTCCGACACCCGCCGCGCCCCGCCTGGCAGCCGCGCGAAATGCGCGAGGCGCCACTGCTGGATCCCCTGGCACCGGCGCGGCCCGTGCAACTCCGGTATGCGCTGCTGCTCAACCCCTTCTACCCGAAGGATCCTCATGCCAGCTTTGGCAAACACGTGCTCACTCCCTCCCTGGCGCTTACCAGCATAGCGGGTGCCACCCCGCCGGAATGGGAGGTGCGGTACTGGGACGAGAATCTGCTGCAGGGTCCGCCGCCCGCAGATCCCATGCCGCAGGTGGTGGGCATTACGGTTCACCTCACCTTTGCGCAGCGCGCTTATGCGCTCGCGGCATGGTACAGAACGCGTGGCGCCAGGGTGATACTGGGCGGCCTGCATATCCTCAGCTGTCCGGAGGAAGCGCGGCCCCACGCCGATGCTCTGGCCGTCGGGGAAGGCGTGGCTTTGTGGCCGCGCATCCTGCGGGATATCGAGGCGGGAACGTTGCAGCCGGAGTACAACTCGGCGTTCGACATCCCCTACCGCAACGATCCGCCGCCGCGGCGCCGGCTTTTACCGCGCAGCAGCTTTCTTACCACCAGCAGCCTTATCGCCACGCGCGGCTGTCATAACCGGTGCGGCTTCTGCTATCTGGCCACGGATGGTCTGCGCATTCCCTATCAGATGCGCGATCCGCTGCAGATTGTGGATGAGTTCCGCGAGGACGGGCAGCCTTACGGCGTCTTTATCGACAATAACCTTGGCAGCAACCACGAGTATCTTCGCGCCCTGTGTCTGGCGTTGCGTCCGCTCGAAAAGATCTGGAGCGCCGCGGTCACCCTGGATGTGACGGATGATCCCACGCTGGTACGCGACATGGCGCTGGCGGGTTGCACTGGCGTTTTCATCGGCTTCGAGAGCCTGAGTGACGGAAATCTGGCCTGGGCGAAGAAGCGCACGCCCCGCACGCAGGACTACGCACGCCGGGTCCAGGTCTTTCATGACAACGGCATTCAGGTCAATGGCAGCTTTGTGCTTGGCTTCGATGAAGATCGCCCCGATGTCTTTGCCACCACTGCCGAGTGGATTGAGGACAACCGCCTGGAGTGCGCCACGTTTCACATTCTCACGCCCTACCCCGGCACGCCGCTTTTTCGGCAGATGGAGAGCGAGAACCGGCTGCTGCACCGGGACTGGTCGCAGTACGACACTGCGCACGTCGTTTTTCAGCCCAGACACATGACCCCGGAAGAGCTGGCGCAGGGCTACGCATGGCTCTATCAGCGCCTCTTCTCGCACTCCAGCATTTGGCGCCGCCGTCCCGAAGACTGGCGTGCGGTCGCGCCTTACCTGGCCATGTCCTATCTCTACAAACGCTCCAACCGGTTCTGGCACATGCTGATCCGTGCCCGCATGGTCCACAGCGTCTGGACACCGCTGGTGGAATGGAGCCGCCGCCGTCACCTGGCCTATCGCAAGGCCCTGGCCGCCCGTCCCGTAGAGACTCACGGCATCGACGGCACTCGCTCCCGCGTCCCCATCGTGACAGCAGCAGGTACGGAGCCGGAGATGGGTATGGAAATCCGGGTGGAGAGGGGGAATTTGCCAGGCCATGCTATGGAAAGGGCGAGGACGGGCGTTCGGGCGGGATCCGGCAATGTGGTGTCGCCGGGAGTATAATAAGCTTGTCCATTAAAGTCTGGGAAGAATCCGCTCCGCTTTCCTTGCCCTTCCTCCTTTTCCTCTGCTTTTCTACCAGATGCTTGCGATCTTCTCAGGGAACAGATGTAGCCGCCAGACATTCACACACTCTCTATATAGTGTAAGTATTGGTACAAAATCGGAGGAAAGGAGGAAACGGGAGAATACGGCTATTACTCTTACAGCAACTCTTCTGTCTTCTCGTTCTGCAGCAGATGTTGGAGCATATGTTCATGCTGAGAGAGAAAGTTGCGGTAGACTTTATAATGTTCGGTATCCATATAGTTTTGCCGTTGGAAACCATGATCGCCAAGCACGTAGATCCAGGCGTGGGGATAGGAGAGCAGAATCGGGGAGTGCGTGGCTATAACGAACTGGGCGTGACCACGGGTGAGTTGATGGAGACGTACAATGAGACTAAGTTGCCGCGTGGGCGACAGAGCGCTCTCCGGCTCGTCCAGGAGATAGAGGCCGGCCGGAGAGCATCGGTGCAGAAACGCCGCCATGAAAGATTCGCCGTGCGAGACTTCATGCAGCGACGAAACGCCGTACTTGCTGAGCCCTCCTCCACCATCCTCCTCATTCTGCGTGGCCATGGCATGAAACGATTCGCCGCGGAGAAAGAAGCCGTCCAGAAAATGCGACGCGCCGCGCTCCAGCGTCAGCCAGCGCGAAAGCCTGGCCTGATCCTCCCCAACCCAGCGATTATAGAACCGGTCTTCCCTGCTCGTGCCCTGTGCGCGCCTTATTTCGTCACGACCGCCGCCTTCAAGATGAAATCCGGCTTTATGAGCCAGCGCCTCTATAAGCGTGGACTTGCCCGAACCGTTCTCCCCTACCAGAAACGTTACAGCAGGGTGAAATTCCAGCCGATTCAGCGTGCGGATAGCAGGGATATTGAACGGATACTGCGCCGGGTTTATCAATTCCCCTTCATCAGCAATGGACGCATCCGGCCACGATCTGCGTAACGCGCGCAAAAACGGATATCCGTAGAGCGGGATTTCCCCGGCCAGACAATCAAGCCGCTCGCATGGCTTCACCGGCCTGGGAGAAGCGGATAGACCTCGTCTTCTGGTTCGCTTGCCGCGCCCCGGCCCGCGCACTGACTCCAGACCCCTGTTTTCTCTTCCTTCCTGATACTCATCATCTTTCAGCAAAATGTCCAACATACTTTCGTGCCGCTGAAGAAAGTCGCTGCAGACTTGAAACTGTTCCGTATCGCGATATTCCACTCGTTCTATACCTTTATCGGATAACGCATAGATACACGCATGTGGATACGAGAGCAGAATCGGCGAATGGGTGGCGATAATAAACTGTGAGTGCCCCTTAGTTAACTGATGCAGGCGCACCAGCAAAGACATCTGGCGGGTTGGCGATAAAGCGGCTTCCGGCTCATCAAAAATATATAAGCCAAAATCACCGCATCGATTATTCAGAAATGTCAGAAAAGATTCACCATGCGATACGTTATGTAAAGAATTCACACCGTAGTTACGCAGCTTGGCAAAAGGCTCCGACATGTACGCTTCATCTATATAATTTGCGAGATTATAGAACGACTCCGCACGCAAAAAGAAGCCATCCCGGGGATTAGCCCGTTTCTCCAGCACAATATAATCCTTCAGTGGCGATACCGAATCCCGCGTGGTAAAGCGGGCGCCGCGACTGCCCCCTTCCCCGTTCAGACCGCAGGCCACTGCTATCGCTTCCGTAAGTGTGGATTTACCGGAGCCGTTTTCACCCACCAGGAATGTGACTGCCGGATGCAGTTGCAGCCGATCCAGCGACGCGATTGCCGGGATGCAGAACGGATAGACGTCCATGCCGGGGCTATCGGGTGCCAGCACTTTGTCGCGCTGAAATCGCACGGCATCGATAAACGGAAATCCGTAGCGCGGTATGCGGCCTATCAGCGCGGGTATGCGAGGTTTGTACGAAGCAGCCATCTCTTATTCTAATTGCATGGGGATACTGGCACCATCGGCGACCGTTTGGCATCACAAAGCGGATTCCGACTGGTGAGCCTGAGCAGCTTCTTCATAAATCTGTTATACCTCTAATACACGAAACAATATTGCTCTTTTCTCTTTCATAAGCTACGTTTATCGCTTATCCTACGTTCCCCACTGGGGCTCAATAAGTCAGGCCATACAACCAAACTTAAACATACATCACCCGCATCTATCATGCAACCCACTCGAGTTTTTCTGGTAGACGACAACAAGGGCCTCACGCTCACCTTCAAGCACATGCTGGAGGCGCGCGGATACGCTGTAGAAGTTGAAAACAAGAGCGCCGCGGCCATCAACTCCATCAAAAGCTTTCAACCGGACATCATCTTTCTGGACGTGGTGATGCCCCTGCAGGATGGCGGCGATGTCTACAACCGGCTGAAGGCAACGCCGCAACTGGCGGCCATACCGGTGGTCTTCTTCACCTCCATGGTAACGACCCGTGAATCGCGTAACAGCGAGCCGAACAAGCTGGGCCACCGGTACCTGCCCAAGCCTTCGTCGGTCGAGGAAATCGAGCGGGTGATCAGCGATGTACTGAAGTAGCGCGGAGTACGGAGCGGTCCCTCCATACCTGCCGCCTACCCGGTGCGATCGCAGCGAGGGCCTGACCTGGGTGGCGGTACGGGGTCGTAACCCTGTCCGCCCCACGGTGCGCAGCGACAGATTCGTTTGACGCCCAGCCAGCCTCCGGCAAAGAAGCCGTGCTGGGTGACGGCTTCCTCCATATAGCGCGAGCAGGTAGGCGAGTATCGGCAAACCCCCTCTGACATGCCAAACATGTTCTTGAGGGGCGTAAAGATGAGGCGGTACAGCCAGATGATGAGCATCACCATCCACTGCAATATATTGAGACGCGCCCTCTGTCGCTTGCCGGTGCCGGTAGGCTGCGGCGCTTCTGCCGCTGTGGACGGCGCGGGAGCGGATGATGATTCTGGGGGAGGAATGGGCGGGCTGCTGCTCATAGTGAACGCTTCTGTCGCTTACCTGATACATTAGCAGCCCGCTGCACCTTCCGCAGAGCTTTATCTTGTGGATTTAATCAGCGCTCTGCGGAGGCGTTTCAGGATTACTTGACTTAAGGCCTAAGGCTTAACCGGCGCGGCATTTGTCTCCTTTGGCTCCCTGGGAACAAGAGGCGTAGGAGCACCAGGCGTGATCTGCGGCTTCTGCGGAGCAGGCGACGGGACCGACGGAGGTTCGGGCTTCTGGGGCACGGCGGGTTCACCGGCAGTTGCAGGACCAAGCAGAGCGTAGAACCGCTCGATCGCCTGGTCGCGCGTTCCGTCCTTGGCGGTTACCAGCACAGTGATGACTTTGGAGGGTTGCCCTTCCTTCACGGCCACACCGGTAAACCAGTAGACCTTGTCGAACGAGCCGCTCTTGGCAAACACGCGGTACCCTGCGCGACCGGGCCATTCCATCGTATTCATCAGACCTTCCAGCGTGACGGGCTTTACCGGCAACGCTTTCTTGGCCACCTGGCGCATAAAGGCGTGCTGCTGCGCGGGCGAAATGTAGATGATCTTGCCGCCATGCGCCCAGTCACGGGGTTCCGCCTTCATGATATCGCGGTTATCGCCCTGGGCATGACCGAAGGCGCAGCGGTTCGCCATTTCCATGACGATTTGGGGCGTCATCTTCTCTACCAGCTTCAGGAAGTAATCGTTGCTGCTGTAGAACATGGCTTCGCGGCCATCCAGCTCTTTCTTGCCGGACTGCTTTTCCCGGTCAGCGGCGGGCAGCACGGTGTTGTAGGCGGCAACTTCACTTTCCAGGGCGGCTAATTCAATAATAAGTTTAAAGGTAGAGGCAGGGGAATATGTTTTTGTAATTTCTTGGGTATCGCCTTCATGTTTTGGCTCGTCGGCACCGGGCACCTCGGAGGTAAGTATAAGATCCGCCCGGGATAATACGGGTGACATCACCCAGGAAGCAGCGCCCGCCGCCATGGCCATACCAAGCGCACACGCACAAGCCCGTACCGACGATGTTATGACAGAGAAAGAGCCGCTACGTCCCGCTGGCGGAATGGGGATCTGTCCCGGCCCTGATTTTTGGAGATTAATTGGCTGAGATATTGTCATCCTAAAACATTACCACAGCCCGCCGCTGCGACAAGTTGTCTCCCTTCAAGGTGTTTCGACATCCTGCCCAAAGCCCCGCGATGCATACGGCACCCGTTGCACCAGACTCAGAATCTGCTGTTTCAGAAGAACTTCAGGATCGGATTCCCAGAGGCGGATGTCGATGGGCGCGATCACGCCATCCTGAAGTACAAAGTTATCCTTTCGTGCATCGCCCAGCCAAATACAGATACCGGAAAGCGAATGGGAATAATTCCAAAGCCAGCATCGTTTTTTGACAGGCACCCACCCAACTGACTCCAGGTAGATATCAATGGCCTCCTGTGTTGGCTCAGTGCCGTGAATAAACGGTTGCCTGGTGATGATTTGCCCGTCATCTGTAATTCCCAATGGAGTAAGAGAAAATCCTGGAAAGTACAAATCCCAAAGCTCCAGTCGTGTCAGATATTCCAGTGGGGTGCAATTGCGTTGATTAACCTGCCCCGCAGAATCAAGGTAATAAATGTCTCCATAGCACCCGACCCGAGTCAATTTAATGACATCGTTCGTGCTGGAATCCCAATAAACAATATGCTCAGAGCCTTCTGCGACTCGATGCACGACGGACTTCTGCAAAGTGCCCAGGCACCAATCACGCAGCCACTTAATCTGGCAATCCGTTATTTGATCGAGACTTTCTGAAAGCTTTGAACCTGTCTGATGACGTCCTGCAAGGAAATTTCGTGCGCTTGTTTCTTGCGCACTTTCGCCAGTTGCGAACGCATACCAGCAAAGTGTTTCAGCACCTCCGGGGGCAGTGGCTTTGGATCGAACATGGAGGGCTGACTCATTCATTTAATCTAAAGGAAGACACGTTCTTTGTCCAACCAATTGGGCTCCACAACCACAACGTAGCACGACTCAGCACAAAGAGTAAGCCATATATCAACAGGGTCTTCACATACCAAAGTTTGCATCTCCCCTGAATTGTGGCGATAGTGTAATTCTTTACGATATGAGGAATTTCCGCTCGACCCGGGCGGCATTTTTATCGATGTTGGCATGCTGAGGCTTCCTGCCCTCCCCCTCGGCAATCTCCACGCTGCACCACACTCCAACTCCCCGTAGAAACTGACACGGTGACTGCTCCTTCATCGCCCAACCCCACCAACGCGCTCGGCCCCTCTGCCGTACCGGCGGGAGGTGGAGCGCCTGGGCATGGACACGGGCACATCCACAGCTCGCTGACAGGTGGAAGCGGATCGGGCGATGACTCCGGCGAACCATCAGAACCGCACCCGTCCGGGCCCCAGGAGCTCTTCTACTCCCGACGCTCGGCTATCCTCTGTGTCATCATGTGGGTGGTGCTGGGCGCGTGGTTTGCGCCTTCAGCCTGGAACTTTGCGCATCAGGTGCGCGGTACCCTCAGCGGCGTTACCAACAGCCCGGCCGCTCAGGTTCAGCAATCGCTGGCGCGTAACTTCAGCACCGCGCTGGCCTTTCCCATGGCCGTTGTATGGGACGCCCGCTCCCTCCCCAAAGAGGAGGCTGATGCCATGTGGCTTCAGATTAAAGAGCAGTTGGCCGAGATCCCCGGCAATAAGCAGCTTGAGATCCCCGGCATAACTCCCGGCGGCGTAAAAGATGCGCGCCTCTTCATCCCCGACTGGCCGGACGAACGCTGGCACCTGGCTTTTCTGGAAGTAGATACGCTGGATTATCGCGGCGCGGAAAAGTTTCTGCCCATGGCGCGCGAGTTCATTAAGGATAAGATTCGCGATAAACTGCCCGCCAACGCACCGCCCCTCTACATTACCGGCGGCCCGGCTCTCTTCCACGATCTCAATACGGAAAGCACCGAGGCGCTCCGCAGGGCGGAAGCTATCGCGATGCCGATCGCGTTTCTCATTCTGCTGGTGATCTTTCGCGGGCTGGTCGCCTCCATGATGCCGCTGGTGGTGGCTGGTGTTGGAGTGGTCGTTACGCTGGGCCTGCTGAGCATCTCCGCAGCCTACATGGAGATCACCTTCTTTGTCCCCAACCTGGTGAGCATGATCGGGCTGGGTGTCGGCATCGATTACTCCCTGCTCTACCTTGCCCGCTTCCGCCGCGAGCGCGGGCTGCACCAGACCACCCACCAGGCGCTTCGCCTGTGCCAGCAGCGTGCCGGGCACACCATTATGGTGTCGGCGGCCATGGTCGTTTCCGGTTTCGCGGCGCTCTGTATCATACCTCTGCAGTTTTTTCAAAGCATCGCCCTGGCCGGTTCGCTGGTGGTGATCTGCGTGGCGGCCTCCTCCCTTACTCTGCAGCCCGCGCTCATTCTGCTGCTCGGTCCTGCCCTGGAATGGGGACAGATCCGCAAGTCGGACTCCGGAATGACCGTGCGCCTTCAGGGCATATGGCGCAGTCTGGCCCGCACCGTCATTGCGCGCCCCATCATGTTCACCGTGCTGGGCAGCTCCATACTGCTGCTCTTCGCCGCTCCGGTGCTGTATCTCAAGAACGCCGCCCTGCAGGCCGGCACCCTGCCCCCGCAGGCTGAAGCGCGCAAAGGTTTCGACAGTCTGGCCGCCATGCTTGGACCGGGATGGGTAATGCCCACCATTATTCTGGTGCAGCACCCCAATGCCGAGTGGACCGGGGATCCCGCCAGCGCTCAGCGCGAACGCGAACTGGCCGCACGTCTGCGTCTGCTGCCCAACACGTCGGTCGTCGTCGTCATGCGCGATCCGTCGGATCCGCCCGCAACCCGCCGCGCCAAAGCGACTATTATGGAGGGCAACAACGACCTGACCCAGTCCCTCATTTTCCTGCTGCCCAAGGCGGATCCGCACAGCAATATTTCCCGTTCATGGCTGCAGGACGTCCAGAGAGAACTCACCGCGCAGGAAACCGCCAATCCCGGCCAGGAAAAGTTTGTGCTCGGCGGCATCCCGGCCACCACATTCTATACGGATAAGATCATTGCCGACGCCATCCCCCGCGTAATCGGTATGACTCTGGTCACCACGTTCCTGTTTCTCATGCTGATGATCCAGTCCATACTGGTTCCGCTCAAAGCCATCCTCATGAATCTGCTGTGCGTGATGGCGGCGTATGGCATTCAGGTGCTCTGGTTTCAGGAAGGATACGGTGCGCTGGTCGATCCCACCTTTATCCCGATCGATGGCATTAACACCATCGTCATGATCATCTGCTTCTGCGCGCTCTTCGGCCTGTCCATGGATTACGAAGTCTTCATCCTCAGCGCCATCCGCGAGAGCTGGCTGGATCAGAAAGACATGAAGATCGCCATAGAAGACGGCATCATGAAGACCGCCGGCGTCGTTACCAGCGCCGCTGTGATTATGGTGGCGGTCTTCGTCAGCTTCGCCTTCGTGTCCGTGGTTGAAACACGCCAGCTCGGCATCGGCCTCTCCTTCGCCGTATTACTGGATGCCACCCTCATCCGCATCATCCTTGTGCCCGCCACCATGACGCTGATGGGCCGCTGGAACTGGTGGCTGCCCTGGCGACCCATGCCCCTGGCGGAACCCAGGGATTAAGTCAGTATGAGGGGTTTTCAAGGCTTCACTTTCGTCAATTCCAACGCAGCTATCGCTCAAAAGCGGCGCGCTAAGTTCTATAGGTTATTTGACGACTCCTAAGACCGGGATCATTAGCCAAACACGGGCGGCGCTCGCGAGGCTTAATCTGATCTAGAACAATTTTCATCGCTTTTCCAATGGCTTCCCTTATGTTGATGGTGATGAAAAAGTTCTGCTTCACTCGCGCGATTTCTCCGGCGTTGTTCGCCGTAGTGGCGCTCTTTCTTCTCAATGCTTCTTTTACCGTATCGTCTCTTTGCGCCGCCGATATTTCGACACCGCCTATGTCGACCAACACCCCTTCCCCTTCGCCTGTCACCGAGATTGAGCGCACAGCACCCGACTATGCGGCGAGCGTGCCGGGGGCGAATAGCGGGACTCCGCGCATCGCAATCCCCGCCCCGCAGAATAAGCGCTTTGCGCATCTGTCCTGGCCCAAGTTTATTCGCCTGGCGAACGGAGATCTCGTTGCGGCCTATATTGCAGGGACTTTCCATGGCACCCATGGCGGCGGATGTCCCTCGGTGTCTTACTCCACCGACAACGGAAAGACATGGACCGAGCCGCAGATTCTAAAAGAGTTTGCCCCCGGAAAGCCGTACACACAAAGCGGCAATCTCGCGCTCGGCGCCGCGTCGGATGGCACCCTCATTATCCTGGCCATGGCGTATAATGCGGACAAGGCCAACGCCATCTTTGGCTGGCGCTCCAAAGATAACGGACGCACATGGCAGGAGGACGTCGATGTCACGGCGCTTGGACCTGACAAAACCGGCTCGGTTTTCGGGCGCATTCTGGAGGTGCCAGGGACAGCGGACGGGGGAGCATCCGCGTTGATGGTGCTGGGGCATTATCGCAAGGGGGCCGCACCGTATGATAAAGGCATCTGGCTTTCCACGTCCCAGGATGTGGGCAAGACGTGGTCGGCGCCTCGACGTATTTCGGAAGTCTACGCAGTGGAGCCGGTGCTGGTGCGCACCTCCGCGGGGCGACTGATCGCGTTTCTGCGTGGCGAAAACACACCATCGCGAGGCCGGCAGTCGCTCGCCATCTCCGACGATGCCGGCAAGACGTGGCGCACGGAGCTAAGCGAGCTCGACGCGAAAGATCCATCCCGCGCCCGCATCGTAGCTCCCTTTGCGGTGGAAGATCCCCAGAAGCCCGGCTCCCTGTTGGTGCTGACCACCGAGCGCAGCCTGAAGGGAGAAACGCCCGGCTGCATCTGGCTGTGGCGCGGGGATGCCACCGCATCCACCCCAAAGTTTCAGCGCGAGCGCGTGCTGCTGAACATCCCCCGTGTGGAAGGCGACAAGCATACGGACTTCGGCTACCCCTGGCTGCTGCCACTGAACCCTTCGGATGCCACAGACAAGCGCCTGCTGATGCTCTATTATCACGGCGAGATGCACGGACCCAGCGCAATCTGGAGCGTGGAGTTTACGCCATAGAAACGGCGCTTCGGTTCCTGCATGACTCTTTCCTAAAAGTGGCCTCAATCCGCAACGCGCCCAAAAATCTGGGTGCGATTCGGAAAGGGTCCAGGAAATGGATTGAAGAAAAGGGAAGTATTTGGCATGCAGATACGCATGAATAAGAAGTCCTTGAACGCGAAAGAAAAGGAGTCGGTGAAGAATCGAGCGGAGGAATTGGCGAAGCGT
>JBGGNE010000103.1:0-14931 GCA_041287705.1 Methylacidiphilales bacterium | reverse complement strand
ATTGATCAGGCTGAACATGATCGCGTGGATATCCAGGGCGTTATATGCCTCCCAACGCCGCATCCCAGTATCATCTGCGCCATCCATGGCAAGCAGTTGCCGCCATAACAGTGCGATCCGAAATCTGTATACACGCGGCAGCACAGATGCGTGCCGCACGACGGGATGAGCATCACGTTCCTCCTGCCACCTCCGGACAAGGTCGTTATGGTGATCCGCCAGTGTAGTGGGGAAACCTGCCGCGCGAAGTTCCACAACCGTATCACTATACATCCGCCGAGAAACCACTCCCGCTACAATCCATGCGGCAACGCAAAGGATTACTGCCATGACCAGGGAGCAGGGCAGCCACACCTCCCAGCGCTGGTACCAGGGCGGGGCAGCGTGCGATGATGTTGCCGATGAGGAGAACTGCTGCGTTTTCATGGAGCAGGCACACTCCATTCATCATCGCCATCATGGTAAAGCAGGATGTCATTGCCCGATAAGGTGGGAGCAATTGCGCGATCCACCTTATAATACAGCCGGCACTGCGCAACAGAAGTACCCTGATTTGGCTGCATATACTCGAGTGTGGCGCCAGGCACGGAAATAAACGCGGCGCGTGTTTCTGCGTCCAGGAAGTCCTCGATCCCTGCCGGCACTTTACCAGGGTGACGACTGCGCCACAGTCCAAATGCCAGAATGGCAAGCCGCGTGTTATGGGCCAGCGCGTGGCGGGCTCCACCCATAGCCGTGATCAATGCGTGGTGTGTGCTTTGAACACCTTTCCTAACCCGTGGCAAACTGAGACCGGGTTGTCCATCCTCCCTTGCCAGTTGTGCTTCGTATGCGGCCATTTCCCTGATACCCGCCCCCACGTAAAGCAGCGTGAACTGATCCGGCAAGAGGTGATGTAGCTGAAATTGTGATCTGATCTTAAGGGGCTGCGTCCAGTTGTACCTGAGCAGCAGGTAAATCCCCTGCCCAAATTTTCGGCAGCCTATTGCATCGTCCGCAAAAGAGCTTATCTGATAACGCAACTCATTACGGATGAGGTGACGCACACCATCTGCCGTCACAGCGCTTTTCGCAGTCTCGAGCAGTTGCAGATAATCGGCCTCCCTAAGCAGCCCGATACGCGTGGCTACAGCCAGCGTCTTCAAGTGCTGACTGGTTATAGCCGGGCATTGCTCCGTTACCAGTACAGGGCAGCGCATAGCCTCCCGCCAGGCTTCTGCAGCCTGCCCGGAGCGGTTCATCACCATAAAGAAAATGGCGTGAAGATCCATAGCAGCGCCAGGATCCATCTCCTCAGCCGCGTCATGCTCCGGAAAATCCATCGCCAGAAGACGCCGCCAGAGCACGGCCACTCGCCAGGGATAGACTCCGGGCAGCAGCACCCCGGTATTCATCTCCTTACCTTCATAGAGCCAACCCTTGTAGAAAGTTCGGCTCAGATTCATCATGGTATCGCCTATTTCCGACTCGTTACTCAATTCTTCCCGAACGGTGGAGATACCGGTATCCGTTTTACGATGGTGACTATCCCAGGCAGGCTCTTTGTCAGGTGGGTATTCGATATTTTGAACTGGGGCAGCCATCTGCAGTTGCGCAATGAGCGAGCCAAAAAGCGACAACCGCGTGCTGACCAGCCCGACAAGCGGGTGGGCGTCGCGCTGCACATGCCATTTCCGTGTATACTCTTCCACGTACTCATCACGGGTTAACTGATATCCGGCAGCCCGCACTTCTGCGATCGTGCTGTCATACATCCACAGGCAGGCAGCCCCGACAATGAACCAGAGCAGAATGGGCAGCATGATCCCGAGCGCCAGCGAGCTAAGCACCCACACTTCCCATCGCTGATACCAGCGGATCACGGCTATAGGCGGCTCGTCAGAAGAGGAAGATGTTTTCGTGCTCATGACAACGGCGTGCTCCCCGGGTCAGCCTGCCATAGTGGCAGCCGGCGTTGCGAAGCTGATTCTTCCACGGAGAAGGAGGAAGATCTCATGGTAAGGCAGCGGCATCATGCACAGCACAAGAATGAAATATCGCAGGTATCATGTTCATATCGCACAATCGAGTTAGCGCGCTCAATGGTGGCAAAAGTTGTATCTTCATGCAAGATAAGCACCCTGGATTCTCACTGAATTCCAGGCTTGTTTTTAGCCCAGTTGACACTTTGCGAAAAAAATCTACCATTTACGGGCGGATACGCTACGTTATGAGCAGCGGCTAACCCCGCGACTTTTCCCCCGATGAGCAGCGAATCCTTTTACGAAAGCTCCCTCGCGCGCGGCCTCGTTCTAAAAGAGCAGGGACGGTATGCCGAGGCTGAAAACTACTTCCGCCGCGCGCTTTCCGCGGATCCCGACAACAGCGAAGCGCTTAACTTCCTGGCCGGCTGCCAACTGCAGCAGGGCAGAAGCGGTGAAGCGCTCAGCACCATTACGGACGCTATCGCGCGCGAGCCCAATGAGGCCGACTACCACGCGCTGCAGGCGATCATTCTGTCCGTACTGGACCGGCCAAAGGACGCCACTGCCGCCGCCATGCGCGGGCTGGCACTGGAGCCCACCTCCCTGTTCGCACTTAATGCCCTGACACAGACGTACCTGTCGCAAAAGCGGTGGGCACTGGCCGAGGAGAGCGCCCGCAAAGCGCTGTCGCTGGATGCCGATGACTCGCTGGCGGCCAACTTCCTCGCACTGTCCCTGCGCATGCAGAATAAGTGGGACGAAAACGCGGAGCAGATCCGCGGCCTGCTGTCGCGCGATCCGGAAGACGCTTTTACCCACAGCAATGCCGGCTGGGCCGCTCTGTCGCGCGGTGACAGCGCCGCCGCGGAAACGCATTTTCGCGAATCGCTCCGCCTGGATCCCGATAATGACACGGCACGCGAAGGTCTGCTGCAATCCTTCAAAGGCCGCAGCTGGATCTACCGCCGTTATCTGGATTACTGCTTCTTCATGGAGAAGTACAGCGGCACCACGCAGTTGCTTATCGTGGTAGGTCTTCTGGTTGGCGCAAAGGTACTGGGCGCCATCCTTACCGGCCCCTATAAGCCGCTGGGCTTTGCCGTGCTGCTGGCCTACACGGCCTTTGTGCTCTTCTCTCATGTGGCGCGCGTAGTCGGCAACGTCTTCCTGCTGATGGATCGCTTTGCCCGGTACGTATTGCGTCCCGAAGAAAAGCTGGAAGCCATGGCGGTCGGGACAGTGCTGGCCCTGGGCTGCATGCTGGGCATCACCGGGATTCTGGCACCCTCCGGCGGTCAGATTTTCCTGGCAGGCATTCTGATAGGCGGCTCGTCCATTCCCCTTTGTCAGGTCTTTACCAATACGGCACGCGTTGGCTCGGTGGTCTTTGGATGTATCGCCGCTTATGTGGTGTTTGTGGCGGTAGTCTGCGTGCTGCACGGCGTATTCGGCGCCTTTGGCACCAGCGAATCGACCGAGGAGATTCTGGTACTGATGGGCGGTACCGCTCTGCTGGCTCTGGTGGGCAGCACATGGCTGACCAACGTGCCGTTTCTGCGTCGGTAAAACAGCCGGCGCAGCGCTGCATACAAACGCTTCATGCATCACATCCCCCTCATTCTTATTGCTTCAAGAGGGGTGACCGGCGTGATGCTGGTGGCGCTGGCCATGTGCGGCGTATCGGGGTGGATCCTGGCCCTGCTGTATCTTGTTGCATTCATTGGGGATATCGCAGACGGCATGATTGCGCGCCGCCTCGGTATCTCAACGATCTCCCTGCGCCGTCTGGATACCCGGGCGGATCTTCTTCTGCTGCTCGGCGCCGTATCGGCCATTCTGATCCGGCAGCCCGCGCTGGCTGTTTCGTGGCTGCCCTGGATAGGCGGCTATGTAGCGCTTTACGCGTTGCGGAATGCGGTAGACTATGCACGTTACCGCGCTTCTCCGTCCTACCATATGTGGTCGGGCAAAGTCTGGGCACTGCTGATTACGCTCTATCTTTTAGTGGTATTGTGGGGTAATGACGCGCAGCTTCTTATCCCCATAGCCTTTATTGTTTATTCAATTAACGCGCTGGAAGGCATCATTGCCAGCATGTTACTTCCACGCCCCATGGCGGATATCCCCACGCTGTGGCACGCGTGCAAGATTAAGAAAGAGTCACAGCCGTCATCGTATTCCCCAACTTAAATCCTCTTGCACATGAGTCAATTTTGCGCACAACTCATCGAGCCCAATACATGGATTTCTTCAGCGTACATAACGCTTCCTTGGTGTTATGCATAAAGAACTTGCTTACAACTCTTTTCATTACCAATGTAGAAGGCAATGAAACGTTACCTCACTCGTTTTAGCTTTATCATTGCGGTGGCAACACTCGCTTTTACTGGCAACCTGCAAGCCGAACAGCCTCACATGGATGCCGCGCTGGACAATCTTCGGGCTGCGCGTAAACAACTGGAAAACGCCAAGGCTGACAAGGGGGGCCATCGCGCCCGCGCCATCAGCATCATCGATCAGGCGATTGCTGAAGTAAAGGCCGGCATCGTGGCAGGCCGCAAGTAATCGATTCAAAGACACCGCCTCACTACATCCCAGGCAGAGAGACGACTCTCAGCCTGGGATCTTTTATGAATAGCCTACATGATTTACAACCTTAACGCAATACATTCCCGCACTATGGTATCTTTGTCAAAGCCGGCATTGGTTTTAATGCAACGGGAAATATGAGCAAATATCTGGCAGGCAGGCGTCTCTTAGTCTAAAGAGAACCGCTATGCCATCGCCCATGAAGAATATTACGCCACAGAATACGGACAGTCCGTTGAGTGGCTTCCTGTTTTACGCAATAATCGCCGCAGCAGTAATTGGCTTTTTCTCCCTGTTTTACGCAACCGCAGTGGTGCCGCCTGGTCATCGCGGTATCAGCGTCACGCTGGGCAAAGTGAATCCCGAGATGAAGCCCGAAGGCTTTAGCTACAAGATTCCCTTTATCGAGACGATTGAGTATGTGCAGATCCGCCAGCAGACACAGACAGGCAAAGCCGCCTGCTTCTCTTCGGACATGCAGACAGTCAACATTGCCTTTAACATCATGTATCGTATTCCGGAGAACAAAGTAGTGACGCTCTTCAAGGATTTCTCCGGCGATCCCTATTACTCTTTGATAGAACCGCGCGTACAGGAAACACTGAAGCAGGTAACAGCCGAACGCCGAGCGGAAGATCTCGTCAAAAACCGCGAGCAGGTAAAGGTGGAAGCGCTGAAGAAACTGAAATCCAACATTGGCGATCTGCTCTTTGTTGAAGATCTGGTTATCGCGAATATCGATCTTTCCGACGAACTGGAAAAGGCGATCGAAATGAAGGTAGTGCGTGAGCAGGAAGCGCTGGCCAAGAAATTCGAGCTGGAAAAAGCCCAGAAGGAAGGCGAAATCACCCTGGTGAACGCCAAGGCCGATTCCGAAGCCATGCAACTGCGCGGTTCCGCCATCAAGGCATCACCTGAAGTGGTTCAGCTGGAAATTATTAAGAAGTGGGACGGCCGCAGCCCCCAGGTCGTCAGTCTGGGCGCCGGAGCCGCGCCGGGTGCCACCATTCTTCTGCCCGCTACCAAGTAACCAAGTGATGCCTGACTCGCAGATCTCCGATTCCGAACTAATCGAGCAGGCTGATCTTCTAATAGATAGCGCAAGATACCGCGACGCCGCGCAGCTTCTTCGCCCCAGGGCGGAAGGCAGCGCGGTCGTTGCGTTGAAGCTGGCACAGTTTGTCGGGTACACGGACTGCCGTGAGGTGACGCAAGACGAAGCTGCGTCGCTTCTCCGTGTCTGGGCTATGCAGAACAATCCCCGGGCGTGCTACCAACTGGCTTTTATGTTGGACGGCCCGGAAGCGGAAGAAAAGAACCAGCGCGTGACAACACCAGAAGGTCGGGAATGGCTGGAGAAAGCCGCTCAGTTGGGCGATATCCAGGCCATGGACACTCTGGGTGTGCTGAATGCCTGGGGAGACTGGATTGGCGGCACAGACGCCTCACAGACCCGTTACTGGTACGGCGAGACCATTGCCCACGGCGAAGACTTTCGCAAATATGATCTTGGCATGATGCTGCTGGATGGCGAGGGCGGCCCCGTGGATACGCGGCGCGGTCTCGAGCTACTGACGGATGTGGCGCATCACGATTCGTGCGCAAGCCGGGCGCTCGCGGACATTTACCAGAACGGCCGTTTCAGTATCCCTGCGGACAAGAAGGAAGCGGCTCGCTGGAGAGCGATTTCAGAGAATTCCTGACCGCTTTTTGAGACCCGCGTCCATAAGTCTTTCTTATTCAACGCCACGCCGGTAAAGAAGACGCTCCGCCTTAAGCAAAATGCGGCATTTTTTGCCTACTGAGCGAAACGTCACAGAGCCTCTGAAGAAAAAAATCCTTGCAGCCAAAAAGGAGCCATCTCAGGATACAGAGAGCACGAAAAGTGCATTCAGCTAAATAACTGCCGCGGAAGGATTAACAACGCATACGGACCGGTCGAAAAGGTGCGCGACAGGCAGATAATTAAACATAAAGTTCAGGCAGCTTTAGCGGAAAAGCCTTTCTTTTTTTGACAGGAGCATCATATAAGTTTTCCTGCTAATTGTCAGAGCACAAGCCCAGGCAGGGGCATGTTGCGATTGCGGCAGATGGTGCTTACGGGCGCCCTTTTGCGCATCAACGCTGAGGAGCCGCACGGAAAAAAGGCTTTCATCGAACTCTGGCAAGCACTAAAAATGGTATTGGCTTTCTTTTGAGCCACCATTTTTCCCTTGAAACAGGGACGATTTACGCGGGGGATTGGCAAGTTGTGAAATTTTTCACAAACTTTTGCTTGCGCCATCTCTGAATCAAACCTTATAACTGTATCTTTATGACCAATCTGGCGCTAGACATACTGGCCGCAGGCCTTCCCAAGAACCCGGCACCCATTTTTGACAATGGTACCGTAGTGTTCACCAATTCCATGGTCGCCACCTGGATCGGCGCCGCGGTAGTCATACTTTTTGCGCGTATTGCGATGCGCAACCCTCAACTGGTGCCCAGCGGCGCCCAGAATTTTGCTGAATGGATTGTGGAAGGACTGGCCCAGATGCTGGCCGGCATCCTGGGATGGGATCTGATGCGGAAAACCTTCTGGTTCTTTGGCACGGTCTTCATTTTTATTATGTCGGTTAATCTTTTGGCACTCATCCCCGGCGTTGGTTCCATCGGCTGGAACGAAGCAGGCCACGCGGCACACGGCGGTGGTAGTCACGAGCATATCGCGTACCCACTTCTGCGAGGAGTTAACGCGGATCTCAATATGACGGCCGCCATGTCGCTCACCTTCTTCGTATTCTGGTTCATCTGGGCCTTCACCAGCATCGGTCCAGTTGGCTTCTTTACTCACCTCTTCGGTTCCCGTATGCCTGGCCTGATCGGCTGGCTGCTGTTCCCTGTCTTTATTATTGTGGGTATGATCGAGTGCGTTTCGATCATCTTCCGCCCCGTATCGCTCAGCTTCCGTCTCTACGGTAACATCTTCGGTGGTGAGAATCTGCTGGAAGCCATGTACATGGTATGCGTCCAGAAGGGCGTTACTTTCCTCGCTCCTTTCCTGCTGGTTCCGTTCTATTTCTTCGAGTTGATCGTCGCCTTCGTTCAGGCGCTGGTATTCTGCCTCCTGACAGCAGCCTTTACCGCCACGATGTGCTCCCATGCGGATCATGATGATCACGGCCATGGCGACGACCACGCGCATGACGTTCCCGGCGAAGGCCACACGGCTGCCAAGGCAGGCCACTAATCTCTCAGCGACACACTTTGCGCGGTCGGACCGTTTGGCCTTTGAGCTGCGGAGACCGTGCTCACCCACACAACACACATACCAAGACACTACAATGCCTATCGAAATCCTTGCCGAAGTATCCGGTAACGTCCACGTCGCAGCAGCCGCAGTTGGCGCCGGTTTCGGCGTCGCCCTCGTTGGCGCCAAAGCCTGCGAAGCCGTTGGTCGTAACCCCGGCGCAGCCGCCGCGATCCTCGTTCAGTCCGTTCTCTCCATGGCGTTCGCAGAAGGTCTGATCTTCTTCGCGATCTTCCTGGCTCACTAAAGAACGACTTTGCCACTTTTCACCTCCGGGTGGGCGTTCGCTGGAATAAAGGCAGTTTCCACCAGCTACGCCGCCCGGTCGGTCTTCAGATTTCGCCGGAATATCTGCCACATTTTTCCTTTCGGATTTAAACCGCGCTTTTCAAAGCCGGACAGGCGCTTCACCGCGTCTCACCAATTTCCTCTTCCTCTCAGCACAGCCCAGCCCTGACGGCCTCGCCTCCCAGGATCTCCCCACAACCAACGCACACCTTACGTTATGCTTAACCCGCTCCTCTTTCTTGCCGCAGTTGCCGCCGATCCTGCCGCTCCGGGTGCACCCGCCGCTACCGAAGGCGCTCTTGCCAAAATTGGCGCTCAGCTTGGCGAATTCGGCGTTAACGTTCCCCACTTTGCCTCTCAGCTCGTCGCGTTCCTGATCGTGGCGGCACTTCTGCGCGCCTTTGCCTACAAGCCGATCCTTGACATCCTGGACGAGCGCAAAAAGAAGATTGAAGAAGGCCTTGCCAATGCCGAAAAGAGCAAGACCGAGCTGGCCAATGCAGAAGCTTCCCGCCTGGCAATCCTGAAAGAAGCCAACGACAAGGCCAACGCGATCATCGCCGACGCTCAGAAAGCTGCTGCTGCCCAGACTGAAAAGCGCACCCAGGAAGCGGTCGTCCTCGCTGAAGGCATTGTGGCCAAGGGGCATGAGTCCATCAAGCTGGAGCGTGCCAAGATGATCGAAGACGTGAAGAAAGAAATTTCCAAGCTCATCGTCACCACCACTGAGAAGAGCATCGGTCGCGTGCTGACTCCTGAAGACCAGAAGCGTCTGAACCAGTCCAGCATCGACGGTCTCTCAGCCTAAGCAGCCCTCATCATAAGCGTTTAGGGCGATATTTCGCCAAAATTGCTTCTCTTGCATTGATTCTGATCCTCTTTCCTTCCTAACATGCTGAGACATTGCGCCCCGCAATGTCTCTCTCCGACCGCTGAGTATGAAAATTAATCGCGAAGCCCGGCAGGCCGCCAAAAAATATTACCTTCTCTGCACCCCCGATGGCGTGTTGAATGAAGAGAAGGTGCGGCATGCCGTTAACCTGCTCTCCGCGCAGAAGCCGCGCAATTACATCCAGATCCTGGAGCGCTTTAAGAAGCTGATAGAGATTGAAGTGCTGAAACGCACCACAACGGTGGAATCCGCCATCGAACTGCCGGACAAAGGCGCCTCTATCTTTGCGGAAGTGGATAAGAAATTTGGCAAAGCTCTGGCCACTCATTACAAAGTGAACCCCAATCTGCTGGCAGGTCTCCGCATTCAGCGCGGCAGCGACGTCTGGGACGGCTCCCTGCGTTCCCGTCTGAACAAGCTCCAGCAGGCCATTTCCTCCTCCTGATTTTCTGTCCGTCAGCGCCAGCCTCCGACATTTTCATCCGCCTCCTCCCGCTCCGCCGCACCTCGCGGCAAACAATTTCCCCACACCGTCTCTCACTACCCTCCCCTCCCACATCCCATGAGCACGCTCCTCCAAGATATTGAAAGCCAGATCTCTGGACTCAAAACGTCCGTAACCAAAGCCAACGTAGGAGTTGTGCGCCAGGTGGCAGACGGTGTAGCCAAAATTGAAGGCCTCTCCGGCATCGCGCTGAACGAAATGATCGAGTTTCCGGGCGGCGTTTTCGGTCTGGCGCTGAATCTGGAAGAAACTGAAGTCGGCGCTGTTATCATCGGCGAATCCACCTCCATTATGGAAGGCATGGAAGCCAAGACGACGGGCAAGCTGCTCCAGGTACCGGTAGGTAAAGCGCTCCTTGGCCGCGTTGTTAACGTTCTCGGCCAGCCTATCGACGGCAAGGGACCGATCGTAACGGAAACCTTCTATCCCGTTGAGCGTATCGCCCACGGTATCATCGATCGCGAACCCGTCAGCCAGCCCGTCCAGACCGGCATCATGGCCGTTGACGCGATGATCCCGATCGGCCGCGGACAGCGCGAGCTGATCATCGGTGACCGCGCAACCGGCAAGACCACGGTGGCCATCGATACGATCATCAATCAGGCCAACATCAATAAGGCGAATGAAGGCAAAGCAGGCTTCCGCCCCATCTACAGCATCTACGTTGTTATCGGTCAGAAGAACGCCAACGTTGCCCGTACCCTCTCCGTTCTGGAAGAAACCGGCGCGCTGAAGTATACCACGGTTCTCTCTGCCACCGCTTCCGACTCCGCCACCGATCAGTACCTCGCTCCGTTCGCCGGCGCGGCCATGGGTGAGTACTATGCCGAAAACGGTATGGACGCCCTGATCGTATTTGATGATCTTTCCAAGCACGCCGTGGCTTACCGCCAGGTTTCGCTGATCCTGAAGCGCCCGTCCGGCCGTGAAGCGTATCCCGGTGACGTGTTCTATCTGCACAGCCGCCTCCTGGAGCGTTCCGCCCGTCTGACCGAGAAGGCTGGCGGCGGTTCCCTCACCGCTCTGCCGATCATTGAGACGCAGGCCGGCGACGTTTCGGCTTACATCCCGACGAACGTTATCTCCATCACCGACGGTCAGATCTATCTGGAAACCGATCTGTTCTACCAGGGCGTCCGTCCCGCCATCTCGGTCGGTATCTCGGTCTCCCGCGTAGGTTCCGCGGCGCAGATCAAGGCGATCAAGAAGGTGGCCGGTAAGATCAAGCTGGAGCTGGCCCAGTTCCGCGAGCTTGCGGCCTTCGCCCAGTTCGGTTCGGACGTTGACGCCGGTACCCGCGCCAAGCTGGATCGCGGTGCGCGCATCGTGGAGCTCTTCAAGCAGATCCAGTATAACCCGATGCCGGTGGAGACGCAGGTCGCCGTGCTGTGGGCGGTGCAGAACAACTTCTTCGATAAGGTCGCCGTGGACAAGGTCAAGGACTTCCAGGCCAAGCTGACCGACTTCATCACCAATCGCCACGCCGAAATTCTGGAAGGCATCCGTAGCAAGGGCGACATCACGCCGGAGCTCAATGACAAGCTGAAGGCAGCCGTCACGACCTTCGCCGAAAGCTATCGCTAACCAGCCAGCCAGCGTGACGCTGGACCCTTTTGGGGGATGTGGAGTGAAGTCTTATGGATTTCGCTCCGCCCCCTGAACCAGCGCCTCGCAATCCTGCGTTTCGATTAGCTTCGTCTCTTCGACTTTTCCTCCTTTCTGTAACCGCCACGTCAGCCTTTCTATCATATGGCCAGTCAACGCGACATTCGCCGACGGATTAAATCCGTTAAAAATACGGCCCAGATCACCAAAGCCATGCAGATGGTGGCCGCCGCCCGCATGCGCAAGGCCCAGCAGCAGGCGCTGGCCGGCCGCAGCTATGCCACGTTGCTGGACGAGATGGCTCACAGCCTCTCCGCCCACAGCGGCGATCTGTCCCACCCGCTGCTCACGGTGCGCCCGGTAAAAAAGACGCTCACACTTGTTATCTCTACCGATAAAGGTCTGTGCGGCGGTCTTAACAGCAATCTTTTCCGCGAAGTCTACCGCGCCGACAACCCGAACAAGGTGTATGTCACCGTCGGGCGCAAAGGTCGTCAGGCACTGGCCCGCGCAGGCAAGACTCTGCTCGCCGACTTTGAGCTGAAAGACGGCTTCACCTTCCGCGACAGCAAGGCTGTCTCCCGCTACTGCCTCACGCAGTTCGAGAACGGCGAAGTGGATGAAGTGGAAGTGTTCTACTCCAAGTACGTTAACACGATCAGCCAGGTTCCCACCCGCGTCCGCGTCGCCCCCATTGGTGTGTCCGAGCTGACCACCCTGAATCCGGGATCCAAGACGCTGGCTCCCGTTGAAGGACAGGGCTCTGCCGAATATCAATTCGAGCCCCCCGCCGCGGAACTCCTCGGCCACCTGCTGCCGTTCTACGTGCACTTCGAAATTTATCAGCATGTGCTGAATGCGCGCGCCTCCGAGCACAGCGCCCGTATGGTCGCCATGAAGAACGCGACCGACAACGCCAAGCAGCTGGTGAAGGATCTCACCCTTCAATACAACAAGGCCCGCCAGGCCAGCATCACCACGGAAATCCTGGAGATCGCCTCGGCCGCCGCACAGGACGCCTAAACGGCGTGAGCAGCGTGACGCTGCACCCTCTCCCTACAACGGGAACACCGTCACGTGGCTTACCTTCCTTTCATCTACACCCTTTTCTCCCCGACAACTCGCCCAGCCCAACCACACTTCCTCTCATGAGCACAGGTACAATCGTTCAGGTCATCGGTCCCGTCGTAGACGTGGAATTTACCGAGGCGCTTCCGCCCATCTACACAGCCCTTACCGTGGACTACACGCTCAACGGCGCGCCCACGACGCTGACACTGGAAGTGCAGCAGCACCTGGGTGAAGGCTGGGTCCGCAGCATCGCCATGTCCACCTCTGAGGGTCTGGTGCGCGGTATGGCAGTGAAGAACACCGGCGTCCCCATCTCCGTCCCCGTGGGTGAAGGCATCCTGGGCCGTATCTTCAACGTACTGGGCGACCCGGTAGACGAGCGCGGGCCCGTCCCCCACACCAAGCGTTACCCCATCCACCGCCCCGCCCCCAAGCTGGTCGATCAGGACACCAAGGCGACCCTGCTGGAAACCGGCATCAAGGTTATCGATCTGATCTGTCCCTTCATCAAGGGTGGTAAAGTCGGCGCGTTCGGTGGTGCGGGCGTCGGCAGGACGGTCGTTATCATGGAGCTCATTAACAACATCGCCAAGGCGCACGGCGGTTACTCCGTATTCGCCGGTGTAGGTGAGCGTACCCGTGAAGGTAAGGATCTTTACGAGGAAATGAGCGTCTCCAAGGTCATCAACCTGGAAGATATTTCTAAGTCTAAGGTGGCGCTTGTATACGGCCAGATTAGCGAACCCCCAGGTGCCCGTCTCCGCGTCGCTCTCTCCGGTCTCGCCATGGCCGAGTACTTCCGCGATGAGAAGAACCAGGACGTGCTGTTCTTCGTTGATAACGTGTTCCGTTTCTCGCAGGCCGGTTCCGAAGTGTCGGCGCTCCTGGGCCGCACGCCTTCCGCGGTAGGTTATCAGCCCACGCTGTAGTCGGAAATGGGCGCTCTGCAGGAGCGTATTACCTCCACCAAGAACGGTTCCATCACGTCCTTCCAGGCCGTATACGTCCCTGCGGACGATTTGACCGATCCGGCTCCCGCGAACACGTTCGCCCACCTGGATTCCACGATCGTTCTCGAGCGCTCCATCGCGGAACTGGGTATCTACCCTGCCGTCGATCCGCTCGCCTCCACCTCCAAGGCGCTCGCCCCCGATATCGTGGGCGAAGAGCATTATGCCGTCGCCCGCGGCGTGCAGAAAGTGCTGCAGCGCTATAAGGATCTGCAGGACATCATCGCGATTCTGGGTATGGACGAACTGTCCCCCGAAGATAAAACCACGGTGTTCCGCGCTCGTAAGATCCAGCGCTTCCTCTCGCAGCCGTTCCACGTTGCGGAAATCTTCACCGGTGTGCAGGGCGCGCTGGTTCCGCTGAAAGACACGATCAAGGGCTTCAAGGAAATTCTGGACGGTAAGCATGACGCCGTCGGCGAATCCGCCTTCTACATGAAGGGCAAGATCGAAGAAATCCACTCGAAAGAGTCGTAATATCTTGCGCGGCAACGGAAAGGCGCCCGCCCAGCGTTGCCGCACCTGCCTCTGGTTTTCTGATTTGAATGGACGGTATGGACAGAACGGACGAGATGGACCGAAATCAGCTCTGATTGTCCGTTTTGTCTGATAAGTCTATGCCGTCCATTTTTTACTTTTCCCTTTAACACACGCACTTTCCCATGGCCACGCTTCATCTCCATATTGTCACCCCGGACAAGCCCATCTTTGATGATCAGGTCGAGTCCGTCGTCCTGCCCGCCAATGACGGCGAAATGGAAGTGCTGCCGCAGCACACCGCGCTCGTCACCCAGATTGTCCCCGGCGAACTGCGTTACCGCACAGGCTCCGTGGAGAAATCCCTGGCCGTAGGCGCAGGTTTCGTGGAAATCACCAACACCTACGTTAAGGTGCTGACCGATCTGGCCACTGACGTTGCGGAAATCGACGAAGCCAACGCCGAAGCTGCCCGCAAGCGCGCCGAAGATGCCATCGCCCAGGGTAAGCTCGAAGGCGAAGACCTCGAAGCCGAGCAGGCTCTCCTGGCCCAGGCCTCCGCCCAGCTCGCACTGAAGCGCAAAGGCCGCAAGTAAGAGGAACCAGTTTTTATCGCAAAAGCCCAGGTATCAAAGCCTGGGCTTTTTTTGTTGTCCAGGCATAGCGGGTTAGGTATGACTTCCGTGTGACGGATGCAAGGTTATTGTTATGGATAACGTATCGTTAAACGGATCGGTTGCCGGCTTTCGGCTCAGTTCAGTGCCTGGTGGCGGCTGGCGAGTGCACCTGCATACCGTTCCTCTCTGGCTCATCTTTGTCGTATGGCTGCTAGTGATAGCAGGAGTCATCGGGTTTAACGCTGAGAGAACCTATGTCGATGGCGAGTATCATGTGAAAGAGGCCGCCTTTCCGATCGCGGTCTTTTGCGCGGTGGCTACAATGCCGTTTCTTGTCTTTGCGCCTTACATCTGGCAAGTGCTGACCCGCCGTTGCGAGCTGGAGTACAATCCGGCTACCCATACAATCTTCCTGCCCATACTGCCACATCGCAAGCAATCCGGAGCGAGGGAGATCATCGGAGCCGGACTTGCGGAGCTGAAGATTGAGGATTGCGCGGGCATACGTGTCGCGCCCTGGGCCGACGAGCCTGATGCTCTGGATCCGTGGGATCCGGAGCAGGCGCACATCCAGCGAGCACTGACCCGCAATCCAGTTCCCAGTCAGTACCGGCTGGAAATGCG
>JBGGNE010000102.1:0-4597 GCA_041287705.1 Methylacidiphilales bacterium | reverse complement strand
GAGCGCAGGCCGGTGTTGACGAAAGAGGTCGCATTCGAGGCGAGATTAGCGATCTCATAGAATATGCTGTTGTCACTCGCCGCCTCTATCCTGATGCCAGTCTGATCGGTTGAGTTATTTTTCCATGTGAGCCGTATTTCGCCTTTGTCCGCCGCAGCGGCAGTGAGTGCGGTTGGTGCGGCAGGTGACTGCGGAGGTGTCACCGCGAGGGTCAGGTTGTCGAACGCCACCGATGAGGGCTTCGTCTTCCCACCGTTAGCCGCCAGACCGACCAGATATTTTTGTGACATCGCTACCGTACTCTTTCCCATGGGAAACCAGCTTGCTCCGTCAGGGGATTGGAAGCCGCTGAAGACATCTCCAACACGCTGGATCCGGAACCACATCGGCAGCCACGTGTAGTCGTTGCCGGACTGGCTTGACATTTTATCCCCGACTCTGGCTCGGGTGCCGAATCGAGCCTGGCGGCCCCCGGCATCTCCCAGCGTCACCGTAACGGTTGCGGCATTGGCATCCAGGCTTTCGCGCATCATCAGGCCCACCCGGCCGATGTCGCCGTTCCGGGCAATCAGCCGGGCGGTGATCGTGAAATCGCCGCTGCAGGCGTATGAAACGAAAGTGCAGTCTTCAGAGTTGCCTCCAATGCTCCCGCCCGAAGCATCCATAACCATCGAGTGATTCGCCACTTCGGCGTATTCTGCCTCACCGGTGGCTCGCGTCGCTCCCATTGGGGTGCGGGTCCAGCCTCCGGGCAGTGCACCACCCGCCATGGGCGTGGCATTGACGGGATCGGATTTCCCGCTCGCGCCGGCCTGGCTCAGCGCCGAAACAACATAGTAATATGTCGTGCCATTGGTGACCGCAGTGTCCGTATAGGCGGGCGTGGTCCATCTCTTCGTCGAGTAGATGCTTGTGAACGGCCCTTCACTCGAGGCAGCACGAAACACCTCGTAGCCGTGCGCGGTATACGCACCCGAGGGTGACCACGCCAGATCCACGCGGCCAATGCCCGCTGTGGCGGTGAGATCTCGCGGAACGGGCGGTGCCGGGAATGCCGGATACGGCGAGGCCGCAGCGTCACGGGTGAAGGTGAGCGTGCCGTATCCGAAAACATCGGTTTCACCGGGTTCGGGCCGGCGCATCTCCGCGAAGGCCTTGATATGCGGCGCTTTCTGGCCCTTGAGAACGACGTAGTGATTGTACAGCAGCTCGAAATGAGAGGCGTCCAGGCGTCCCTTGTAGTTCGTGGAAACGTAGGACTGGTTCGCGTTGTCGGCGTTGGTGTAATAGGTGTAGGGGACTCCCTTACCAAGCGTGTACTGGGCGGCGTACTCCCCGCCTTTCAGCAGGCGATTGTCGTCGTAGCCGAAGAGGTCCACTCCCTGGTTCCACGCCGTCTGGCAAAATTCCGAGAGCAAACCCTGGCCGCCCATCGTGTGGGCCCAGTCGCGCCCGCTCTCCTGCCACTGGGCAAGTCCGCCGGGGTAGACAAACGGTACCGCGTTGCGAATGCTTCCCATCCCCGGCCCGTTCTTGAAGTACTCGACAGCCTCATCGAATTTCCCCCGATCATCGCAGAGCACGGCAATACCGAGGACAGCGACCATGTTGCAGGCGTCCCAGTTTGCCCAGCATCGGCTGACGGGGCCTCTGCGGTGGTATTTGAGGAAATCGCTGCTCTTGGGATACCAGTGTTTCACCATCATCTCCTTGAACTTGTCGAAATCGGCGCGGGCCCAGCCGGGGTAGATCCGCAGCACTTCGGCCGCAAGCGCGAAGCTGCCGATGGGTATGCCGCTGAGGTCATCGCCGTAGGGCCTTTCGCTGACCGTGGCGGACCAGTGGTTAGCGATACGGACGGCACAATCCGCATAGCTCGTATCGCCGGAAATATACCAACGCAGCGTGTTGTAATACATGGCGGTTGCGTCATCCTGCGCACGCTGACGGCTGCCCATGTTTGGCGCAGGCCGGGCCCTGTAGGTGTTTTGCGCCTTGGGATCTTTGATCAAAAGATTCCAGCCATCGATCCACGGATGCTCTCCCGCAGCAACCTTGGCTTTCATGCGATCGAGATCCGCCCGCGTATGCAGACCGCCTGGATGCACGAAGTCCTGCGCCGACGCTGATACCAGGCCAATGACAAGTACCAGCAAGAGAAGACAGACACTGTGTGAACGATTCATTTATGAGCAGGTGAAGTTGAGGATGAGAACTGCGGCTGCGTCCAGTCTGGTACCACGGCGGCAAGGTGGCAGTGTCGCCCTTGCATTTGTCATGGTTTCTCCCGGATAACGAATTCACGTGTTACCGGCGCGGCTGTTTTGACTTTCCCTGGTGCCTGCGTCACGCTGGTGCCGGGCGATCCGTGCTGCCATGCAACCACCGTCACCCGGACAGGAAATTTCGCCCGCGGTGGAATTGGAGTGAAAGTCAGGAGGTCGCCGTCTACCTCCGCAGGGCCATCGAGGACGTAGTAACTGACTTTCAGCCCGGCATCGGATGTTGCGTTAAGTTTGAAAGGCTGCGCTCCGATTTTCTGGTCAGGAATCGTGGGAAAGGCTATATGCTGTTCCGCGCCTTCGGTATTGCGTGGCACGCGAATTCTCGCCTGCTGTACGATGCTTTTGTATATCGCGTCGCCGGGATGGCTGGCCCATACCCAGATGTCAAAGTTGCGGCCGTCCTCGGTTGAGTTCACCCGGTTCATGGCAAGTTGGAATGTGTGTGAGCCGGGGATCTGTGAAGCTGGGTCCAGCGTCACGCTGGTCGCCGGACCGACGATCTTGTGCAGTTTAATGGGGCCGCCGCCGGTGGCGTGGCCGAGTTTCGTCCCTGCCGACGAATTCGCCCAGCGCGCGGCGTTGCCGTTGTGCGTAGCGTCGCCGGGGACATAGTCCATGAACGATGTTTTTAAAAGGAAACTAACGCCGTCGGCATCGGGAATGAATCGAAGCTCGACCGGTTCGCCGCAGGAGGAGTCGATCGGCGTCTGGCCGTCACTGATGCTCAAGAGCTGGGGCGACTTACCCGGCTGATCCGCAAAATAATCTTGCGTCGCCAAAGCCATTTCCTCGTCGAAAGCCCAGAATGCCTCTTTTGGATCGCCCAGGTAATTGGCAAAGGCGGCGGGGCTCACTGAACGTCGCTGATTCAAATGCCAGCGTTGCACGAGCCAGCCTTGCGAAGGATCAACGGGCCTGAGCACTGGCGGCTGGTCCAGCGGCATACGGGCCGGCAGCCGGTTCTCTGCGGCCTTGCGCACAAACATGGCGAGATATTTCACCAGTTCGTCGGAGCAATTGAAATGACCGTTGCCCGGCTCGGCCAGCATGGCGATCGGCGCTTTGGGATGTTCATTCCGGTAATTCAACGCTGGGGACAGACGGTCCGCGCCATGTTCGCTGTCTCCCCACTCGTACTCGGCCATCACCATCAGCCCAGGCACGCCGTCGAGCGTGCGATTGCCCCAGTCGGGATTGGGCCGGCCGCAGCCCGTGAATTTCGTCAGGGGCGCATCGCCGTGAACAGACAGCACGGCAAGCGTGCGGCCGGGCTTCCATGCGGCGAAGTTCCATGGAAAACTTGCGCAAGCCGAATGACCGAGCGGCACAACGGGCGCATAATTTAATTCCGAGTAGCCTGACACCAATGCGAGTTCCTTCATCACATCGTCGAACTGATCGCCAGCCCCTTTGTCGAACCGAAAGATAAAATCGAAAGGCGGCGCGATGAAGACTTCCGCGATATTTTCTTCTGCGAGCGTCTTGCGGAACGTCGCATTCTCCAGAATTCCCTGCTCAAGCATGTTGTTCTGCCCAACGACAAAGGCCCTGACCTGCTTGCAATTCGGAGGAATCCACAGGAACGCGCGGCCCTTACCCATAGGCACAGACCATTGCCAATCCGCGGCGCGCAATGGAGCAGCCACTATGAGGGATGCGAACGCGAGAGCGATGGTGATCAGGATTAAGGAGCGGTATTTTGTCAATGTATGAAGAGGTTGCTTTCCGGGAAATGAGCATCCATGTAGATTTTTTCACTTGCCAGATCCAAGCGGATTGCTTTGGGGATAAATTGAACGCGTCATCATGCCCATTATTACAACATAGATTCATGATATGCAGTTTGCTTGTAGGTTTCCCTGTAAACCGGATGTGTTCCAGCTAAAGCGTGATCTGCCGTTCGGTCGGAAGGGCTGTAACGATCGGCGGGGTTCATGTTAAAACACCACCGCCCGGGCCAAAAGCGGGGACAGGTACGTCCTGCCCGTCTGCAAGGAGGCGTTCGAAGATGCACGAATGTGATAGGAACCATCGCGGTTGGAAGCATCGCTTCGCAACTTATACACACAACATACACTATAAACGGAGAACGCTCTTCACTCTGAGAAAGAGGCTATTCTGTATATAGCCTGGACTCGCCGTGGCTGGTGCCTTTGCGCATCACTCGGCTGTCGCGATGGAGAAATTGCAAAATGTTCTGTTTCGCGCCTTGTGATATCTGGAAATGGTCAAAGCGAGGCAATGACGACGTTGGAGGTTGTGTGCGCGGCGGGATATGGCAAAGAAAGGAAATGCTATCAACAGAAGACAGG
>JBGGNE010000101.1:0-2732 GCA_041287705.1 Methylacidiphilales bacterium | reverse complement strand
CTTTCCTGGCCAAAAAAGTACACGCCCTGATGCCCGAGCAGAGCGAGATGATGGTGTCTCTCATCTGCTTCGGTGTGTTCTGGGCGGCGTTTGAGTTCGCCACCATTGCCAGTTACTCGGTCTTCGGCGGTCTCATTAACGACGTCGTGCCACAGGAGATGATGGGTCGCTTCCAGGCGCTGTTCCGCATGGTCAGTCTTATCGATGGCGCTATTTTCAACTGGTGGCTCTTCGGCAAGCTGCCCACTCACTACGCTGTCATCTTTATCTCCATAGGTATCTTCTACGGCGTTGCATTCTTTCTCGTATGCCTGAAGGTGAAGGAAGGGGAATACCCGCCTCCGCCCCCCATCGTACCCAGCACCGATCCCTGGTATATCAATGTCGGTACCGAAGTGAAGAAGTACTGGAACGAATGCTTCCGGAATCCATATTACGTTCTCATCTTCTTTATGCTTCTGGTGAATGGGCTTACAATGAGTCCCTTCAACACGTTCTCCATGCTCTACCGCGCTAATGTGGGGATGAGTGAGACGCTGTGGGGACAGCTCAACACGTACTCATTTGCCGTGTCATTCGTACTGAGTTTTCCGCTGGGGTGGCTATGCGATAAGATACACCCCATACGCGTTACCATGGCCACAGTGGCCCTTTACGGCCTTTCCTGTGTCTGGAGTACGTTTTATGTGCACAGCGTCGGCACCTTCATCTTTGCTGTGCTTATGCACAATGTGCTGAGCGGCTGCTTCTTTACCAGCTCCGCCAGTCTGGGTGCGCGCCTTTTCCCGCGCTCGCGCTTTGCGCAATACGCCTCGGCTGCGGGATTCGTGGGAGCTGTGGCCGGCATGTTCTTTGCACCTTGCTTAGGCTTCATCATCGATTCCTCCGGCCATCAGGGCCGTTTTGCCTATGCCATGGGAGCGCTCAGCGGCTCTGTGACGGACGCGGCTGGTACTCTGCCCGATGTCTACGCCATCGGAGCCGTTGCGGGTTCCCTGATCAATATCGCCTCCAAACAGTACCACTACACCTTCGCCATCGCGGCCTTCATGTCGGCTGTGGCGCTCATTCTGTCCGGGCTGGTGTACCGCCGGTTCGTTACCTACGGCGGTCCCTACCACTACGTAGCGCCGGAGTAAACCCGCGCAACACTTTACAGAGATACACATTGTGTGATACCGTCATTGCACGGTATGACAAACCTGCGCGTTGCGAAAGTATTTCGACAGATTCTTTGGCTGATAGCAGGACTGATAGGTCTGTTGCCTGTGCTGAGCTTTCAGAGCCATGCCCTGGCACTGGAACTGAGCGGCACTGTGGTCGATGCCCAGGAGCAGCCAGTGAAAGATGCCCTGGTCATCCTGATAGAAGAATTAGAGCCACCAAAAAACTACGGGAACTATATCAGCATTAGCGACGGCAAACTGAGCGAGTACCGTGCTAACAATACGCCGATCATTCGCACGGTCACCGCAGCGGACGGCACATTTCGCATTGCGGTGCCCCCGGAAGTTAAGGCGGTATCCGCACAGGTGCTCTACAGCAGGGAGAAAGGCTACAGCGTAATACCCGGCGATGAAGCGGCAAAGGGCGGAAATATGACACTGCAACCCTGGGCAACCCTCTCCGGTAAAGCGCTTCGTAAAGGAAAGCCGCAGCCCGGAACCTCCGTGACCGCCTTCGCCTCCTTAACCACGAACAAAAAGAGCCGTGGCACTATTGGCTTTATTCATGAAACAGCCAAAGCAAACAATATTGGCGAGTATAGCTTCGCTCAGTTACCCGAAGGAGAGGTGGAGCTTAAACGCTATCTTGGCGGTCCGCTTAGAAATGAACGCAGCAGCTGTATGGACGACAGCATCGAAATCACTGCGGGAAGCGCATATAAACTCGATCTGGACGACCGTGGCATACGAGTTGTTGGCACTCTGGGCCTGAAGCCCTCAACACTAAAGTATATTGACTGGGACAAGTCGCACATCACGATATCCGGCTACAGACTCGACCGCAAAGCTCAGGGCGGCGAAGCCAACGTCACCTGCATCGGCGGCCCGCGTCGCGAGTACTACATCTATCTGAATGGCATCCTGGAGAAAGACGGGTCCTACTGCTTCAACAACGTGGAAGCCGGCGAGTACAAAATCACAGGGTATCTGGTAAAAAAGCAGTATAAAAGAGAGGTAACCAGCTGGAGCGGCCCCCAGGACGAGTCCAAGCTCGACATCACCCGCGAGCAATGCGCCAAAGGCGCCGATGTCCCCGGCCCCACCCCCGGCTTCTCCGAGCCGAATCTTTCGCGCTGACCTCGAACCTGCATCTTCCCAATAAAAGCGCTGGATCATCCTCCGCACCTGCACTATACTGTCGCCCTTCCAGAAATTCAGTCATCACGGGCTAGTGGTGAAATGGCAGACACGCCAGACTTAGGATCTGGTGCCGCAAGGCGTGGGGGTTCAAGTCCCTCCTAGCCCACGATGGAAGAGGTTTAGATGCTAAATCCAAGCGACTGTTTCCGAACTTCGACCGCAGCCTGTGAAACATCAAAATGGATAGCGAGCATCGCATTTCCCCATCCTTCACTGTGCTTTTGCCTGAATTCATCTTCTGGCATTAAAAAGCCGGCTGCAAACCAGTTCGCTTCTGCCTCTACCTGACCAGTTCCGTCTCGAGGCACACAAACGGGAATTCGGCCCATGCGGGAGTGAATCACGTAGTGTCCAAGCTCGTGTGCT
>JBGGNE010000100.1:0-8561 GCA_041287705.1 Methylacidiphilales bacterium | reverse complement strand
CTGATTCCGCTCCCGCCTCCGCCTGTCACCCGGATCGCCCTGCCGGCAGCAGTTCAGCAAAAGGCGTCGAAGCCGAATCAGTTGAGAGCTACCCTGTCAGTGTGGAAGACAACCTGATAGTCGTGCATATCTGATCGCCGGGTGGTGATCCCTTACGTCCACCCAAGCTTATGAGCAACGACGACCTGTCCTGGCTGGGGATAACCACAGCGGACGCCACGATTTTGGCTGGTCATGCTCGGTCTGGTAGATTACAAACATCGTGCGCTGCTTTTTGCCGCAAAGCATGGGCATACAGAGGGCGCACGACGTCATCTATACACACCGGGGACGTCCGGGGTTATCTGCCACCCACACTTACTTCCGCTTCCTCTAACTCACCAGCCACTAGCCGTTATGGTCGAATTACTTCAAACACCCGTAGGACGCCTGCGCATCATCTCCATTCTGGAGGGCATTTCCTATCTGTTGCTGCTTGGTGTTGCCGTGCCGCTGAAATACGCCGGCGGCATTCCCGTTGCCGTCAGCATTGCCGGCCCGATTCACGGCGTCCTGTTCCTTCTCCTTATTGCCGCTCTGTTCCACGCTTCTGAGGTCCGCCGCTGGTCGTGGGCATTTATCGGCATTATTGTCCTCGCCGCCCTGCTGCCCTTCGGCGCATTCTGGCTGGAGACAAAGCTGCGCAAGGAAGTGCAGGCTTAATAACCCAGAGACTCCCAAAGCCAGAATCTTTTACACCGCGCGTTCCCGCTCCCGATAGGAAGTGGGCGTGCGGTGCAGTTTTTTGCGGAAAAGACGGCTGAGGTAAGGCGCGTTGGCAAAGCCGCATTTCTCCGCAATGTCTTCCAGCTTCAGGTCCGTCGTGGCCAGCAGATTTCGCGCGCGCTCAAGACGCAGCGTCGTCAGATAATCGATCGGTGACATGCCAAAAGCACGCGTAAAGCGGCGGCTAAGCCCAATACGGTCAATCCGAAGCTCTTTTGCGATATCCTGTACGCGCAGCGGTTCTGCTGAGCGCGCCTCCAGCAGACGAGCGGCCCGGTGCGCGATTCCGTCGATCGGCCTGTGGCGCTCAATACCACCGACGCCGCTGCCATCCCGCTGATCACCACCGCCTGCGCGTGTTCCCCAGTTACGCTCATACCAGGCCTGGCGGATAAGCGTTTCCAGGATATGCAGCCGCCACTCCACCGCCGGTGGTGAGAGCTCCCCAGCCAGTTGCGCAAGCTGCCGCATCGCTCGCTGACCATCCTGCCAGTCCGCCATTGTCCACTTTCCCGCCAGCGTTGCCGCTTTAATGCGCAAAACTTTACGCCGCGCATCCATCCAGCGGAAGAGCACAAAGTGAAATGTCATCAGCGGCTCCAGCATGCGCCGGTGCAGAGCCACGCGCGGTGGGCACAGCACAAACTCTCCCGGTCCGCACACACCGCTCTGCCCGCTTACCGCGTAACTAAACGTCCCATTCTGCGACGCCAGCATGCACCAGGATTTGTAGGTCTCCTGCGCAAAAGTAAACCCGGTACGGTCCGAATGACAGCTGTGCTGCAACACGTCCATATGGCTAAAGCGCGGCTCAAAGACTCCCATGCACAAAAGGATAAGCGATAAAGCACAGGCAGTCATTCCTTCTTTCGCCGCTGATGGCTAATTGTCATCCATACAGATCTACGCAGATCTAAAACGTTTCCGGTCAGATAACCCCGATAGCGTGAATCATCACCCCATCATTACCATGTCCTCCTCCGCATCCGCCATCCTTGAAGCCCCTGCCTCCATCACTACCCTTAGCCACGAGCAGATTCAGGCGCTGGCCGCCGAATACTGGGAGAAAGGCTTCATCATCCTGCGAAACCTCTTTACCGTAAGCGAGATAGAAGCCTGGCGCGCCGAGTGCGATTGTCTGCTGAAAGCCGACTTTGTCGCTCCCCTCAACACACGCACCCCATTCCGCATGAACTCCGGCAACACGCCCGAGCGCATCGATCCGGTCACTGACGTCTCCCCCACCTTCAAGGCACTGCGCGATGACTCACGCATTACCGATGTTATCGAAGCCATCTTTAAGGACAAAGCGCTGCCTTTTAAAGACAAAGTAATCTTCAAACTGCCCGGCACAGATGGATACACCATGCACCAGGATCAGGCCTACTGGCAGATGTGCCCCGCGGACGATATCCTCTCCGTATCCGTGCAGATCGACGGCGCAAGCTCGGCCAACGGCGGCATCGAACTCTTCCCCGGCTACCATCACGAGCTGCTTACTCCCGAGTTCAAGCGCATGCAGATGCGTGAGGAAGACATCGCAAAGATCGATCTCAGCACCATCGTTAAAGTGGAATCCCAGCCCGGCGACATCCTCATTTTCCACTCGCTGACGCCTCACCAGAGCGGGCGCAACACGGCTACCTTCCCGCGCCGCTCGCTTTATCTCACCTATTCCGCGGCACGCAGCGGCGATCTCTACACCAAACAGTTCGAGCGCTACAAAGTGGAGCAGGTCGGCGACAAGACGGACGCTGCCGTCACGCAATACTACTTCCGCTAAGCCCGGCGGCGGACCGCCCCGTCATTACTCCATCATACGCCGTCCCCATTCATCGACGGCGTATGTACGTATCTTGATCAGATCCTTATAGTGCTGCTGCACCTGCTCCTCACTCCAGTCCGGGTGATTTCTTCGGATAAAGTTCAGTGTCCAGATCTGCGCCAGCTTTTTATCGGCCGGCGTCAGCTTCTTGTATTCGCGATGATACAGGAACCCGTTGATGGAATCGGAAAGGGAAGAGAAGTCCATGGAGGAAGGCGACGTGGCAGATAGCTTCGCCTAGCATGGCATCAATGGCAAGCGCAACGCACCTCCGCGAAGCGCTTTTTTTGCGTCTCGCGAGACACCCTACGCAGCCGGTGCTGCTACTGCGGGAGCGGGTGCTGCGGCACTCTGCCGTTTCACCAGCTCGGTGGCCAGCAGGCGGTAGGACGTAGCGCCGGCGCCGGCGGAATCATAGACAGTGATCGGCTTGCCGTGGCTGGGAGCTTCGCCAAGGCGGATGCTGCGGGGGATGATGCTCTCGAACAGCTTCTCCGGGAAGTGCGCGATGACGTCAGCGCGTACCTGCTGGCTGAGATTCAGGCGGATATCGAACATGGTGAGTACGATACCTTCGATGCCCTGGGCGGGGTGGCCGGTTTCGCCCTTAATGCGCTCGATCACGCCGGTGATCCGTCCGAGCCCTTCCAGTGCAAAGTACTCACACTGTAACGGGATAAGGACGCTGTCGGCAGCTACCAGAGCATTGATCATAAGAGTGCCCAGAGAAGGAGGGCAATCCAGCAGGATGTACTCGACGTTAAGCCCGGAGAGATGAGGCTCCAGGGCGTTGCGCAGCATGAGATTGCGCTGCTCGTAGCCGGCCACTTCCAGGTCGAATGCGGCCAGATCGGGCTCGCTCGGGATAAGAAGGAGGTTGGCCCAGGGCGTCTGCACGATCTGCTGTTGCAGCGTGCGTTCGCCGCTCATTACGCGGTAGATGCTCGCGCCTTCCGTGGCGTGAACTCCAAGAGCGCTGCTGGCATTGGCCTGCGGATCAAGGTCCACCACCAGGGTGGCATGCCCGGATTCCGCAAGTGCGGCGGCAAGGTTCACGGCCGTCGTGGTCTTCCCCACGCCGCCTTTCTGATTGGCTAGAGCAATAATCTTCATTCGGTATCTGTCTGCAAAGGGTGCAACCGCCATACAAGCGAAGTCGGGGACAGATTCCCAGCAAAACCAGCGTGACGCTGGACCCTTTTTTGGAGATTGCTCTAACGCGCGTCTCGGCAGCTACTTGCAAGAGAGAAAATCCGTTCCTCTCTTTCAGCCATTCTCAACAAAACAGAAGCAGCGGAGGTATCAGGATCCCCGGCGACGGCCCCCCCGCAGGGCCGTCAGCAAAAGGATCCAATGTCACGTTGGTTATGGGTCTTACAGCCAGCCGGATGACGCCAGGTTGCGGGTCAGCCTGGTGTGGTGACCAAGCAGATCCTGGTAGAAGCGGTGGTTGGCGGGGTTGGGTTCCAGGCGTTCGGCTTCGTTGGGGGCGACCAGGGCGTTGGTCCACTCGGCGATGGATTTTTCCGGACACGCAGTGGCGAGTGCCTGCAGGGCGGCGCCGAGCGCGGCGCCTTCGCTGTTGGCCATGGTGACGGTGCTGCAGCCAAAAACATCCGCACAGATCTGGCGCCACGGGGCGCTCTTGCTGCCGCCGCCGGTAAGACGAATCTCGCTGGGGGTGAGGCCCAGGCTGCGGAGACGCTGCAGGCCGTAGGCCATGCCGAGGGTGGCGCCTTCCATGGCGGCGCGGGCCAGGTTCTCGCGCGTGAAGTTGCAGGGCAGGATGCCGTAGAGCACGCCCACGGCGTTGGGCAGGTTTGGCGTGCGCTCGCCCCGGATGTAGGGCAGCAGCATCAGGCCGCCGGCGCCGGGTTTGCTGGCATTTACGGCGTTGGCCAGCTCTTCCAGCGGCCAGGAGAAGACATCGCGGACGATCTCGGTCACCTCGGTCACGTTCATGGTGCAGAGCAGCGGCATCCAGGCATCGGTGCTGTCGCAGAACGCCGCGATTTCGCCTTCTGGGTCGACAATAGGATCCGCCGAGCACGCGAAGATGGTGCCGGAAGTTCCCAGGCTGCCGGTGACGACACCAGGCGTAGTGTTACCGGTGCCGATCGCGCCCATCATGTTGTCGCCGCCGCCGGCGCTGATGACAACGCTGCCGGGGAGCCCCCATCTGGCGGCCAGTTCGGACTTCAGTTCACCCGCGGCGCGTGTGCTGCTGCCGGGAACAGGGAGTTTGCCGGCGATATCGGGGCCGATGACGTCGAGGACCGGCTGGCTCCAGGTGCGTGTGCGGACATCCAGCAGCGCGGTGCCGGAGGCGTCGCCGTACTCCATGATATAGGTGCCGGTCAGGTAAAAGTTCAGGTAATCATGCGGCAACAGAATCTGCGCCAGGCGGGCAAAGTTCTGAGGTTCCTTGTTCTTCAGCCACAGGATCTTGGGCGCTGTCCAGCCGGGGAGCATGTCATTGCCGATGAGCTTCAGCAGACCTTCCTTGCCGCCCAGTCTGGCGCGAAACTCGTCGCACTCGGCAGTGGTGGAGGTGTCGCACCACAGTTTGGCGGGACGAATGACTTCTCCCTTCGCATCCAGCGGTACAAAGCCATGCTGCTGGCCGCTGACACCGATGCCGCGCACTTCCGCCCGGCGATCGCCCAGCTTTGCCAGCACCTGGGCTACGGTGCTTTCCAGCGCGTCTGTCCACAGTTTCGGATCCTGCTCCATGTGTCCGGGGGGCAGCCCTGGTGCTGTATCATAAGCCGCGCTGGCGTGGGCCAGCACGCGACCGTCGGCGGCATCCAGCGCGACGGTTTTCGTACTCTGAGTGCCACAATCTATGCCTAAGAATATCATGCCACATTCCAGCGGGGAGCGGCCTGGGCGGCAATGAAAAAACGTTTTAGTTTAGTGTGAACACATAGCAAACAGCTACCTTGAGCGCTGCCGCGATAATGTGTCGCCAGGATACACGCTCGTGCTATACATCAACCACTATCCACAAGATCCTGTTTTAGCCCAATCCTTTATCCCCTTGTCATTATGAATATGGCGCCGGCTTCCGCTTCAAGATTTGGACTGCTTCTCGGTTCCATCATTCTGCTTTGCGTCTGCATTCTGGCGGGGTGTGCCACACCTTCCGGGCCGCCTAAGCTAAACGAGCAGGAAGTGGGCATCGCCGGCATTTGGCGATCCACATCCCCCAGCGTGCCAGAGTATCATAAGATTATTCTGCGCCGGCCGGATGGCACTTTTATCCAGCGGTTCATCTGGGATGGCAAGACCATGGATGGAGACGAAGGCCGCTTTGCGGGGACGTGGCGCATCGTGTCGGGCAAGCAAATCTCGTATACCACCTACAAGGTCTGGGAGAATGGCACGTGGAGAGCAGCCCAGAACAAGTCCTTCTCCAAAGATGAAATCGTGAAGATGGAGGCAGGGCGAATCGATGTTACCTCCAAGGATGGAGTTCCAGGTACCGAGATACGCATTGGGGAAGCAGGCACGGCTGCGTCAGAATCCGCCTTTGAGACGATGCCTGTCATCAGCAGATAAAGGCGGCGCGAACCAACACGCGGAGGATGAACTCTGGTGCCTGCTATTCCGCGGCGCTTTCGGAGTCATCCAGAAGGTAGCTGTGGGTATCCAGCCATTTTTCGGCCTGTCTGTAGTCGGGGCAGGCCGCTTCCACTTCGCGCCAGAAGCGGGCGGAGTGATTCATTTGGCGCCGGTGCATCAGCTCATGGATGATGAGGTAGTCACGCACTTCGGGCGGTGCGTGGATAAGGCGCCAGTTGAGAGAGATTGCCCCGTCAGCGGAACATGAGCCCCAGCGCGAGCGCTGCGCGCGTACGGTGACGCGGGAGATTTTGATGCCGTGCTGGTGGGCCAGTTCCTCGGTACGCGGTGGCAGTTCCGTCTCGGCCAGTACGCGCAGGCCGCGCAACAGATGCGCACGGTCGGCGCGAATACCGGCGTTTTCGCGTGGCGGGTGGGGGGTGTGCTGAGTGTGCGCCGGCACCTGCGGTTGCTGGCGGCCACGGCGCAGTTCCACGGATTCATCCGCCAGGCGGACGCGCCAGCCGCGAGGAGATGCCTCGACGCTCCAGGCCGTATCCTGACCGCGCAGGAGCACCATGGAGGACATTTTGCGCTGATCTTCCGTTCGGCGGATATCGGCGCGGCGCACCTGCTGGCGCTCGATCCACTCGGCGCGGCTGGCCACGAATGTCTGCGCGGCCTCCAGCGAGCCGCGGCGCGGAATGGTAACACTGACGATACCGCGCCGATCCACACGCAGAATATAGCGCCGGGCACGATCGTTGCGCCGGTAAATCACTTCCTGGTTACGTGTGCCCGATGACGCTGCGCCTGTTCCGGGCAATGGAGTCGGAACGGGCCTGGAAGTCGATACGGGTGCCAGAGGCGGCTTTGGCAATGAGGAAAGTCCGGACCGAATCGGAAAAAGCGGCATGGTGGGAACAGGTACAGACGCGGAAGAGGCAGTGGGCACTGGTGGCGCTGCAATCACCGTACCCGTGAAGGAGGAGACGGCCGGAGGTACAGACGGAATACGATGTCCGGCAACCGACGGAGGCAACGCAGGGGACTTTTCCTGGCTTCGCCCCTGCGAAGGCGGTTCGGCATTACCAAAGAAGAAGCAGAGCTGGTCCTTCTGCTTGTGCCTGCTGTCCGTTTTACTCCGCTTCATGACGCGGCGGCCTCCTGTGCACCGGTTCCAAGCGGTTGCTGGTGACGCGTCTGCTGGCGATCCTGCCAGGCGGAGAGTGCGGCGGCGGTCATTCCGGCGACAGCCACGGTTTTTTCTCTGCTCTTTTCGCCGGCCACAATGGTGAGAGTACGAGCGGGCACATCCAGTTCCCGCGCCAGGAAAGTGATGAGCGCCTCATTGGCTTTGCCGTCCACCGCGGGGGCGCGAAGCCGAATCTTCAGGCGGTCGCCATGCATGCCTGCGCATCTTTCCCGGCTGGCCCCGGGCACCACCTTCAGATGCAGGCGGGCAACGGGGCTGGCAAGGGCGATGTGTGGCTTCCTCGACGACATGTTTCCGTGGGAAAAGAAAGATCTTGTAGGCAGCGCGCTGCAAACGCCGGGAGGCGTAAAGGCACTCCATATCAGTCTAGCATCTGACTGCACCACAGGCAAAGACAAAGGGATGCGTAGCTATGATAGCCGAATGCCGCCTTTTCTGCCCTGCTACGAGGTCCATGTCTGGATGCGACGTATGGCCAACGTACGACTTGCAGACATCTTGCCGATTTCCATCCATGAAATATGTGGCCTCACCCTACCTTGAGTGTATAAATAAAAAGAATGGCCACCCCGGACAATTCTGGCAATCAAAGTAAGAAAGCAGAGATATGGCTCAAACGAATCCTCTGAAGGGAGGGCTGCGTGTTGTTGTGTTTCCTAGCCATCTCTTTTTTCTCTGTTGTCTTCCTGCTAACTCTGGCCAAACGTGAGCAAAAATTGCCCACCGGTGTCTACACGAAGATAACGAAGACGCTGATCGAAAGTCCTCTGCGTATGTGGGAGGTAACAACAGCCACTGTACACAAACGCCTGAAACTGCCCCCTGGCTCCACATTTTCCGGCATTCCTGAGTCGACCATCTATGCCTCGGTAAAGGGCAGCTGGATTATGATCGGGTGGGTGGACGTCCCTCAGCCCGACGGCAAACTCAAGCGCATGGATTTCACCGCGGCGGCTGACGTTTTTGAGCTAAGCGACCTCCAAATAGCTGAGCGCAAGTAACCCCCGCAACAGGCACGATCGCTGATTTATCAGACATCGTGCCTTGCGGCGTCCTCGGTTCGCCGAAGAGCCATAGCCTGGTAACTTACAGCATCGACGGCGCAGCGGAAACCGAAGGTGTCGCCGGCTTTGCTCCAGCGGCTGGCGGAACATTCTGTGCGGGAGCCGGTGTCGGAGAAGCAGGAACCGG
>JBGGNE010000099.1:0-13686 GCA_041287705.1 Methylacidiphilales bacterium | reverse complement strand
TCCTTTCCCCCGTCGCGACGTTAAATACGGAACTCGTAGAGCAACCCGTTGCCGTGTGGCGATATGAGGAACTTTTTTAACGCAACGTTCGCTACGGCGCGACGACCGCGACGCGGGAGAATAGACAGGAAAGCAGGAAACGGAGGAAGAAGATCAGGCTTTCTTAACCACAAAGACTCCAGGACACCAGGTTTCTAACACGGATTTTTTCAACTTCCTGTTAGGGGTTGATCTTCAAGCGCACCACTTCTAATCACACCCTCGTCAGGCCTACCTGTCACCTCCATGCTTTCCTTTTGTCTACTCCGTTGTTAAGATAACCCTTCACGGCTGGCCCCAACGGCTTTCCGCTTTTGGTCGCTTGCGACTAATCTGATTTCCACGCATCCTGCTTTCCTTTTCTCCTTACTTTCTCCACAACATCCGCCATGCCCCGCGCCCGTACGCCCTCCAGCAGCAGCCCGCGTTCTGCCCGCGCCGACGCGAAGACCGGCTCCGCGGGCACTCAGTGGAAAAGCCGTAAACTCGCCCGTCTGCTGGAGCCGCTACATACGCTGGCCGCCACCTCCAACCGCCTGTACGAGGCGCCGCTGAACCCTTTTATGGTGGCCAGCCAGGTGCACCGTCTGCCGCGTTACGTGTTTATCAGCCCGGGCTGGGATGGTCCTTATCTGCGAGTCGGTCTTTTTGCCGCAATTCATGGCGACGAAATCGCAGGCAGCCACGCTTTGGTGCGCCTTCTTCAGAAGTGGCAGGAAAACCCGGAAGTTGTCCGCGGTTACGAGCTTTTTGTCTACCCGGTCTGCAATCCCAGCGGCTACGATGCCGGCACGCGCCATTCCGGCCACGAGCTGGATCTGAACCGCGAGTTCTGGCAGCAGCCGCCAAGCACTCAGCCCGAGGTGCGCATTCTGGAGCAGGAACTCAAAGCCCTGCAGTTCGACGGCCTCATCTCTCTCCACGCCGACGATACCAGCGACGGCCTGTACGGCCTCGTCAACGGCTCCTCCCTCACCCGCTACGTGCTGGAGCCCGCTCTGGCCGCCGCTGAACGCTACCTGCCGCGCAACCACGCCACGAGCATCGATGGCTTCGAAGCGCACAACGGCATCATCCTGCAGCAATGCTTCCAGTGCTATCGCGGCGTCCTGTCCGCCCCCGCCGAAAGCAAACCGCACCCCTTCGAGATCGTCTTCGAAACACCCCAGGACGCCCCTCTCGAAGCCCAAATCTCCGCCCACATCGCCGCCGTGGAAACCATGCTGGATACCTACCGGACGCTGCGGTCTGAGGCGCAGAATATTTAATGGTTTATCTTCAGCGCCATGTAAGCGGCCACCATATTAACAGACATTCCATGAGGCCCAGCAGTCCCAAATAGGCCGCATTCATGCCAAAGTAAATGTAGAGCAAAAATCGAACTACCTCCCAGTAAGCTTGCGGATTCTCTTCACGAGTAAACAGATTGCCATTGGAGTACACACTCTGGTACTGCAAAGAAGAGGTGATAAAATACAGATGTACAGCGCTTAATACGTAAAGCTGTACAGAGGCAAAATTGTAACGCCGATCCACAACAAATAATACGACGAGCGGGATGAGGATCAGAAACGGCGCAAAATATGCCCGCCGCAGATAGTCGTATGGAGAGGCAAACTTTAGAGGTGGCCTTGCCGGAGCCATCTTCGGCGGTGGCTCCGCATAGGTACGCCTTAGCTCCACAGGTGCCGTGCTTACCCAGTAAAAATAATAAAAAAGCCCGCCCCCAACAAGCAGCAGTGCAATCACGGAGAGAATTTCGATAAGTGGCACAGTAAAATTACTTTTGGATACCAGTCCACGCATGTCAAACCCCCAGATGACAGAGGGGCGAAATCAGAGAAGCGATTCCGACAATCTGCTTGCCGCGTGACATTTGCCCGAAAACCGGCAGCATTCTGGCCGAAGAATCCCAGTTCAGTTTATTCTTCTTCTTCGCCCGCCGCTCCTTCCTACATGCCCGAACAGCTTTCCAACCATTTCAGTCTGGCCGATATGCAAATGTGGCAGTGGGCTCTGGCTGTGGCGGCGGCGTTCTGCGTGGGGCTTTCCAAAGGCGGGCTTGCCGGGGTGGGCATGGCTGTTGTTGTCCTTATGGCGCAGGTGATGGACGCCAAGGCAAGCACGGGTGCAGTGCTGCCACTTCTGATTATGGGCGACGTCTTTGCCGTCCGGGCCTATGGGGAGCATGCGCACTGGGGGCATATCCGCAATCTGCTGCTGCCAAGTATGCTGGGGGTATGCCTCGGATGCTGGCTCATGTCGCACATGAGTAAGGCTATCTTTAGTCCGTTGCTGGGGGCGTTGGTGCTGTCGCTGGTGATCTTTCAGCTCTGGCGCAATGCGCAGGGCAAGTGGCTGGACGAGTTCTTTCAGAAGAAACGCTTCGCCTACATCATGGGATGGCTGGGCGGCGTTACAACGATGCTGGCTAACGCGGCCGGGCCGGTCATGAGCCTTTTCATGCTGGCGGTGCGGCTGCCGAAGATGGAACTCATCGGCACGATGGCCTGGTTTTTCTGCATTCTCAATATTTTTAAGGTGCCCTTCAGCGCCGGCATGGGGCTGATTCATACAGGGTCGCTCAGTCTGGGGCTGGTGCTGGCACCTGTGGTAGTGGCGGGAGTTTATGCGGGTAAATGGATCGTGGTCCGCATTCCGCAGCGCATTTTCGATCCGCTGCTGCTGATCTTTACGGCAATCGCGGCGGTGCATCTTATCTGGAGTTCACTGCCTAAAACAGGCGTTTGAAATTTTTGCAGTCGCCTTCCGCAAGTCGTCCTTCGCGCATTCGTTTAGTGTAAAACCGGGTGACGGAAACCCCGCCGCCCCGGCCCGCAAAAAATGCTGTACAGAGGGGAAACGAGGTATTTTTGCTATTCTTACCTAGGCTGTAAAACTTGCAGAATGGTTGCTGCATCTGGGGAACACCGAAGGGAAAGGGCTGTCAGGGGGATGCCTTACGGCAAGGAATTCAGGAAATAAAGTCTCCTTCTGCAAAATTTGCAGGGTTTTTTTAGGTGTGCCAGGGTGCGATATATGTGCCAGCCTAATTTAGAGATCCACAAACCGTTCACAATCAATATGTTCGGTTTACTTCAGGCGCCGCCGCCCCGCAGTTGGCATCAAGATTGCGTTCTTATATAGCGTGATCGACAACAATTCTACTCCCTCAGCTGTTGTTCGCGACCTATCGGGTTTCCAAAGCCCGGCAGTCTCCCGAAAGCAACGTCCAGCTTCAGGCGCTCTCGCCGCACTGTCGCGGACGGACCTTTCCGGAGACTCCCGGACACCCCGTAAAGCGAACACCAGCAGGAGCCTCCGGTCACAGAACAGCGGGTCGATCCCCGCCGCAGTAAGCATGACCGCCTTCTCCCCGTCGGGCGCTGGTGCAGGCTCCAATGTTCCCTCTCACTCCTCCTCCTCCCTCATTCCCTCTTCCATGAAAACTGCTGCCGCTCCTTTTATCGCCCGCGATTCCCGCTGCTTTACCGCCACAGCACCCGTGCTTGAGGCCGATGACGATCTGATGCTGCCCGGTATTGAAGATATGGAAGACGGCGAAGACGAGCAGATCACCGCTGCTGCTGCCGAACTCACCAGCGCCCCCGCTGTCAGCTGCTGGAAGAGCGCCGCCGAGCGCGAAGCCGCCATCAGTTCCATGATGCCGCTCATCAAAACGATCGCTTCTCGCCTGCCCGCTTACTGGTATCCCGGCGTGGCGCAGGAAGATTTGCAGGGCGCCGGTCTGGTTGGCCTGATCGAAGCGGTTGATAATTTCTCTCCCGACAAAGGCTGCAGCCTCCGCACCTACTGCTCACTCCGCATCCGCGGCGCCATGTTTGACGAACTGCGCCGCCAGGACTGGATGCCCCGCTCCGCCCGCCGCGCCAGCCGCAAGCTGACCCAGATGCGCGACGCGCTGACCCAGGAACTGGGCCGCGAACCTCTGGAAGCCGAAATCTGCGAGCGCATGGGCATGAACCAGGAAGAATATCACGACCTGACCGAGCGCCTCCGCCCCGCGAACGTGTTCAGCCTGCAGGAAAGCGTCGCCGTCAGCAGCGAAGATGATCTGCTGACCCACGAAGAAGTGCTGGCCGATCCCCGCACCCGCACCGCCTCCCAGGAAATGCTGCGCCAGGAAGATATCGCCATCATCCGCAGCGAACTGAAAAATTTACCGGCCCGCCACCTCGAAGTAATGACCCTGTTTTACATCGAAGGTCTCCGCACCAACGAAATCGCCGAGCGCTTCCAGGTTTCCGAATCCCGCATCTCTCAGATCCACAGCCTGGCTCTCAGCCGCATGCGCACCGCCTTCCTGAAGCGCCGCGACGCCTGATAGCCGATCAGCCAGAAGGATGGTAAGACCAACTCACTCTGCGAATTGGTCTAAGCAAACCAACCCGAGAACGGTGGGATACCTCATGATCCCACCGCTCTCTCGTGCCTGGATACCGAAGAGCCAAAGGCTAAGCACCCCGCGCGCTTTCGGTGCTTCAGCATCCAGAGCGCGCACTATGTCTTGATCACCACGGTTTCGCTAATGCGAAGCCACAGCCGACACTGCGATCTTACCTGTAGGATTGGCCGGATCGAAATCAGGCAAATAGCCACCTTCTTCCTGCAGGCGTTTGCGAAGGAGATCCGTATCCACGGCATGCACGTCGCCGTCGTGAGACTTCAGTGCCTGGGTTGCGGCGATACCAGCGGCTTCTCCCATGGCCAGGCAGACAGGCATCACGCGCACGCTGCCCTGAACCAGCTGCTCGCAACTAATGGAACGTCCGGCGACCAGCACATTGCGCAGACCTTTGGGCGTCAGGCAGCGGTAAGGAATACCGTGGCTCTCGCCTTTGCCGTAGCGGTGCGTGTTGCCTTCCCAGCGCATCACATCGTCGGGATTCTTGCTCAGCGCGGCTTCTTCCTTGGCGTGGTGCACGTCGATAAAATAGCTGTTGCGGCAGATTTCATCGGCAAACGTGCGGCGCTCCATATAGTCCCCGATCGTCAGCACGTAATCGCCCACAATGCGGCGCGTTTCGCGAATACCAATCGTCGACCCGGTCGTCACCAGAAACGCGTTGCCAAACGCCGCCGGATGAAACTCCGCCAGCGCATCGCGATACGCCTGCGCCAGCTTGCGGCCCTGGGCCATCGCGCTGCTTACCGTCTCCGTCTTCGTATTGTCGACATTCCACACGTGGCCGGCATTGAAGCCCACGCAGCCAGGCCCGACAACATTGCTGCACATGTGAGAGTCCGGGATGATCGGGTATTTGCCGGAGTTCAGAATCGCATAGATGGGGCTGTTCTTGTTGCCGCTGTGCAGATTGGGCCCCTTGTAGTATTCCTCAAGATTTACGTTGGCCAGAATAAAGCAGTGCGTTGCGGGCATCAGACGTTCGCCCTTTGCATTGCCCTTATGAAACTCCGCGCCGGCCCATGCGCAGATATCCGCGTCACCGGTGGCATCAATGTAAACTTTTGCTTCAAGAGCGGAGAGCCCCGCCTTGTTGGTAATGATCAGCGTGGAGACTTCCTTTCCGTCCCCTGCCGGCCGGGCCACCACATGAGACAAAGCTGTGTTAAACAGCACTGTCACACCATACTTCGCCAGCAGATCATCATACACGCGCTTGAGGCGTTCGGGATCGATGGGCACCCAGTCCAGGTCGGACTTCCTGACATGCGCGACGCCTTCCTTGCTGCTGTTGAACACCTGCTCGGCCAGGCCGCGATAAATGATCTTTTCTTTATCGGAAAAGGGGCACCACGCGGGTACCAGTGAGCTTGTTCCGGAGCCGCCCAGCGATGCCGTGCTCTCAATCAACAGGGTTTTGGCGCCTTCGCGAGCAGCCGCGGCCGCCGCCGTACAGCCTGTCGGACCACCGCCAACGACTATAACGTCCCAGGAATTATCCAGAGGCAGGGCAAGGCTGGGGAGATTGAAATGCTTCATAGAAAAAGAATTGCGTTATAAGACAAACGAATGGGGAATCTGCGGCGCGCGGTCATATCCGACGGGGAGCCGCTGTCATTGAACAGGATAAAGACCCAGACAGAGAAGAAAAGCTTTAGGCTGTGTCGAATGCTGATTTCGATGCTTAATCCGTAACGCGGGGATGCTGAATTTATGCACGGTAAGTATGCAACACCAGGCCTGACTCTGCAAACAAACGCTTGCCTATTTTGCTTTCTCGCTTTAAAAGATAATGCACATCAATGCACTCTCCTCCGTTATCTATCTGTCGAAATCAAGTGCGGCCCTGCGTGCTGCAGTTATCTCCATGCGTGCGAGATGCGCTTAAGCTGATCGGTAAATGACACAATAAGGGTCAGGGATCAACTTATACCTCTGCGCCATTTGCGCATAATCTAGCGTTTGCTCACGGACGCTTGCCGAAAGCCCGACGTCCGGCATCAAGCACGATTCGACTTTTCTACGCTTACGCGATACACACCGACCGACTGACTGACATGAGTTTTCCTAAAAACTTCACCTGGGGCGCAGCTGCTGCGTCATATCAAATCGAGGGAGCCTGGGACACCGAAGGCAAAGGGCCTTCCGTGTGGGACATGCTCTGCGGCCAACCGGGCAAAGTGTGGGAGGGCAATACGGGCGAAGTCGCATGCGACCACTACAACCGCTACGTGGAAGACGTACAGCTGATGAAGAACATCGGCCTGAAGGCGTACCGCCTCTCCGTCTCCTGGCCCCGCGTTATTCCGCATGGTGTCGGCTCCGTAAACCAGACCGGCCTTAATTTTTATGACAAGCTGGTGGATGAGCTGCTGGGCGCCGGCATTCAGCCCTGGGTAACGCTGTTTCACTGGGATTACCCCTACGACCTCTTCCTGCGCGGCGGCTGGCTCAACTCCGACAGCCCCAAATGGTTTGCTGACTACACCGCGGTGATCGTCGATCGCCTTTCGGACCGCGTTGAACACTGGATGACGCTGAACGAGCCGCAGTGCTTTATCGGCATGGGCCACAGCACCGGCGAGCACGCTCCGGGCCTGAAGCTTGGCATGCGCGAAGTACTGGCCGCCGGTCACAACTGCCTGCTGGCGCACGGTCTTTCCACGCAGGTGATTCGCTCCCGCGCTCAGAAGACCCCGATCATTGGCTGGGCACCCGTGGGTGTCGCGTATTTCCCCGCAGGTCAGTCTGCCGACGATGCAGCGGCAGCCAAGCGCGGCATGGAAGCCGTCTACGGCGATAACCTGTGGAATAATACCTGGTGGGGCGACCCCGTGGTGTTTGGCGAATACCCGGAAGCCGGTCTGCGCGCCTACGGCAAGAACGCCCCGCGCTTCCCCGATTCCGATATGGAAGTCATCAAGCAGCCGCTGGATTTCTATGGCTGTAATATTTACCAGGGTACCGCCGTTACCGCCGGCCCGAACGGCGATCCGATTGCCGTGCCGACGCATCCCGGCCATCCTCACACGCACTTCCTGTGGAAACGCACGCCGGAATCCCTGCGCTGGGGCCCGAAGTTCCTGGCGGAACGCTACAAGCTGCCGATCGTTGTGACGGAAAACGGTCTCTCCTGCCACGACTGGGTGGCGCTGGACGGCCGCGTGCATGACACGAATCGTATCGACTTCCTTCACCGCTACCTTCTGCAACTGCACCACGCCATCGAAGACGGCGTTGACGTACAGGGCTATTTCCAGTGGTCCATCATGGATAACTTTGAGTGGGCGGAAGGCTACAAGCACCGCTTCGGCCTCGTGCACGTGGATTACACCACGCAGGAGCGCACGCTGAAGGATTCCGCCGGCTGGTACAGCGAAGTCATCCGCACCAATGGCGAGAACATGCTGCCCAAGACGAGCAATTGCAGCAGCGCTCTGCCTCTGCCCAAGCTGAAAGCGGAGACGCTGGCCGGCGCGCTGTCGTAAGACACGAACTGACGCACCAATACAGCACCAGAGGTGCTGCGCAGTTTAGCCCAGGGTGGAGTTCTGACGAAACCCTGGGTTGTAAGACCATTTCCCATCGTTAATTGCCCATAGCGTGGAGCTGATTTTGGGTGCAGGCAAGACGCGATTGAGGGAGTGCATTCGATTGAATGCTCGACTGAAATCGCAACGCAGCCTGCACCCAAAAGCGGCCCACGATATGGGCAATTAACGCTGGGAAATCGTCTAAATATGGGAAATTGCGTCCTGAAGGGACGCCGCACTTCCATCGTGCGCATTCTATTCTCGACCTTGCAGCGTCCTTTTCAGAACGCATTGGCTCGTGGATGAATTGCTCCACCCTTCTGGGAAGTTCTACCTGCCGCCGACCAGATCCAGCGCGGCATTTTTCGGGTCCAGCTTCTGGAGTTGAGAAATCGCCATATCCAGAGTCTCCGTGGGGGATTTGGTGGAAACCGATCTGACGAGAAAGGGGATGGCTTTTGCGGGTTCGCCTTCGCCGATGAAGCACATGGCAATGTAGAAACAGGCTTCGCACATTTGGGAGGCACGGACTTTGGCGTCTTCGGATTCAGCGGCCAGCTTCAGGAGTTCGCCTTCGGTCAGATCGCCGAGAAGGAAGCGGCCAATGGATACGTTCCAGGGAGTATCGCCGGAGAGATCAGGATCCAGGCCCTTGCCAACCGCTTCTTCAACCAGACGCTGCTTTTCCTTATCCACTGCCTCACGGATAGTGCCTGTGATATCGCCGCCTTTACCCTGGCGAGCCCGTGCAGACCAGAGCAGGTAGGTGGATTTAAGGTAATCTTTGGAATCTTTCGCCGTAGCGCGCGCTTCTTCGGCCAGCTCTGCTACGCGGTTGTCGTCGCCGCCTTTACAGAACAGGGCAAAGGCGAGGATGCGGCTGAGTCTGGCAGTCTTGTTCTTGGTAGAAGTATAAAGCGAGTCCGCTTTCGAGAGCGCTTCCCAGGCCTTCTCGTACATACGGTCGTGCAGGTAGCAAACGGCACTGATCAGGTAACCCAGCGGACTTGAGGGGAAGGCACGCAACGCCTGTTCCGCATCGTTGCGGGCTGCTTCGTACTTGCCCAGTTCCAGAAAAGAAAGGGCGCGAAGGTAGTAGAGATAGGGATCCGGCCTAAAGGCGATCAGCTCGTCACAGAGCTGTATGGTGCCCTTGTAATCTTTTGAATCGAATCGGTTAAAGGCTTCCTTGAACTTCTCCGCGATTTCTTTGGCCCGCGCCACCGCTTCCGGTCTCCTGACAGGCTGTGCCTGCGCGTATGCCGTCGTAGGCAAAGTCGCTGTCGCTACCAGAGAAAGCATTACCATGACGGCCATCACGGCACGTGGATAAAGAGGAAATCGAAAATACGTCAGGCCTGTCATGAAGGGTATCATATCTAATACCAATCAATAATGCAATAGCAGCAGCGTAGCACAAACAGATACAGGCTCCGAACTGCGGACTGCCGGCACGCCATGCAATCCATTCGCTCCGTCCGCCGCCTACACGTTGTTGGCAGGAAGCTGGCCGTGATTCTCCTTGCGATGACATACTTCCAGCCTGTTACCGCAGGGATCCTCAAAGAACACTGCATAATAGCCGGGGTCTTCCCAGGCAGGGCCCTCAATGTTCTGCGCGCCTATGCGGTGTAGAAGGTCGCCAAGTCGATCCACCTCGGCGGCAGTGTCGGCCCAGAAAGCAATACGGGTGGCGTTGGCCACGTAGTCAGGATCCTCAGCAACGCCGAAGAAGGCTGTGGGCGTGGAGTTCCCGGCAGAGCGTCCGTCGTCCGTGCCCTGATAGAACTGAAGCCAGCCGGGCATGTCGGAGCCCTGGGTAAAGCCGAGGGCGGGCAACAGCTCGACGTAGAACGGTGTGGCGGCGGCCAGATTCGGCACGCGCAGGTCGATGTGATCGAAAATACGTTTGGGCATAAGGGTCCTCCTGAAGGGGATAGTTCAGACTGGTCGCAGAAGTTTAATGTACAAAATGAAAGATAGCGCAGAATGGCGGCGTGCGCGGGAATCGTCTTGCTCTGCGTCGCGGGGCATGCGAACCTTTAAGACTGGACGGATTTCTCCAGCTTCCATTGGCTTCATGATGACAACACCCGCCGCCGCCGCTCAGTCGACCCAACGCCGCCGCAGTGCCCACGACCGCGCAGGCGTAACCGAGAGCGCGGAAGATTACCTGGAGCGGATTTACGAACTCATTGAGAGCAAAGGATATGCGCGCGTCTCGGACATCGCCGAAGCGCTCAGCCTTTCCCGCCCCAGCGTGTCCATTATGGTCCAGCGCCTAGATAAGCTGGGCTACCTGCTGTACGAGAAGTATCGCGGCCTGACGCTGACGCCCGAAGGTGTGCGCGTGGCTCAGGCCATCCGGCGGCGTCACGCTATTCTTACGGAGTTCTTTCAGCTGCTGGAGCTTCCTTCGGATATCGTGGAACGCGACGTGGAAGGCGTGGAGCATCATGTGAGTCCGGAACTCCTGCAGCGCCTGGAGAGCCTGGTGGAGCATTGCCGCACCAATCCCGGCCCGCTGCGCGAAATGCTGGGTGATCTTTCCCTGAACGGCGACTCAGCCTCATCTCCTGATGCTGCCGCTGGCGAGAGTGGTAAGTAAGCCCCGCCCAATCCCATCGGTACGCAGGTTTCGTGATCCAGATGTGCAACGCTCTGTACGTTGCCATGTTTAAGTAACTCCGCTGTCTAAATAGTATGTTGCCTGGGATAACTTTTTTTTGACTTTACGCACCTTTGACACACATCCGCCTATTGCAGTTTGGCATTTCTGGTTCTAGATTTCTTATCGGTTTCAGGCAGGTCCCTTTCTTCTGATTTATCCCTATTATTTCATGAACTCTCCGTATCATCGCACGTTTCCCAAGTTTAGTCTGGCCCGACTTCTGCGCACGGTTTTCGATCCTCAGCCGGGCGAACGCATTGCCATCCTTATCGACTTGCCGAACCCGCGCATGGTACAGGCCTTCACCTTCCTGCAGGAGGAGCATCTTACCATTCAACGTTACGCTTTTGATGTGTTTCATCTGGGGCTGACAGAAGGCGGTGTAATGAAGGAACTGGGACTCAAGGGAGGCGATTTCTTTGCGTATGAGCTAACCGGCGGCAGCAACCTGGATCTGCCCGAAACAGCCATCGAGCCCAACGGCGATACGGTAAATCTGGAGGAGAACGTGTACCGATGTTACGACATCATCCTGTGCATCAGCACATTCTCCGCCACCGCGCCTCTGACGGCTATGGCGAAGAAGCATGGGTTCCGCGGCGCCACGTTGCATGGAGTTAACAAGGTCATCCTGGAAACCGGACTTTCCGTCGATTACAACGAAGTCAGCCGCGAAGCCGAAAAGCTGCGTCTGGCCATGACCCGCGCCGACTGGGTGGAGATCGACTATGTCGTCAATGGTGAAGATGAGAATAAGCCTCTGGCAACATGCACGCTACACCTGCATCTGAATGGCCAGGAAGCTCAGAAGAGCCATGGTATGTGCCGCGGTAAAATACCGGATGTGGCCAATCTGCCCGCTGGTGAAGTCTACTTTGTGCCGGAAGGCGCCGAAGGACAGTTCCCGATGCGCTATGAGGATGGCACCCTGGGCATTATGAACGTTTCCGGCGGACGCATCACTTCGGCGGATCTGCTGAAAGGAAGCGCGGAAACAGTTGCTGCGCACAATGTTAAGCTGAAGAGCGATCCGGTGACGGGTGAGCTGGGCGAGCTGGGATTCGGAACACAGGATCTGCCTGCATCGGGCCGCGACATTCAGGATGAGAAGATCCTGGGCACGCTTCATGTGGCCACTGGCCGCAGCGATCATCTGGGCGGACATCTCACGCCGGAACTCTTCGCGAACAAGAAGAATGCAACACATGATGACATCCTGTTTTCTCCCACCAAAACGCCGCAGATCAACGTGCCGCAGGTACGCATGCATCGCGATGGCGTAACGCACGTGGTTCTGGAGAATTATACCGTCGCGCCCTACCTGGCCAAAGCTATGGGCATCCCCGAGGGAGAGACTGCAGGCGCTGGTGTCATCGCTGCTGCCGCAAAGGCTGGAGCCCTGGCTGGAGTAGCCTGACACATGGCCCCCGCCACAGAACTCGAGCCGGTTTCCGTATCGGCATCGGCATCCCCTTCCGCACCAGTCCCTTATTACGAAAGTGACAAGGGACTTTCTGAGTATCTGCTGTTTCACTACGGCACCGCGGAGCAGACGCTGCCCCGGCAGCTCAGTGCGATTCTGCCGGGCAGCCACGTGCTGGAGTATCCTGTACGCTGCGTCCGCGACATGCTGCATGGGATTGATGACCTGGGCACAATCCCTGGCGAACATACGCGCGCGCTGGATCTGGGCTGTGCCGTGGGGCGCTCTACTTTTGAGTTCACCGCCTTTTGCGAAGAGGCGATCGGCATTGATTACTCGCACAGCTTTGTCGCCGCCGCACAACAGATGCAGCGCGATGGCCGCATGTCGGGGCACATTCTGGTGGAAGGTAACGTCTCGGAACCGGCAGTCTTTGAGTTTGCGCCCGGACGTGAAGCAGGCATCGACCGCACACGTGCCGCTTTTCAGCAGGGCGACGCTATGGAATTGCCGCTCGCCGAGCTTGGCAGCTTTCATCTGGTGCTGATGGCTAACCTGATTGATCGCCTGCGCGAACCGCGCCGCTGTCTGGCGCAGATGCCCGCGCTGGTCCGTACCGGCGGCCTGCTGATCATCACCTCGCCCTACACGTGGCTGGAGGAATATACCCCGCGCGAGAACTGGCTGCAGTCGCCCACCACGCTAAAGGCTTTGGAAGCAGCTCTGGAAGAATCGTTTACGCTCATCAAGACCGCCGACCTCCCCTTCCTTATCCGCGAGCACTCGCGCAAGTATCAGTATTCCGTTGCTCAGGGAAGCGTGTGGCGCCGCAATAGCTGAGTTGGGCTGAACCGAACCGATTCACGCGCCACGCGTAACCGCCGCGGATAGCATTCTCTTGAAGACGGGCGCAACCCGTCCATTGCTATCCGTGCCGCAAGGCCGTAGTGTTCTGGTTCATGCGCATTGTCTGGATTTCAGATCCGCACCTGGATTTTGTGAAGAAGCCGGCCATGGAGGCGCTGGCCGGCGAGCTACGCTCGGCGAACGGGGACGTGTATCTGGTTTCCGGCGACATTTCCAACGGAAGCCAGATTGCCGCGCATTTGCCTGTTCTGCGGGGGATGCTGCCGTCGAGCGCGTCGCTGTACTTTGTGCTGGGTAACCACGATTTCTATTACAGCTCCTTCGCCGAAGTGGATGCTGTAGTGGCGGATTTCTGTCGCGGGGCGATGTCGAACGGGAAAAGCGAAGAAACGCTGGGTGGAGAAACACGGCACCTCGGACAGGGCAAAGAATGGACAGACGCAGGCTCCGAGAGCGACGACGGGGGGGAGGTTATCGCCCTGAACGATCGCGTTGGGCTGGTAGGGCATCGAGGCTGGGCGGATGGCCGGGCGGGTTCGGGTATCGGCTCTTCGTTGCTGATCAATGATTTCTATATGGTGCGGGATCTGCGCGAGGGTTGCTGGTGGAAGACGGAGCGCTTCGCACGGCTCAACCGCTTTGGCGATGAATCCGCGGCGTATTTTCGGCGCGTGCTGCCCCTGGCTTTACAGCGCTTTCCTGAAGTGTGGGTGATGACTCACGTGCC
>JBGGNE010000098.1:0-10933 GCA_041287705.1 Methylacidiphilales bacterium | reverse complement strand
ACCGGCGGCGGCAACTACGTCCAGATATCGCAGGAAGTACCGAAAGATACCGATCTTCGCGAGTTCTCCTTCTGGGTGAAGAACGTGCCGAGCGATCACATCACCATCCGTCTGATCGACGGCGCTGACCGCTGTCACCAGTTTAATTTGCGCACAACACCCGGTGAAGGCTGGCAGCGTATTGTCTTTCCCGTGGAGCAGTTCTTTGCCAATCAGGGCAAGGCATCCGCGCTGAAAATCGTATCGAAGTATGAAGCCTGGGGTGGCCCGAAGGATCAGACCGGCAAATGGACTGGTCCCGCCAAACTCGTCGTCATCCTGATCGGCAAACAAAACGAAGCGAATCCGGTCGCCAACATCTGGTTCAACAGCATTGCGATTGTTCCGAAGCCGGCTGGTGCTGCGGAAACCAAAGGCGTGCTCACCACGGTGCCGCTGGACGAGGTAATCGAAGGCGAACACTTTTGGGATTATGTGGACGGCCGCGAATTCCCCGGCGCAAAGGGCAGCCTGACCGCAGTTAAGGATCAGCCGGAAGACGGTAAGTACGCAATGGAACTGAAAGGCGATTTCTCCGGCGGCGGCCTTTATGTCGCTGCCGCAAAGCGCATGGAAGATCTTGCTCTGCAGGATATTAAGGAGATCCGCCTTAAGTATAAAACCGACACGGTAAAGAGCGTTGGCATTCGTCTGGGCGATGGCAGCGGCCAGACGCATCAGAAGAAGAATGTGCCGCTGACTGCCGATGGCCAGTGGCATGAGCTGGTGCTGAAACCCGCGGAAATCGCAGGCGGCGAGCACTGGGGTGGCGCCAATGACGGCAAGTGGAAGGGCGCGCCCAAGTATGTTTCCATAGGAATAGGCAAGCCGGAGAGCGAAGGTGGCAGCAAATCTTCGTCGCTGCTGATCGCTGATGTGAAGGCATCCGCCCTCGTGTCAGCTTCTTCGGGCGAAGTCGCATGGCAGGCTCCTTTTGAAGGGGACAGCGCTGCTGCCGCAAAGGATTGGGCAACGAAAGGAGCCGTGAAGGTGGACGAAACCGACGCGTTTAAGGGCAAGCAGTCCCTGGTGCTGGAGAAAACGGATGCGACCCTGCGTGAGAATGTGACCGCAGCCGGCCCCGCTTTTCCTGTCCGTCCCGGCACATGGGAGATCCAGTTTGCCGCAAAATCGGATCTCACCTCGATGGATAACTCTTACAACGGCAGCCTGCGAATTGAATTTCTGGATGCATCCGGCAAGGTGGTGGGAAGCAGCGAGTTGGCCACGCTCTTCCGCAAGAATGGCTGGAAGCCCATCAAGAAACAGGTGGAAGCGCCTGCCAGTGCTGCCTCGGCACGTTTTGTCGCCGGCATTAATAAGGAGACGCCGGGTAGATTCTGGATCGACGAGCTTTCCGCCGCGCCGATTGTAACGGAGCGTAAGGATGATAACATTCGCCGGCTGATGTTCACCACTGCGCAGGTCGGTAATCTGCTTTTCCCGGAGGATTCGCGTGAAATTATTATGGAAGTCTGGGCTTCCAAACCGCTGCCGGAAGCGCAGCGCAAAGTCTCTGTAACGGTGCGCGACTATTGGGGTGCCGAGCAGGCTGCCTCGCTGACTGCCGAGCTTCAACGGGATGGCCGCAAGGATACGCTCTTCCGCTACACGGCCAAGGTGGATCTGAAGCCGTTGCCGCTGGAGATAGGTCGCTATTATGAGCTGCACGCCTCCATCGACCGCCGTGAGACGGAGCCCTTCACCAACTTTACCTCTCTTGCCATTCTGCCGGAGGCTCCCGCCAACGCGTACAAGCCTGAGGAGATCCCGTTCACGAGCCGCAACTGGGACAACCGCATTACGGAATACGTCAAGCTGACGAAGCGCCTGGGTGTGAGGATTTGTGGCGTATGGGGCAGTATGTCGGATGATCCTGCCAAGGTAAGCGCACCGCAGCTGGACCTGATTGAAACGCTGGGCATGGGCTACCTTACGGGCTCACCCGCGCACTCCGTAGAGCAGCGCGCCAACGGTTGGCAGGATCTCCTGGCAAATGATGGTGCGAAGATCCGCAAAGGCGTTCAGAACTACGTGGCAAAGTACGGCAAGGTGAAGCCGATGATTGTCAACCTGGGCAATGAACCTCACGCCAAGGGCGAAGACGTAAAGGTGGACGTTGAGGCGTACCGGATCGTGTATCAGGAACTGAAGAAGATTGATCCGTCCATCTATGTCGTCGGTACGTCCGTTTTTCAGGAAGACTATTTTAAATACGGATTTGGTGAGTGGTGCGATGCATACGACTTCCACGTGTACGAGGATGCGCTAAGCGTTCGCAAGACAGTGGGCGAGCGCTATCCCGAAATGTTCAGGAAATACGGCTTCCCCAAACCCGTCTGGTCCACGGAGCTGGGGCTGAACAGCCAGGGCATGGCGCGGCAGTTTGTAGCGGCGGAGGTATATCGCAAGTTCGTTAACTTCTTCGCTGGCGGCGGCGCCAACGTATCGTGGTTTGGCCTTCTTTACCCCGATACGGACGGAAAGAATGCCGAGTCGTTCGGTTCCGCGCATAATGTTTTCGATTGCCGCTACAACAAATATGCGCCGAAACTGGACGCTATCGCATACTTCAACGCGGTGAATTCGATCGCCATCAAAAAATACGTGCAGGACAAAGTTTTCGGCGCGGGTGTTCACGCATTTCTTTTCCGCGATCGCGACGATAAGGCATTGCAGATCTGGTACACCGAGAAGGGTCGCGAAGATCTCTTTATCCCGCTGCCGGGTGTCAACGAAGTACAGGTGGTGCGAATCGATGGAACGCGCAGCACTCTCTTTGCGGGCGATAAAGGCATCACCCTGACTGTTACGGAGGATCCCATTCTGCTGCAATATGTGGGCGGCGCAAAGCAGTTGCCGGCCTCTACAACAGCGCCTGAGATTGCGTTGCGCGATGCCCCGCCCTCCCTGGTGCGCGGCGAGAAAACGCAGCTCGGCGTACTGCTCAATGCCGTCGATCCCTCCCGGATTTCGCTGAAAGCGCCGCCATTCTGGCAGGTGACTTCACAGACTCAAACGCTGCAATCTCAAAAGGTGCTCACCTTCTCCCTGAATGCGCCGGAACAGAGCAACGTCCGCGAAGCCGAAATGGTCGTGCAATTAATGGGCGCCGACGGCAAACCCAATGGCGAAATCTACTATCGCCCTGCGGTAACGGGTACGCTCTCCCTGCAAATGCTGCCCGTGCCCGCGCTGACTGATGCCGATGGCAAGGTGACGCGCCAGCCTGCGGTAAAGGTGCTGGTGCAGAACAACAGCCCGAACAAACAGCGAGTCAACTGGGACGTTGCACTCGGCGGCGAGCAGTCGCTGAAAGGCGGTGTCTTTACCAGAGTTGAGCCGACCAGCGCTTACTTTACCGAAGCTGCTTCCGGTTCGCTGGAAATAGAAGGAAAGCAAAGCGCCTCCGCCACGCTGCCTCTGGCCGATGCGGATCTGTACAAGGTCTATCGGGGCCGCGCCACAGTTCGAGATGCCACGGGCCGCGTGACTGCCCAGGAGCGCCCGCTCTCGGCGTTCTATCCTGTGCCAAAGGCCCGTACTGCCGTGTCGATCGATGGCGTGCTGGACGAAGCTGACTGGAAGGACGCCCCCGTGCGCAAGCTGGATAAGATGGATCAGTTCTACGCCTTTGTTGTTAAAGACAAGCAGACTGCGGACTGGACCGGCCCAGAAGATCTCTCCGCGGAGATCCGCTATTTGTGGGATGCGAAATACTTCTATGTCAGCGTGAAGATCAAGGATGATATTGCGGGCAAAGTAATCCAGAAGGACAGCGGCCTGTGGCAGCAGGATGGCCTGCAGTTCCTTATCGATCCCATGCGGACGAGCGCCTACAAGGTGGGCAAGTACGAGTACTCGCTGGGTCTGGGAACGGAAGGCCCGCAAACCTGGTGCACACTCTCCGCCGACGGCGCCGCACCCGCCGGTAATGCGCCAGAGGTAAAACTCGCCATCAAACGCGACAAGGAAGGCACGGGTGACACCACCTATGAGATTGCATTCCCCTGGTCACGGCTGGCGCCCTTCAAACCTGCTCCGGGCAACAACCTCGGCTTCACGCTCATCGTCAACGAAGACGACGGCGCCGGCCGCAACGCCTTCATGACATGGTTTGGCAACGCACACTCCAAGGATATTGACACGGTGGGTGATCTGATTCTGGGCGAATAAGGGCAGATTTCAGCGCTGGACTTATTAGAAGGTGGGAAAATCCCGGGCCACTCACCTTGCCGAATAGATAGTTGTAATATTTTCCCACCTTCCGACGTTAGAATCTGTATGCATATCAACCAAAGCTCTGCGGCGGGCTCGGACGGTCCGTTGTCTTCGTCGTTGCCGGCTCCCCGGCTTAGCTCCTGCCCTAAGCTTTGGGCCGAGATGTCGGGCGATAACCGGACCCGTTTCTGTGATCACTGCAACCTTCATGTGCATAACCTGTCGGAAATGCCACGCCAGGAAGCGGAAGTGCTGATGAATCCGATCGACAAGCGCGTTTGCGTCACCTATATCCCCGATGCGGAAGGCAACGTACTGACCCTCGATCAGCGTAAGGCGAACGCCGCTGCCGCGCTGGCCGAAGCCGCTGAGATCGAAGCTGAAATGATGGCCGCTGGTTCCGGGCCTGCGCCTCTGACCCAGAGGTGGGAGCGCCTTGGCAATCGCAGTCGCTGGAGCTTTACGGGATTACTGGCCGGCCTGGCGGCAGGCTTTGCGGGATTGCTTAGCGCTCATGCCAGTGCAGCACCTGCCAATGCCGCATCCGGCAACAATACGTTCGCCACTCCTCCGGCGGCCCGATCTTCTGAAAAGCTTAAGTCCAGGCCGCAGCCTGAGGAAAAAGCGAAGCCCGCTCCCGAACCTCCGCCCATGCTTCCCGGAGCAATAATGCCTCCACCTCCTACGCCGCCCGCAACGAACAAGCCGCGTCCCCCCATTATGGGCAAGATATGCCCGCCTTCAACTCCCGCGCCGAAGAGCCAGGAGAAGTAAGATCGCTTCGCGCTGTTGCCGGTTATTTGCCTGCCATGGCAGCCTGTGTTTTCAGAAATGAAGCGCGGGCTGCCACGGTGGTTCCATCCGTTGGCAGATCGACCAGTTGCCAGTGGATTTGCCAGGTTTTCGTTTCGCCCTCGGTCATGTTCCAGGTGGGGCTAAGCGTTTCAATCTCATAGACCTGGCGATCGCGCATCATGTAGACTTGCAGGTTGCTGGCTTCGAGGTACAACGCGTTTGAGTCATAGGCCACGGTTTGAAGGAAAGCGGAATTGCCGCAAATAAAGGCGATCCATTTGCCGTACGTGCCTGCTTTCAGATTCTTCTCCGCCCAGGCAACGTGCAGGGTCTGGAGCTCCTTCATGGGGAAGATTTTGGGTTTTGGAGGTGTCTCCGGCCATAGCTTGTAGGTCAGGTAGTCGGGATGCGGCATGGTCGGACTGTTATCCAGCAGGAAATAGCGGCTTCCTTCCGGTTCGCCCGTTACGTCCTTGCGCAGGCCGGTGACAGCCCATACGTGCACGGGCCATTGACTTGGCTTGAGTTTTTCTACCACAACGGTATGGAGCACATCCGCTGAGCCTTCTTTCAGCTCAATGTGGCGTGTGACGCGAATGCCGAGCTGAGGGCTCAGTCCGCTGCGGAATTCGATAGAAGTGGGGGTGCGCTTTAGCATCTCCCAGGGTTGCCCGTCGATCACGGGGTCCCATCCGCCATTCTTGTAGATCTGAGGGTTGATGAGCTGCGAGGTAGGCCAGATGCGGTCGCCGCCATAGGGGTTCCAGTGCCAGCTGGGAATAGCCGCTTCATCCACCACGCCCAGCCAGTTTGCTTCGCCGGCCGCTTTGCGCTGGTAGGAAACGATACGGCCGATTTTGAGCGCTACACCGAGTGTTACCACGCCGTTATCCAGCACTTCAACCGGGCCGAGGTGTTTGTATGTCCGCGCGGTTGCTGCAGGCGCAACTACCGGGGCAGTCTCTGATTTATCCGCGTAACATGCAGACCCCGCAAATCCTGCAAATGCCAGTAGAGAGACAGCCAGCCACGCGAGTTTATGCATAAGTAAGGTACAGGTTCCCGTTCTTTGATCCGCCAAGGGGCAAACGATAGCTAACGCGTCGATCCTGCTTCCAGACTTTTATTACACGGCATAATCTTAGACAGCGCCGTGTTTAAACAGAGTACTGCCGAGACCATCCCAACTCTGCATCCTCAACCTGCCTGCATCATCATTTTGCGTTATCGAACGAGAAAAGTACCGGCTGCTCCATTGTAGCAACGGCCAGTGCGTCGGCGTTGCCGAAAACTTCCTCAAACTGTTTCATGGCGCAGCGATCCGTCATGCAAGCCAGGTAGTCGCACGTGGCGCGATACAGGCCATCCTTCTTGATGCGCGTGCTGAACTGCTGGTTCAGGAGATGGGGATGCTTTACAATAAGCTGGAAGAGCTGCTTCAGGCACAGCATCACTCGTTCGTTCACCTTCTTGATGTCCGGGTGCAGGTAGAAGCGATTGAATAAAAAGCGACGGAGTTGAAGCAGCGGCTCCCATGTTTCTTCGGAAACGCCAATGAGCTTGTGATTCAGCGAACGTACATCCGCCACGCTGCTGATGCCCGAGCTTTTAATTGCTGCGGCAGAAGCCTGAATCGCATCGCCGGCCAGCTTATCCAGAAGGCAGCGCAGCACATAGGCGCGGCCCCGCTCGCTGTCCAGCCGGGAGTAATCGCGATGGGCACGCTTCACGGTTTCCTGCCAGAGCGGCTGATCGGCCAGATCGTCCTGGGTGATCAGGCCGGCTTCCAGTGCATCATCCAGATCATGGCACACGTAGGCCAGATCATCGGCCAGATCGGCAACCTGAGCTTCCAGGCTGGGCTGCCAGGTAGTGCCCTGTGCGGCTGCAGAATCCGGCACGGCAAAACCGGAGCTGTTTTCATAACCGGGACGCAGATTCTTCGCCAGACCTTCCATGGTTTCCCAACTCAGGTTCAGGCCGTTGAATTCCGGGTATTTCAGCTCCAGTTCGCTGACGACGCGAATGCTCTGGTGGTTATGATCGAAACCGCCGTGCTGATGCATCAGCGAATTCAGCATCACTTCGCCCGCGTGGCCAAAAGGCGGGTGCCCCAGGTCGTGAGCCAGTGCAATTGCTTCGGCCAGATCTTCGTTGAGCCCGAGGGACCGGCTGACGCTGCGCGCGATGCACGCCACTTCCATCGTGTGCGTCAGACGCGTACGGTAGTGGTCGCCGGTGCCGTTAAGGAACACCTGCGTCTTATACTCCAGGCGTCGGAAGGCGCGGCTGTGGACAATGCGGTCGCGATCGCGCTGATACTCCGAGCGATGCGCATGGGCTTCCTCCGCGTGCTGCCGACCGCGCGAGGCGCTGCTCCATTGCGCGTACGGCGCCAGGGATCGCGCTTCAATTTTCTCCAGGTCCTCTCGCTCACGGGTCATACCTTGCCTATTCTTGTGGTTGCATGGCTTTCCGGCAAGCTGTTATTCGCAGACGCGTCGGTGCCAAGAGGAAAAAATCATGCGGCGGGAGTAGCGGCGGGCGGTTCCTGATCGGCGTAGCACGCACGTTTTCATCTTCTTCTGATTTTTCTGCTAAGATCTGCGCGGTCCAGGGAACTCATGCTTAAATAGCCGATCGCCTGCGATGCTTTTTGCATTACCTAACCCAAAACCTCCCGCCCTGGACAACGTGACGGAAATCTTGTCTGTCGATGATGAGCCCGGGCAGTTGCAGTCCCTTGTGGACTGTTGCAGACGCGCGCGGACGCCGGCGAACTTTGAGCCGCTGGTCCGTGCGCTGATGCCTCGAGTGCGAGGCGTTCTCTACAATCTCGTGCTGAATCGTGAGGACATGGACGACCTGGCTCAGGAAACCTGGGTAGCCGCGTATGAGCAGTTCGAGCGCTTTGACGGGGCGTCGTCGTTCGGGACATGGGTGTGCGGCATTGCCGTAAAGAAGGCGCTTCAGTTCATGCGAAACCGTCGACGGCGTGATGAACTGCGTGCCGAGCATGAGGATCTTGTCCACGTGGGCCTGCCCACTCCCGCGCCGGATACGCAGCTGATGGGGCGCGAGGAAGAGGACCGCGTGACAGAAGCCGTGGCTTCGCTGTCGCCGGAGCTTCGGGCGGCGATCGTGCTTACAGCAGTTGAACAGATGACCCCGGCGGAGGCAGGCAAGGCATGCGGGTGCAGTATGCCGGTCTTTTATTGGCGGCTTTATACAGCGCGCAGACAATTAACCAGAATTTTGGAGAGGAGAAAATGAGTACCAGCAACAAGAAAAACAGCGGCATGGACGACCTGGCAAAGTGGGGGCGACAGCGCAAAGCCCGGCTTCGTGCTGAATCCGGTGAAGTGGGTTCCGTCACAGAGCGCCGGCTTGTTGACGAGACCCTGCGTCGGGTAAGGCAGGTTCCCGCGTCGCCAACGGCTGCTGACGATGCCGACGGCTGGACATGGGACGACATGACGTTGCCCATGCTGGCAGGAGGAAGCGCCGTAGTGCTGGGCGTGCTGGTGGCGTTGTTGATGATCTCTCGCTGGAGCGGGCAGGGGATACCCATGGTTTCGGCGCCATATCCTGGCAAAGCTCCCCGTATGGTACGCATCCAGTATCAGGTGCGCTGCAACGCAGTGCCGCAGGCTCAAATCCCTGCAGCTCCGTTGCTGCAAGTTTCTCGCTACGAAGCGCTTTTCTAGAAAATTTGGCTGAATCGAATGGAGTTTTATTGAGATGAACACGCCTTGCTTTCGTTTTCGGGCTATCCTGATTCTATGGATGTTGCTGCTGATAATGGCTGTAGCACTTCCGATTCGCGGCTCTGCGACTCCGGTGCTTGCCGAGGCAGAAAGACTGCGCGTCGACGGCAAACCGGCGGATTCGATCACTTTGCTGGCCAGGGAGGCCGCGAAGCATCCAGAATCGGCTGAATCCATTGCTATGCTGCGTCTTGCCATATGGCACTCACTGCCTGCTGAAGGGGACCGCGCTCGAAAGGAAGCGGGCGCACTTAGCGAGCGCCTGGCTTCTGCCGCGCCGGGCGATGAGTGGGGATCGGTGTACCGGCTGTATTTTGCCGCGGTTTCGGAGGATCGCGCTTCGCTAAAGCAAGCTGCCGTAAGAGTGCTGTCTCCCAGGAGCTTTCCGATCGTGGGCTCCGAGGAAGCCTACAGGCAGTGGTGCAAGCAGGCCGCCGTTTGCGATGAACTGGATGCGGGATTGCAGATTATTACTCACCGTAACTTTGATCCGCTTTTTGCACTGCGCGATCTGGATCTGAATCTGACCCGGCAGGCTGATTACATGAAGGCCAACGGGGACGCACCCGGCGCCGACGCCCTGCTGAAGGCCCGGGATGTGCTTCGCGCTGCGTGGCTGAAGGCTTCTCGCCACACGGTAGAGCGGCTTTTCGCCCTGGCTTTGCTGAATCAGACTGACGAGCGCAACAAGCTGATGGCGGCACTGAAGTCGCTGGATTACCTTGGCGACACAAAACGCCTGCGGGAAGTCCTGACCCAACTGGGCAGAGAGGCCGCGCTGCAGAAGATCGTGACGCCCATGCTGCGTGGTGATCTGGAGCTCGTGCTGGCACCTCCATCCATTCCTGCTATCCCGGCAGGTAACGCCTCGGTTTCGATTGAAAGCGCCACATCGCTCAAAACTACTCTGAGACAAAATGCCGGCGGAACTCGTTTATCGGTAGTGGAAGGCAGCTACACGAATTCGACCACGAAGATACGCGGCTTATCGATACGAGCCGACAGGCTGACTGCAACTGCTGACTCGGCCGGTTCGCAGATTTTCACCTGGGCAGGCGACGTGAAAATCGACGGACATCCATCCTTTCCCGGTGGCATCACAGCGCATGAAGCCAGAATGTCAGCCGATACGCTTTTGCTGGATCTAAAAGGTCAGGTGACGCTGAAAAGTGCCGGTGCAGAAGTGCGTTGGACACAATGTAAGGTCGACATTTCGGGAAAGGTGACCGATCAGCGAGATATAAAGACCGACTTTGCCGCCGCCAAGACGACGGACGAAAAGCTGGCTGTCGCCCGCAAGATGCACGGCTGGTACCCGCCGGAGCAGATGCCGCCAGAGGCCTGCTACCTGGCGGCGCTGGACCTGTTGCTGCCACATCTGGAGTGGCGCCCTGGCTTCACCAACTGGGACGACGCTATCGCTCGCAGCCCGATGCTTGCCAGCCACATTCAAAGAATGGATGGTCAGGAAATCACACCCTGGAGGGAAGCTCACCCGGGCGAGGACTTCATGCATTCCTCCATCCCCCAATCAGTAAAGGAAGAAGCGAAGCGGCGATTTGAAAACCCTGAAAAGGTGGAGAGCGCCACCTCCCAGAGCGCTACGGCTCAAAGACTGGCCACAGCGTATGATGAGACGCGGAGCAATTTCTACTGGTTGCTCAAAGACTCTGGCGGGAAAGACCAGCAGGCCGCTATGGAGATGCTCGCCTCCATTCCAAAGGATGCGCCGCAGTTTCCGAGTGCCCGGCGCTGGCTGGCAGATCTGTATCGCAACAACACCGTGCTGACCATGGATGTTCCGCCGGATGTGGTCCCCGGAAAAGAGGCGCGCATTATGCTGGATGTGCGTGCGGCGGAGAGTGTGAAGTTCCGGTTGTACCGCCTCAGAAATGCGGAAGAGCTGGCATCGGTCTGCGAGCGTATCGGCACTGACTTTTTGTTCAACTCATACCAGGAAGCAGAGATCCTGAAGGAGGTTCTTGAAAAGGCACGAGCCGTAGCATCCGAGCGGTATATTGACCCCCCTGAAGTGGCTCGTCGTCGAGATCCTGCATGGTACTCGGCGGAGCTCCCCGCGCTTTTCGCCTGGGAGGTGAATCCTGCGCGGC
>JBGGNE010000097.1:0-13197 GCA_041287705.1 Methylacidiphilales bacterium | reverse complement strand
CCGTTCCGGTTGGTTAATCCAGCCTGCGGATGAGATGCGGCCGTTCATTGCGAAAGCTCTCAGGCTTTAGCGATGAACGGCCTGCCTTTGCCGCCCATGTCTGAAATCTGAAACCGGACTACTTCCCCACAGGTCCCGGCGGCACTGTTGCCCCGGCGGCCTTCAGTTCGGGCTGGGTGATCCATTCCGGGCGGGAGATTTCCTTCTTGTAAGTCTCCAGTGCTTCCGGGGAGGAATGGATGCGGAGGTTACTGTAGAAACCGTTGTCGTTCTGCCACCGCTCATGCCAGAAGACGGCTGCTTTCAGGCGTGGCATCTGTGTGCGCATGCGCTCCATGCCTTCGCGGATAAAGGCGGCCTTGTTGCCGGCTTTCGGGAATTCGCCCACGCCCCACTCCGCCAGCATGATGGGCTTGTTGGGATCCAGCGCGGCCAGTTCGCGATAGCCGGGCATGAAGACGCCTTCGGCAGGCAACCAGTCGCTTTCGATAAACTGCGCGCCGTAGGCGTTATAGGCCAGCCAGTCGACGTATTCAGCGCCGGGGTAGTAGGCGGCCATGGTGTTCCAGGGTTGCGGCGGAAAAGAGATGTTGTTGACGCAGAAAACCCAGAGAATATTCGCGGCACCGCGCGCCCGACAGCGATCGACTACCCGGCGGTATGCCTTTTTATAGAGCTCGATTGATTCGGGGATAGTCATGTCGCGCGATCCGGGCGGATCGCTGGCAAGCGGCTTCTGGTAAAATTTGGGTATGGGAGACCAGGGGAACCACTCGCCATTCATTTCGTTGCCCCACGCGACGAGCAAAGGCTCGCGGCTGGCGGCAGCTTCGTCGGCCCAGGCATCAATGTAAGCGTCGTGAGTCCCTGCTACGATGGCGCGCAGGCTGAAGCGATCCGGTCCCAGACCCTGGCGATAAGGGCGATCCCACGGTGACCAGAAGAGAAGAGGCACGGATCCGTGGCGACGGATAAGCGCCACATTTTCCGAAGGGAAACTCTGCTCCCCCCAGTAGCTGGATGACGCGACGATGGCCTGATGCCGTCCAACCATCGCCTCGAACTTCTGGATCTTCTCCAGAGTGACGGTGTCTTCTTTATCACCGAAATCGACATAAGCGCCGAGATAAAGCCCGCGAGCAGGAGGAACAAGCGTAATGCGTTGCGCCGCCTTACCGGGAGGCCCGGCGGGAACCATGGGCGGGGCAAGCTTAACAGGACCAACCGCCTCCGTATCTCCATCAGGACTGGACCCGGGAACGGGATCGGCCGCGGATGCCGCAGGAGGTGCCGGGGACGCGGAAGGAGGAGTCTGAGCCGGTGCCGTAGCGGGTGCTGGGGCTGGCGCAGGAACTGGAGCAGCGGGCTGAGTCTCTGCCTGAGGCTTGGGCTGTTCCACCGGGGCCGTGGGAGCTGTATTCGTGGAAGATGGTTCGCCAGGTGCGACCGGAGCAGTTGCAGACGTATCCGCAGTTTGTTGAGCTGGCTTTTCTGAAGGAAGCTCCGCAGCGAATATACGCGGAGCCGGCAGCGTAAAGCCGGCCTGCCACATCAAGAAGAGTGCCAGCGCTGAAGCCCACTGTGACGGGCGCATGAAATATTGACGTCTCATCGTATATATTTTCCTTCGCCTTTCATGCGGATTGCTTAAAAGATAGCCGCAAGAACCGTAGCAGGCAAGCGGACTATATGAGACTGATCGGCAGCGACAGACCTGAATGGATGGTCTCAGACCATTTCGCAGAGTTATTTAGCAGCATCAATTGCTGCTGCCGCGCGATTTCCGCTGACAACAGCGCTCTCAATTGTGGCGGGCAGAGCTGTGTCGGTCCAGTCGCCGGCCAGCCAGAAGTTGGACCACGGTGTACCGGGCTTCGGGCGCAGCTTCTCGGCTTCCGGTGTGGCGGAGAACGTGGCGCTCTTCGCTTTATAGAGAATGCGGTGCAACACCTGGGCCTGTGCCGCGGCGGGAAGGAACCGGCGCAACTCGCGAATGGCAATGTCCTCAATCTCGGCTGACGAAGTCTTTGCCAGAACATCCGCACCGCTGACCACCAGCGTGTAGACGTGATGCTCATGGTCGGCAAATCCGCTTTTGCCGGGGCCGGAGCCATCACTTACCGCGGGCGTCGGGCCCTGAATGTGATCGCGGGAGAAGACCCAGTGCAGCGGGCTGTCGAGGAAGCCCATAAAGGGGCAATCCAGCACCGCGCGGTCCAGCCACAGGTGCACGCTGACGATGGGCGATTCGCCCAGTGCCTGGCACACATCGGCCAGCGGGCGAGCTTCTGGAGCGAATACCGAGCGATCCAGCGCCACGGAAGGACTCGCACCGGCTGTGGCTCCAATTTTCTCGGAACCAGCCTGAGCCTCTGCGGCAACCTCCGCTTTGGCATCCGTCGCGGCGTCTTTTTTGGGCAGGATCTGGCGCAGGGCGTTCCAGGGCAGAGCGCTGACGATATGGTCCGCAGTCAGTTTGCGGCCATCCATCATTTCAACGCCTGAGATCCGTCCGTCCTTGTCCGCGATTAATCCCGTAACGCGCTGCTGGCGAAGGATCTGGGCGCCGCCGCACATTCGCAGCAGGCGCTCGGCCTCTACCTCAAACAGGGAGCTGAGCCCAACCTTGCTGATCAGGATCTTCGCGTCGCGGCCACTGCCCAGAAGTGCCTGACGGATCACTGTCGCCAGCAATTCCGCGGATGCCACGGACGCCGTCTCATTGATGGCCGAGACACAAAGCGGTTCCCAGATCGCGCGGATCGCGTTATCGGTCTGCCCCCAGCGTTTCAGCCATTGCAGCGCGGTTTCGTCCGGAGTGGGAAGTTGCCCCGCACGCAGACGCACCGTCAGTTTGCCCGCGGCCCAGCGATCGCTCCAGGTGAGCTCCCGAAAACCCAGCATGGCGCTGAGCAGACTCAGGGGCGCCGGAAGCATGGGCAACGCCTTCAGCGCACTCTTGCCCTGATCGCTGAGATAGGGCACGTCCAGTGTCGGCGGCTCAAGCAGCTTGTCCTCAACCGTTAGCGTCTTCAGTAAATCCAGCGTCTGGTGATAGCAGCCCATCAGGATGTGCTGACCATTATCCAACTCCAGACCCGTTTTGGCGTCGTTAAAACTGTGGGCCCGGCCACCCAGCAGCGCGCGGCTTTCCAGCACTGTTACGCTGTGCCCGCGACGCGCCAGCTCCACGGCGGCGGCCACACCGGCAAAACCGCCACCGAGCACCAGTACCTTCTTCGGTGGCGGCGGCGGGGTGGGCTTTTGCGACTTCTCGCGACGCTGCGCAGCCATGTAGTGCCACGCTTTTTCCAGCTTGGTCAGCCGCGTTGGCGACGAAAATACATTAAAGTTGTGGCGTTTAATCTTCTGCAGCACACCGAAATAGACTTCGCGCATGATTTCCGCCGCGCCCAGGTTGGGCCGATCGGTGGGGCTGAGCAGGCGCCAGCTCTTTTCAAAGTAATGATGCGCGCGGTAGTACTGAAACTTCATGAGGCGCTGCATGGCGGGGCTCCAGCGGCCGTTCATGATGTCATCGTCCGAAATGCCCCATTCCCGCAACTCCTGCTGCGGCAGATAGATCCGCCCGAAGGTGGAGTCTTTCTTCACATCGCGCAGGATGTTTGTCAGCTGAAAGGCCATGCCCAGCGCCACGGCATATTCGCGGGTAATGCGTTCGCGATATCCAAAGATCTCGATGCTGACCAGGCCGACGGCGCTGGCGGCGCGGTAGCAGTATTCGTACAGCTCCGCAAAGGTCTCATACCGCGTGCGGCAGAGGTCCATTTCCATGCCGTCCACGATCTCCTCAAGATGCTGTGGAGGAATAAGATAGCGTTTGACGATTTGAGATAGTTCGCGCCCGATGGCGGTACGCGCTCCGCCGGTGTAGGCGCGATGCACTTCGACGCGCCACTCCTCCAACTGCGTACGCTTTTCATCGACACTAAGCGTTGTGCTGTCGGCCACGTCATCCACCAGACGGCAAAAGGCGTAAAAGGTGGACATAGCCCGCCGCTTCTCCGGAGAAAGCGAAGTGAAGCTGAGCGCGAGGTTGGATCCGCTCTGCGCGGTAATGTCGCTGCTGCTGTCGTTGGCGGTATCCGCAATGGCGCTGATATTGAGGCTGGCGCTTTCCGTGGTCATGGGCGCTCACCATATAAGGGGGATGCGGCAGCGCGCGCAAGGCCGGAGAGTAGGGAACTTGAACAGAATGTGTGTCGGGAAGTTGTCCGTAAGACCATTTCCCAGCGCTATGGGCAATTAGCGCTGGGAAATGGTCTAACAGGGCACCAACCTTACGAATCGAAAGCAGCGCCGACGTCGCCGGCATTTGCCCCAAGCTTCAGCAGCGTCTGTAAATCCTTGTCATCCGGATGGATATGGCGTGGGTGAAACATGAACTCGTGCAGCGGCTTTTTAAGATCCTGCACTGAATCTGATGTGGCCGGTTCGGCTGAAAAGTCCGCCTTCAGTGTCTGAAGTACGTCTTTAATTTCCCCCGCATCCATCTGGAAATTCCTGTCGATACCCCACAGCGTCTGCGGCGCGTGCGTGCCTGCCGGTAGGTGCGACATCGCGCGCACCAGAGCCCAGCCTGCGGACGCCATTCTGGCCGAAAGGCCCTTGCGGCCAAACCACCGCGGGCGTCCCCATCGCCACCAGGCATCGCCGCACTCCGGCCCGACGATGTCGCGAAGCATCTCCATAACGAAGGGATGCACGTGAAGATGATGATGCGCGTTTACAAAGGCGCAGTGCAGCCCCCTGGCCCGGAATTCCTGCCACTGGCGTGCGATTTCCGCTTCCGCCAGAAGCCGCGCGCTGCGCTGGGTGCCAATCGCCCAGCCGGCACGCGCGGGATCAGATCCCCAGGGCCAGTCCGCGCGACTGCCCGTAGCGCTGCCGCCACCACCACCGCAACCTAAGGTGAGCGGCAGGCTGTCGCACAGATGCAGGTGGAAGCCGACATGTAGGCCAGGATTCTGCCGCGCCAGATCCACGCCTTGATCGGTGCCAGGCTGGCCCATCATGAGCGCCGCGCCATGCAAAATGCCATGAACATGCGCATAAACCATGGCTTCGTTGGCTTCGCGCGAGATACCTAAGTCATCAGCTGTGAAAAAGATTCCTCTCATCGTTGGAAAGCAGTATCTTGTAACAACATGGCGCAGGGACAAGCACTGATAACGGGTGGCACGGGATTTATTGGCCGGCACGTTGTGCGGCGTCTGGCCCGCATGGGCATGCCCGTTCGCGTCCTGGCACGCCGCCCGGAATCCGCAACACGGCTTTTTCCGCAACACGCTGGCAGCGTTGAAGTTATTGCAGGCGACCTGCGCGACGCCCGCGATGTGGCCCGCGCCGCCGCCGGTGTAGAGTCTATCTACCACATCGGCGGCTTGTATGGTTTCGGCCCCGGCCCCGCCCGCGACGCCGAAACGGTGAATCTCGACGGAACTCGCCATGTGATGGAAGCCGCGCTGCTTCATCACACGCCCCGCGTTGTTCACGTAAGCACGGCGGGAGTACTGCGCCCCTGTCGACAGCGCGCTGGATCCGACCGGCAGCCGCCGGAGATGACGGAGGAAGATTTCCCCGACCAACCCGGCTGGGGCGAGCGCTACAAACGCAGCAAATGGATGGCGGAACGCCTTGCGCTGGATTACGCAGCTCAAGGCCTGCCGGTCATCATCGCAAGCCCGACGTGCCCCATCGGCGCCGAAGATGAAGGCCCTACCCCCACGGGTCGCATTATCAAAGACTTCCTGGGCGGTCGCTTCCCCATGGTCTCGCGAACCGGCCTGAATTTCCTGGCGGTCGAGGATCTGGCCGCCGGACTGATTCGCGCGGCAGAGCGCGGCGTGCCGGGACGCCGCTACATTCTGGGTGGCAAAAACCTGTGGCTGCGCGAATTCCTTGAACTGACCGCACGCATCACCGGCCGTCAGGCACCGGGTTTCAGCGCTCCGTGGCTGCTGGTACTGGCTGCGGGTCTGGCAGGCGAAGCAGCCGGCTCTCTGGGTCTGGACGCAGGCGGATGGAGCGACCGCGTCTGCCTGGAAACCGCCCTTACCGCCCGCCGCTGCCAGTTCTTTGACACCACACGAACCCAGCGGGAGTTGGGCTGGAAGCCCGAGATCCCCCTGGAACGCGCCGTCCGCGAAGCCGTCGCATGGTTCGAAACCGGCGCCGCCGGTCCCCACGCCGCCGCCGAGCGCGACGTAGCATATCTGCCCGGCCAGGCGACGCGGTGAAACCTCTGGTACTTCTGGTATTAAGCAGGCTGATTAAAAGGGACGCGCGACAAACATTGCCTGCACAGACGTCGTTTCAGACTGCATCCTCTGTACGCAGCGGTCGTCGCGCCGTAGCGGACGTTGCGTTAAAATCATTGTCCGTAGTGCCGCACTATAAAGTGTGGCACTACGGATTTCATATTTAACGCCACGGCCGCTACGGCGCAACGTTCGCTGCGTACGGAGGGGAGGAATGCAGAGGATGATGAGAAATGCATTCGGCAATGACGCTGCCAATCCCGGAGTGCACTGCCCCACTGCGCTATGGCAACGGGACAGTATCGGTATCAACATTATCAGCTACAAGCCCCCGACGACTACGCCGGCTCTTGCTCAGCCAGCGTGCGCAGGGCCTGCACGACCAAACGGACGCCGTAGCCGGTGGCCCCCTTTTCCAGCCATGCGGAATCCTTGGTTGTCCAGGCGGTGCCGGCGATATCCAGGTGCGCCCATGGCACATCTTCAGCCCAGAGTTGCAGAAACGATGCGGCCGTACAGCTGCCGCCTTCGCGTCCGCCCGTGTTCTTGGCCAGCGCGACGTCGCTCTTGATCTGATCCGCAAATTCGTCGCCGACCGGCAGGTGCCAGACGGGTTCGCCGGCGTACTCCGCGGCGTCATGAAGCGCCTTGCGCAACGGCTCGTCGCTGGTGAAAAGACCTGCGCGTTTGTGGCCCAGCGCAATAAGCACGGCACCTGTCAGCGTGGCCAGATCGATCATCAGGCGCGGCTTGTAGACGGTGCGGCCATAGGCCAGAGCGTCAGCCAGCACGACGCGACCTTCCGCGTCGGTATTCAGCACTTCGATCGTCTTGCCATCGAAAGTCGTGATGATATCACCAGGGCGATAGGCATTGGCGCTCGGCATGTTTTCCGCGCTGGCAATCAGGCCCACGATGTTGATGGGAAGCTTGAGTTCCACTGCGGCCTTCATAATGCCCAGCACGGTGCAGCCGCCCATCTTATCGAACTTCATCTCGTCCATGTTGGCGGCCGGCTTGATGGAGATGCCGCCCGTATCGAACGTAATCGCCTTGCCCACCACCACATAGGGAGCCTGCTTCTTGGGCCCGCCCATGTACTCCAGCGCAATAAAGACAGGGGGATTCTCCGAGCCCTTGCCCACGGCGACAATGCCGCCGAATCCTTCCTTCTGAAGGCGCGGCATATCCCACACGCGGCAGGTGATCTTGGCTTCTTTGGCCAGCGTGCGAGCGCGTTCGGCGATCACTTCCGGCGTTACCATGTTGCCCGGCAAATTACCCAGGCTGCGCACTTCGTTGGTGGCGCGAGCCAGAATCTGCCCTTCCTCGACGCGGGCCTCGGCGGCGCGCTCTTCGGCGGCGGCGACCACAATATTAAGCCGCTTCAGTTCGGTCTTGCGGCGGGCGCTCTCGGGCTTGAACTGCTCGAAAATGTAGTCCGCCAGCAGCGCTCCTTCTGTTATACCGACCAGCTGCGCCTCGAAACCGGTTGCCTGCAGAGAGATCTCCTCCGCGCCCAGCTTGCGCAGCGACTTCACGCCAACGCCCGCGGCGCGGCGCAGCAGATCCAGCGCCAAAGGTTTGCCATCGGGCCGCGGGTCATCGCCCAGGCCTACGTACAGGGTGCGCTTTCCGCCTTCGCGCCACAGCAGCGTGGAGAGCTTTCCGCCCTCAAACTCATGAGACGTAATCCCATCAGGAAAAGTCCCGCCTTTGAATACGAACAACACCACGTCCCCGCGCGCGGGGAGCTCCGTACGAACATCCAGTTTCATGAAAAAATGTGTAGAGTGGAGAGCATTCGCTAAAAAGGCGATAGTTGCCATTGAATGCCCATCTTGCGATCGGGTCCACAACGGTATATTAGAGAGATGGCAGCCCCGCGAAGCGAGCCGAAAATGGTGCCCGAGGGACAAAATGCACGCTCTGCTTTACCCGCGCGAGCATGACTTGTGAAGGTTGTCGCATAGGAATCGTGGGAGTCCTCGCCAAAAATCTGCTATAATTCCATCGTACGCCGACCTGATTTGGAGTATAGGTGGTCGGGTCGATTTACCTGCTCGAAACCGTGGAATACAAAGATTATTACAAGACACTCGGCGTGGCCAAAACTGCCACCGCCGATGAGATCAAGAAGGCTTTCCGGAAGCTGGCCAGAAAGTACCACCCGGATGTCGCCAAGGACAAGAAGACCGCGGAGGAGAAATTTAAGGAAGTAAACGAGGCCTACGAAGTACTGGGCGATCCCGAAAAGCGCACCAAATACGATACGCTGGGGCCGGACTGGGAACGCATTGCGGCAGCTCAGGCCGCAGGGTACGGCACTGCCGGTATGCACGCCACGGCAGGCGGCGTGCCTTTCCGCTATCGCACGGCGCGCAGCAGCAACGCGGGAGGTGGTTTCGGTATGCCTGGCGACGAAGGGGAATATCACTTCGGCGGTACAGGTTTCAGCGATTTTTTTGAGACTGTGTTTGGCCAAACCACCGATGATTACACCGGTCGCGACATGCCGGGTATGGGGATGCGCTCACCCGGCGGCGCGGCTGGTGGCGCTACTTCCCGCAAAGGCCGTGACATCACGGCTGATATTCTGGTCAGCCTGGAGGAAGCCCTTAAAGGCAGCGTACGTGAAGTAACCGTGCGCCGCCCCGCATCCGGCAAAAAACCGGAACGCGTGGAGCGCTACCAGGTCACTATCCCTCCCGGAGTTCGCGAGGAGCAGCTCATCCGCATGGCCGGCCAGGGCGAAGCGGGCGGCGGCAGAATCAAAGCCGGCGATCTCTACCTGCGTGTACGCCTGGAGCGTCACCCGCTCTTCCGCGTGCAGGATCTGGACCTCTACTACGACCTGAATCTCAGCCCATGGGAAGCCGTGCTAGGCTGTACCGTACCCGTACCCACTCTGGAGGGTCAGGTAAATCTGAAGGTGCCACCCGGTACGGGCAACGATCAGAAGCTGCGGCTGCGCCATCAGGGTCTCCGCGACCGCGCCGGCGAACGCGGCGATCTGTACGCTGTTGTGGCCCTGCAGATTCCGCAGCAGCTTACAGAGGAAGAGCAGGGTCTCTGGCGGCAGATCTCCAGCGTCTCGCGCTTCAATCCGCGCGCGCTCTAAAAGAGACATCAGGGATAGTGCGCGCCCCCCGGCTTTTTCACTCACAACCACCCGCGGTGTCGCCTATAGAAATGCGCAGCCAGGTCGGCGCAAGACAAACTTCCCCCCTTTCGGGCTCCACTCACCCCCAGCCAGGATTCTCGACAATGATGACTGAGGAAACACCTACCCCCGAACATCCCCGCCATCCGGAGCCCCACCAGGGCATCGACGCGGAAGCCGCCGCTATGGCCAAAGCCCTTGCGGAAGCCGAAGCCGCGCAGACAGAGTCCGTCGTGCTTGAGGAGCAGGTAGTGGAGATCACGGAGACTTCGGATGCCTCTACGGGAGAAGTCTCCGAAATTGAAATCACCGCGTCAACCAGCGAGATGGTGATCGACGGCAGCCTGCTTTACGACAGCCAGACGACCGCCGAGATGGCCGGTATCCCCACTGAGCTGCTGGCGCTCTACGTCAAGCTGGGTTTTGTGGAAACTGCGGAAGACGGCGAAGATGAGTCCGGCGCTGACGCCAGGTTCGATGATGAAGCGCTCTACGTTCTGCGGCGCATTGCCGATCTGCGCTTCGAGCATGGCGTCAATCTGAAGGGCATAGGCCTTGTGCTTAACCTTCTTCGCCAGGTACAGCGTCTGGAGGCCGAGCTACGCTTCCTGCGTGCTCAGTAAGCGGTTACAGGTATGGCTGCGGGCTATGTATGCCCTTCGAACAGTCCATTATACCTGAGGTCGGATCGAATCAGGGGGATCCCTGACATCCGCCGTCGCTGGCTTGTCTTCTGCTCCGGTTGCGGGGAGCAACATTTTTGTTTCCTCGCCTTCTCCTTGCTGGGAGAGGCAACGTCGTTATCGCATGTCATTGCCATTTTCGGTTGACATAAGACTACGCCAGGAATACTTCTTTAAATAAGTAATGCGGCACTTCCTCTGTTCAGTGCGCGCTTTTCTGTCCAAGAATCCGATTCCAGGCGTCGCCATGCACTCATTTCCCTCTTTCCACACGGCCCCTCTCCTACGCACCACTCTGATGGCTGCTTCACTTTGTACGCTCACATTCACCGCGGGCCTGACAGCACTGCACGCACAGGAACCCGCGCCTGCTCCCGCCGCTAAGCCGAAGCCGGCAAAAATCGACGGCTACCTCGAATTCAATTATGGCGAGGAATCCAAAAACAGGGACGCGGCTAAGTGGGTGCAATCCATCCGCGTTACCTCGCCCGCTTACCGCTCCGAAGTTAAAGGAAATGTTACGGTGCAGTTTCACGCTCCGGGAATGAAAGTGGCGCGCGCTCTCTGCTGGCGACAGCCGGACGAAGCCAACCCCAGCCCATGGGGTCATGATGTCGATCTGACCGCACCCAACGGTCCCGCGAGTGCCGCCGCACCCACGCCCGCTGCTGGCATCACGCTGAACGACAAAGGCGAAGGTTCGTTTGTTTTCCCCGCCGACACCTTCCCCAACGGACCGGTCACCATCCGCATTCTGGCGTACGATGGACAGGAAAACAACGAAGGCAAGCGCGATATCTGCGAGCTACAGCTCTTCAACATCGGGGGCATAAAATGGAACCAGGGCATCCCGGCGGAAGCGCCGCCTGCCGCCAAAGGTCTGCAACTCATCTTCTCCGACGACTTTAACGGCCCGCTGAGCATCAGCAATGACGGGCGCGGCACCACCTACAACGCGCACAAACCGCGCTTTGGCGATTTCTCCGGGTGGCAGTTCAGCGATGTGCTGGGCGAAGGAAAGCCGTTCAGCCAGGTCGGTGGCACCTACCTGAAGATCAGCGCACGTAAAGACACCGAGAGCCCCAGGGGCCGCAGCGGCCTGATCGCCACCGTGGATATGGACGGCAAAGGCATCTGGGCCAAAGCGCCCGCCTACCTGGAGTGTCGCTTCACCGCCCAGTCAGCACCCGGCACCTGGCCCGCTTTCTGGACAATAACCGACCTGGATCGCAACAGCGCGGGCGATGAACTGGACATCATCGAGGCCTACGGCGGCATGGGCAAAAAGAACCCAAATCATCCCGGTTACTCCATCGTCAGCCACTTCTGGGGTCAGAAAAACGCCGACGGCACTCCCAAAAAAGGAGTCAGCACACGCGTACCCATTATGGATCTCGGCGGTAAATCCTATTGGTCCACCACCTTCCACACCTACGGTGTTTATATCGGCCTAAAGGAAACCATCTACTACTTCGATAACATTGAAGTTCTGCGTCATCCCACCAACGACGTCTCCCGCGACCGCCCGCACTGTGTCCTGATCAACTACGCCATCGGCGGAATCAGCCGCTGGCCCATCGATCTCGCCCGCTACGGCGACGGTACCGACATGTATGTCGACTTCCTGCGCATCTATGCCGAAAAGCCGGTCGACTACGTGCAGCCGCCCAAAGTGACCGAACCGAAGCCGTAAAGCCAACATGCTCCCGGGTGTCGACCACGGAAAGAAACCCTTTCCGTGGTATATCCTTCAGCCGCTTACGCTTATTCTGCTTTCGCGCGGACTCGCATCTTACCCGCCAGCGCTGACTTCCGCCGCACGATTACGCAACGTCCGCACTGCCGCCGTCACGTCCTTCTGCCCAAAGACCGACGTGCCTGCCACAATAACATTGGCGCCCGCAGCTACCGACGGCCCAATCGTTTCCGAAGTCAGCCCGCCGTCCACCTCAATGTCATACGTCAGCCCATGCTGCTCCGCATAAGCGCGAGCCAGACGCACCTTTTCCAGCACCTCAATGATAAACGGCTGACCGCCAAAGCCGGGATTCACCGTCATACAGAGCAGCAGATCCACCTTCTTCAGCAGGCTTGTCGCATTCTGGAAAAGCGTCAGCGGATTAATCGCCAGCCCGCAGCGGCAGCCCATGTCCCGAATCAGCCCCAGCGTTCGGCGCACATCATGGTAAGCCTCCAGATGCACTGTCAGCGTATCCGCGCCCGCCTCAATAAAGGTGCGTGCATAACGGTCCGGCTGCTGAATCATCAGATGCACATCCAGCGGCAACCTGGTAATGCGTTTCAGCGTCGCCACAATTTCCGGACCAAAGCTCAGATTCGGCACAAAATGGCCATCCATGATGTCCACATGCAGACAGTCCACCCCGGCGGCTTCCGCCTTCTTCACATCCTCTTCCAGATGCGCGAAGTTGGCGGCCAGCACGGAGGGCGCGATCTGCAGTTTGCGCGGGCCCGATTTACTTTTTTCGCTCGATAAGTTCAATTTCGTAACCCTCCGGGGCGTCAATAAAGGCGATCAGGCTACCCGAGCTCGTACGTGTCGGGCCATCGCTGAGCGGATAACCTTTCTCCGCCACAACTTTTGCAAATGCTTCCAGGTCATCCACTTCAAACGCCAGGTGAGTCAGATCCGGCTGCACCTCCACATTACCGCTTTTCGGGTAATGACAGATTTCAATCTGCTCCTCGCTTTTAGGCGCCTTAAAGAACACCAGCGTAGAGCCACGAGGCGAGGAATGACGCGAAACCTCCTCCAGGCCAAGCACTTCCTTATAGAAGTGGGCAGTTTTCTCCAGATCATTAACGCGATAGCGCGTGTGCAAAAGTTTCGTCAGCATGGGCAGAAGATAGAGTCAGCGCGCGCGAGTCATGTGTCAAGTTTGAAAAGGCCCAATACTATTTCAAAGATTTCCAAATATCCGCTCAAAACCTTTGACATCCTGCGCCCCATTTCATATTCTTCACATTCCGATTAGCACGGCTCTGATGGGCAGATACCGAAGTGGCCAACCGGGGCAGACTGTAAATCTGCTGACTATGTCTTCACAGG
>JBGGNE010000096.1:0-5225 GCA_041287705.1 Methylacidiphilales bacterium | reverse complement strand
ATCGCGGGTGGAGGCAAGACACTGCGCCGCACACATTGCTGCAGCCGTGCCCGCGCCCTGACCGATGGCGACCATCTGCGGTGTGATGCGGACTGCGGCATGCGCTTCGTGTGTACAATCCAGGCAGCGCGATGCCACCAGAAGATTGTGAAAACCGCGGACGCGAATGCTGCGAAAGGGGATTTCGTACCACTTGCCTTCGGGCGGGTAAACGCGCTCGGTGCCTTCACCTGTCGGGCTGTGGATATCGATGTACCAGTCGCCGCGAGCGATGCAGTCGTCCACCTGAATTGCTTCGACCACGTTGCGGGCCTCAATTGTGTAGTCGCAATGAATACGTCGCGTTTCCCGGACGCCTACGTGCGGGGCGGTCTCAGTCAGCACTGCGTTTTCAAAGCCGGGGATATGCTTCACCAGAAATGACGCTACCTCGGCCACCTGGCGGCGACCTTCCATCATGGCGTCGGTGACATCTCGGACACGCGTGCCGTCCTTGCCAATAATGCGGGTCGTGTTCATGTTCCACTGACCTTTGCGAGGCATCTCGAAGGCCAGCACATCCTCGCGGGGCACGGTTACTTCACCACGCTCTTTTGCTGCCATCCAGGCGCGGGCAAAGGATGGGTCACCCTCTTTGTAAGCTTTTACCCTGGCGTTTTCTACGTCATCCATACGAAAGATCATCGTCATGGGCTGCAGGGCGCCATCCTTTTCACGACCCAGGTCGTAGCCGGCCCCGGCTCTCACGGAAACGTCGCCGTCCCCGGTGCTGTCGATAAATTGTTTGCCCAGAATGACTCCCCGTCCTTCCTTGCTCTCCACAATGACACCGATGACGCGACCGTCTTCAACGATGACATCCGCGAACTGCATAAAGAAATAGGGTATAACCCCTGCCGACGTAATGAGCTCATCCAGAACGACCTTTGCCGTCTCTGTATCATAGGTTCCACCTGCGCCGTACTTGCCATTTCCCCAGGCGACCCAGCCATCGCGCTCTTTCAGCTTCTCCACTAATTCAGCAAAGATGCCTCGTACAAACGGGTACGCCATAATAGCACCCAGGATGCCGGCCGTCCATGTGCCGCCAAAGCTTCCAAAACGCTCTACGATAACTGTTTTGGCGCCATTGCGTGCTGCCGCCAGAGCTGCCCCGATTCCGCCCGGGCCGCCGCCCAGAACGACAACGTCGGCTTCTTCAATAATGGGGATGTGGCGGGCAGGCTCGCAGTAAGTTTTGCTATGCATGATTCCACAGCATGGCGGATCAGGGGCGTCGATGCGATATTCGCTGCTTGCAGAACTTGCGTATTAAGGTACAGATTTCAGACATGCCAGGTTCGCATTATACTTCCATTCAGGAGCTCTTTCGCATCGAAGATTTTTCGACGTTAAAGCCTTCACTTCTATGGTGTTATGAGGGGATAGTGCATGAACCCAACAGGCATGGCATGGTTGCTGAACCCCATACTGTCGCCTGGTTGTTGGTTTCAGGGAATGTGCATGTTGAAACAGCAGGAAAGGGAGGCGGACGCGTTGTTCTGGATGCCGTACCCGGGCAATGGCTGTTCGCAGGGCCGGCGGAGCGGCGCCAGGATTTCTCAGACGACGCGTCGATTCTCTCTATCAGCTTTCGTCTTGAGTGGCCGTCGGGCGATCCCCTCATTGCAGAGCCATGTGTGCTTGATTCCAGGGAATTCCCCGCTCTGGTTCGTGCTGCGCGACCGCTCGCCAAGCTGGTTCAGCAACACTTTCCCGGAGTGCGTGCCCACCTCTGGAAATGTGGCGCCGATCTGGTGCTGTTCTTCGAGATGCAGCGCCTGTTTTCCGCGTGGCTGGCCGTTTATTTGCGAGCCATGGTGTCGAGCGGCATAGCTCCCGCCCGATCTCCCGGCATTGATCCACGCGTGCTGGAGATCGTGCGGCGACTCGACCATTACGACTGGCGCTCCGAACAGCCGTTGCAGGATGAAGCACTCGCGCGGGAAGTAGGCCTTGGTCCGCGGCAACTGGACCGCCTTTTTATCCAGCAACTGGGTCAGACTCCCCGCGCCTATCTGCAAAAGTGCCGCCTGGGTCTGGCAACAGCCCTGCTCACGGACGTGTCCGTAACAGTAAAGCAGATTGCCTATGACCTCGGCTTTTCATCGCCCAGCCACTTCAGCAACTGGTTTCGCGAAGCGACAGGGCGATCTCCGAGAGCATACCGACAGAATGAAGCCGGGTAGCCTTTTCCATATCAGCTATTTGCTTACACCAGAACGGCCTGACTTGCTGCCTCTGCCTGGGCCCGGGTAAGCGCGCCTTCGCCAAAAACAATGGGGAAGTTGCTGGGCTGCCCCTTGTCGATCGTGTCAGCGTCCATGTAGCAGACGCTTAGAGCTCGGCGGGACTGCGAACTGCGGTTGATGTCGCTGGCATGCAACAGGTAATTGTGGAGCAGGATAACTTCGCCAGGCAGCAGTTCCAGGTATACCACACGATCGGGCGTACAGATGGCTGCGGCCTGAGCTTTGCTGAGGAAACCGGAGCTGTGCGTGGGGTTGATTAGGCCGTGCTTGTGACTGCCCGGGATGACCTGCACGCAGCCGTTTTCGCGGGTGGCGGGATCCATGGCCGTCCAGACTGTCAGCAGCGGGTCGCGATCGAAAGAAGTCCAGCGATCCTGATGCCAGGGCAGGAAGGTGCCCTTACTGGCGGGCTTATTCATGAACATTGCGCGGAAGACGGAGATGCGTTTTTCCGACCCGTACACGCGACCGCACAGATCGCCAAACACCGGGCCGGCCAGATATTCAAAGAACGCGGGGTCCCACTCCAGATCCTGGATCTTGCGATAGTTTAGCGTGGAGCCTTTATGGCCTTTGGATTGAGTGCCCGCGTCTTCATAAGCGCCAGTCTCGCTGTCCAATTGCATCAGCATACGGTCGTAGGGGGCATTCGCCTCGCCGAGCATGATCGCATCGATGCGCATCTGCATTTTTCGCAACTGCGCATCATCGATGCGACCGAGCTTGAGGTAGCCGAGTTCGTCGTACTGTTTCCACTGTTCTTCGGTAATGTTCTGGAGCATGGTGTTAATGGAGAAGAGAGTTGTTGTGCCGGCGAAGAAATCGCCATTGCTTTCATGCGAACCACATTACGCTTCTTCCATTGGGTGCCTCTACTTGAAGAATCGGCGAAAACGGTATAGAAATCGACGCTTTCTGCCAGATAGCACATCCTGAAAATACGGCTATGCCTCAAAATCCCGACCATCTTTCCGGCGGATTAAATGACGCCCAACGCCAGCGCATGCGGATTATTTTATGCGAGAAAGAGATGCGGGTAGCATCCTGCGTTTACTGGCGAAACTCCGCGCCCTGGAACGTCCCGTGGCGAACCAGCCCGGATAGCTTTATGCTTTTCGCGGTGCGCGGCGGCTTCCGTGTTTTTCTGGATGAACATGTAGATGCGGATCCGGGACATCTGGTGAAGTCGGGCGAGTACGTAATGCTGCCGGAAGGCCGCCGTCATACTCTGGAAATCGCCGATGCCGAGTGCGGTCCCATGCTTGAACAGATTTCCGTGCATGCCCACATGGCGGACCGCTGGGGGCGTCCGTTGCTGGCGCGTTTTGCCGAGCCATTCGGGTGTCTGGCTGATCCGGAGGCCACTTGGCGAGCATTGCGAGATCTCGGCTGCCTTCTTACGGACGATCGCGAAACGGGCCGCATTTACGGCGAAGCGCTGCTCCGCAATATGATGGCCGAGCGAGCCCGGGATGACGACACATTCCAGCTCGAGTCTCCCGGCGGCGACCCCCGCATTGCTATCGCACTGGATAAAATGCAAAGCGCCCTGGCCCAGCCGGGTCTTTCCGTGGATGAACTGGCTCAGGATGCCGGGCTGAGTCCCGTGCAGTTCCGCAAGCTGTTTCGCCAGGGCGTAGGCCGCAGTCCCAAGGAGCATCTGCAGCATTTGCGCCTGCAGCGAGCGGCCAAGCTGCTCCTTCGTACAGGCCATAACATCCGCCGCGTGGCTGAAGAGTGCGGCTTTGCCAGCGACCACTACTTTCACCTGGTTTTTCGCGCTTCCACGGGGATGACCCCGAGCGAATATCGCGCTCAGGGTGGCCCGTAGTCAGATTTAGAAAAGAGGGACTTCGTCGATATTGAACTTCGACCTTAGTTCCGCGATTCGTTCATCCGCAACACGCAGGTCCTCCGCAGGCAGCCTTTTGCGCAGGGTGCTGCATAACTCTGTTGCTGCGACCATATTGAGTTTGTCCGCGGCGGATAGGCTCAGCCAGATCAGGGCATCACGATCACTCTGGGGAAGGCTTTGCCCATCGCTGGATGGATATGCCTTACGCCCCTGTAGATAGCCGTGTCCCAGCGCAAACTGATTAAGCGGATTGCCTGTTTCCGCACCCTGCAAAGCCCAATTGATGTCATCCTGATAATCGGGTATATCGGCAGTACCGGCGGCGTGAAGCAGAGAGCAGCGTATTTTGGCGTAATAGTACCGGCCCGCGGCCGCTTCCTTGTAAAAGTGCACCGCCTGCTTCATATCGCGTGGACTGCCCTGTCCGTTCTCGCTCATCAGGCCCAGCATGTAGGGTGCCCAGGAGTTGCCGCCGCGACATGCCATTGCCCGCTCGAACCACTGCTTTGCTATCGCATAATCCTGCGGCATCCCGCGACCTGCCCAGGCCATGGTACCCAGACACGCACAGCATGAGCTGTTGCCTGCTTCCGCGCCCTTGCGGAAGAACTCAATCGCTTTGGCATTGTCACGAGGCCTGCCCTGCGCGTTTGCATAGGCGTAGCCCATCCGGAACATGCATTCGGCGGAACCCTGGCCCGCGCCGCGTTCCATGAACTGCAGCGCTTTGGTTGTGTCGGGATCGACTCCCTGGCCTCGCAGATAGCTTGTTCCAATCAACTCGGAGGCAAATGCGCTGCCTGCCTCTGATTCCGGCAAGAGCCATTTCAGAGCGCGTGCGTGATCAGTTTTGGCGACTTTAGTTCCGTTTTCCTGGGTCGTTTCGATTTTGCCCGCCATTCCTTTGATGAGCAAATAGCCCGCATACTCGGCGGCTTTGGGAAACTGTTGAGCCGCTGCTTTTTCGTACCAGTACAACGCCTGCTTCAGATCATCCGTCGAGCTGGAATCATCCGGCTTATCATAGAGGACGCCGAGCTGAAACTGAGCTTCGGCATTACCAGATTCAGCTTTGGACA
>JBGGNE010000095.1:0-3937 GCA_041287705.1 Methylacidiphilales bacterium | reverse complement strand
CGGTCCAGCAGGTAGAGCACGGAACAGGAAATCGAAAGCCATACAATACATTCCGCCCACAAAGGAAGGGTGCGCGCATAGTCTCCTCGCAGAATCGTATTCAGAGCATTAAGGTGAACATATACAAAGGGCTCTTTGTTTCCGAAAGGCGTAACACCTAAATCGCTGGTCCCAACAGCAGTAAGTCCCACTATAAGTATGTTTTTAGAAAGAGGTCGAAAAAGACCTCGATCTACAGCATCAGTAAGTGCATTTTCGTCCGTTTTTCTATAAACCTGCCTTGCCGTATGGTAAATAAGATCAAGCGAAACACCAACAGGAATAGGACCAGACCGCTTATCTTTAGTTAGAATTTCCGTTTCCCTTATTTTTCGATAATTAATGTATAACTCGCCACTGTCATTTATTGGAACTCGATGCAAAGTGCCTGGAGCTCCTGGAGAATCACTGCCTTCTTTAAGCCGTATTTCATTTCCCAAATCAACCTCAATATCCTGTATGGCCACATCCCAATAGGAGGCCAAACAGCGCAGGACAAAGCTGGCATAAATTTTATCTCTTATCCTAATCACCATCGGCAAAAAGCGCCGCGCAGGATCCGATACACCTGGATCAGAGTCAACAAATCCATAGCCGCTTACCTGAGACAAGTCATAATAAGGCAATATTGCGCTCGCAGCAGCATTGACACTAGACATATCCCCTTTAACCTTTATTAAAGAACTTGTCTGTCCATAAATAAAAGTGCTATCTATTGTTTTGCGAACGCCTTCTCCAGATGCAACATTCCCTGCATCACTACTAAAGAGACAATTATAAGAAGCTGCACGGATATCCCTCGCAGCTCCTGTAATAAAACCAGGATATTCAGCAGCAGCTCGCACTAAGGCAGCATCGCTTTCAGCAGAAGCACTGGGTCGATCTAAAATCAAATCCAATGCCATCACGCTTGGAGCGTGCATACGAGCTGCAGGATCTGAATTAAGCAATAATAGCTCAGCGTAGTATTGTCGATCTATCGGCCAACCCTTCAATCCATTTAACGTCCTCTCATCAATTCGGCCCAGTACAAGACGAGAGTCAAATTCCGGATCCTGGTTAGAACGAAACTGATAACGAGCATCAAGAGTCTGGGCTTCAAAACCGATGAATAAATGAAGCTGTGACAGAGATAAAACCAACGCAAGAACCAATGGTGGTGCCGCTACATTATAAGGCAGCCAGACGGCAACCTTCATCCACAGTCCATTGAGCGCCGAAGTGGCCGCACTCCAGAGCGAAGGTTTCCTGGGCACATTACCGGCGGCACCCGCGGTCCCTGCGGCAGCGGCAGAAGAAGAGGAGGAAGCGCCGGATCCGGCGTTGGGGGATGTGGGCGGCGGCTTGCTCATAGGAACGGGCGTGCTGTGCGGCGGGCAAAACGAATGAACGAGGGTGCAGACTCCGTGTGAATGCGGGCTAGAACAACATGCTAGCTACAACTTTCCTGTCCATAAAGTTCATTCTGACCATTCCACGGCGACGCGCACACTCCATACTGGCCAAAGCCTGGGGCTCATGGCATTCTTGGCGTCTTTGACGCTTCCGTTTTCCTATTTCCTCACCTTCCCTCCATGATTTATACTGCCATTGCCGCCGCACACGCCGCCGGCGAGCTTATTCGACATAACTTCGGCCTTGATCAGATCATCAACGAGAACTCCGCGCACGATATCAAGATTCAGGCCGACGTGGACGCGCAGGCGCTGATCTCCAGCATGATTCTGGGGCGCTACCCGGACCACGCGCTCATCGGCGAAGAAGGCAACGCGGGAAATCCGGACGGACACATACAGTGGATCGTCGATCCCATCGACGGTACCGTCAACTATGTGATGGGCATTCCCCACTTCTGCGTTTCCATCGCCGCTCGCGAGCGCGATACAGGCAAGTACCTGCTTGGCGTCATTTATGATCCCATGCGAGACGAACTCTTTACCGCCGAGCATGACTCGCCGACACTGCTGAACGGACGCCCCCAGACCGTCAGCAAGCGCACCAGCGTCAGCGAAGCGCTGATGGCCGTAGGCTTTGCGAAGTCCGAGGAGAGCATTGAACATTGCCTCAGCCTCTATCAATACTACGGCCGCAAGGCGAAGAAGCTGCGCGCCATGGGTTCCGCCGCGCTGGATCTGGCCTATGTCGCCACCGGCCGATTAGACGCTTATATTGAGCAGTCTGTCGGCCTGTGGGATGTGGCGGCGGGCGTCATTCTCGTTGAACAGGCGGGCGGCAAAGCCGAAGTAACCGTGCGCCCCGACACCCGCATCAAGATCGCCGCAACAAACGGTCGCATTGATTTCCCTCTGAAGTAGTCGAAGTGGACGCTCTCAGAAAAGTTTATTTTCCGGAGACTCCTTAGGGACGACTCAGTGTAAGGCGACCTTCTGCCACCCGACGGTTGCCGACGCTGAGTACGGCGCTGAACTGCGCAAGGGTTCCCAGCTCTTTATCAAGGGTAACTTCCATTAGCAGCGTGTCGCCGGGCACTGCGGGCGAGAGGAAGCGGAAGCCCTGCACGGAGGCGAGATGCAGTGCTTTGAGCTGCGGCTGGACCTGCTTCTTCGCTCCAGCAGCTGGAACTGACGCATCGGAAGAAGGTGCGGCAGATGCCGTCGACCACAGCCACCCGGCCGTCTGGGCGGCGGCCTCTATCATCAGTACGCCCGGCATGAGTGGCTGTCCGGGAAAATGATGCGCAAAGAAAGGCAGCGCGGGATCCAGGAATTTGGTGGCCCTGGCAGCAGTCTTTGCATCGGCGGCGGTCGTAGTGCTCACCATTTCGACCGTGTCGATGAAGGAGAAGCCCGGTCCATGAGGTGTCAGTGATGCGGAAGCGCAAGAAGAGGAAGAGGCGGCGGAGATGGTGGAAGACATGCGGCGCCCAGTTTGCCGCCGAAGTCGCAATACACGCAATCTCGGATAGTCTTGCTTTGTCTAATCTTTTCATGTCAGCTTAATGGCAATCGCCAACAAATTAACGATTTAGCCGCGTATAACCATTATGGACCCCCTTTTTACAACAACCGGCTTCGAACTGCCGGGCTATCGCGTCACCCGCTCCCTGGGCGTGGTGCGCGGCGTGGTATGTCGCTCCCGCTCGGTAATCGGCAATATGATGGGTGGCATACAGACCCTTTTTGGCGGTAACATCACCATCTATACGGAGCTTTGTGAAAAGGCGCGCGCACAGGCCTTTGATCTGATGCTGCAGCACGCTGCGCAGGTTGGCGGCAATGCCATTATCGGCATACGCTACGATGCTAATGAGGTAATGGAAGGCGTGGCCGAAGTATTATGCTACGGCACTGCGGTGGTCATCGAAACTAAGCAGTAATCCTTCTTCAAGCATGCACGGGGCTGTTCGGCCCGTGAACAGATGAACCAAACACCTGTATGCAAACCAACCTTAGCACTACGCAGCGCTGGGTAATGGCTCTGCTGCCATCGTCGTGGAGATCCTCTATTGAGAAAGAATCTCGCGAATGGATCGTCACCTGCCCGTGCGGACACTCGCGCTCTGTGTGGGATCTGGGCGGCATCCGGTGGAAGGCCGCCGGTAACCCAACATGGAAACGGGTATGCCCACAGTGCCGCCAGCTGACATGGCATACCGTATCGCATCAGCCCAAGGCGTAAACGCTACATCCGGGGGCGGAATGCTGTGCCCGCCCCTTCAATCGCACCGCATGTCCAAGATCCCCTTCTATATGTCGCTGCTGACAGAACGCACAGGTGTGCGCGCCGGCAGCCTGGCCTCGCCGCACGAGCTCGGCGCCTTAAGACTGATGCAGCAACTGGGCATGCCGCCGGCCCTGGTTAAGTTTTACTCGCAGCTGAACCCTGCCGGCACTATCGAGATCGGCCGGGTGCAGATGCATGCCGTTTCGGAAATGAA
>JBGGNE010000094.1:0-9810 GCA_041287705.1 Methylacidiphilales bacterium | reverse complement strand
CCAGAATACCCGCCACGGCCTGGCCGCGGTTCTGCTCCAGCACCTGGCGCAGGCCCTCGCCTATACCGGTGGCGGCGTCGTTCGGCTGAATATTGCGGAAGAAATCGACCGCGTCGGTGTTATCAAGCTGCTGCCGGCCGCCGCCTGGTTCCATCACGCCCAGCGTTACGGCATCGCGACCGAAGCGGTAGAACGAGAGGTTCGACTTCTCCTGCAGACGCGTCCAGAGCTTCAGGCGATCATTCCTGGCCAGGGCGTTCAGCAGATCCCAGCGCGTGGCGGTAGCAAGTTCCTTGGGAAGTTCGCCGGATAAGTTCTGCTTCAGACCCAGCTTCGGATCCAGCTTGCCTGCGGCGATGGCTGCGCGCTTCAGATCATCCGGGGAGGTGCGGCGATCGCTGAGCTGCATGCTGGTAGACGTATCCACAAGGACCAGCAGGTTCTGGCGTACCGGCTCGTTGATCGTGAGGTGCACCACCGGCTTGGTGAGAAGCAGCAGCACAAGGCCGATAACCAGGATGCGCAGGATCATCATCACGCGCTGCCAACGGCGCGGCACATCCCTGGCGTAATAGATATACGAGGCCACTGTGGCCGCGCTCAGGATAATCCAGATGACAAGAGCCCAGCCGGGCGACATTCCATCAAAACCCACGCGCCACTCGGAGCCGGGCGGGAGTTTATCGCCTGAAGTAAAAAGTTGAAGCAGCCAGTTCGTCATGTCGTCGTCGTTTCGTCCGCAATTTCCGTTCGTTACAGCGATCGGCTAAATCTGTGCGCCATAAAGCCTTCTACCAAAACAATGATGGCGGCCACCCATATCAGTTGCGTCCAGAACTCCCGGCCCACTTCAAGTCTTTTGGCAGCCGTAGCTGTCACCGGCGCGGTGCCGCCCGCGGGCGGTGCCGGAGCAGTCTCGCCGGGCTTGGGCGTCGTGGCGGCGGAGGCATCGGCCAGCTTCGGTCCTTCGGAGAACTCCTTCACCGCCGCACGATCCAGCTGCCGCACGTCTGATTCCGCCGCGTCCGCCTGCACGGCAAAGACCGCCAGCGGCGCCGCTTCGTCGCCCAGAAAAAGCTGGTACGCGCCCGTGGCGCTGGTATCGCGAAAACGCAGCGTCGCCTGCCCGTTGGAGACGTCGATACGGCCCGCCACGCGTCGAGCCTTATCGCGCGGTGTGACGGCGGAGAAATCCTTGCCCAGCAGTTCCATCGCCACAGGGACTTCAAATGTCTCACCAGGACGCAGCACCAGCCGCGCGGCCTGCTGGCGGTTCAGATAACCCACGAGACGCTGCGTCAGCGCCACAAACGCGGGGTGCAGCGGCAGATTCGTCCACTGCGGCGTAGCACCGCTGGCGAAAAGCACCACGCGGCCGCGTCCATACGCCCATTCCACGCCAACGGGCTCATTGCCGCCCGTGCGGGCGATAACGGCGGGATCACCGCCCGGTCGGGTGGAGTTGGAGCCATCCTTGGCCTTCTCCGGCTTCTCCTTCAGCTTAAAGTATTTGGACATGCGCACCGCGCCCAGGCTTCCCTGCGAGGTATCATTCCACAGCGCGGTAACGGGGTGATCGAACCGGCGATCCTGCCATGCCACGGGATCCTTCGGCACGAACGGGCGACCGCCCTCGCCTTCCATGACAGCAGGCAGCAGATCCATCAGCGCGGCGTTGGTACTCCAGCGCTTTACGTCGGTTTTATTGCCGGGAAAGATAACCAGGCTGCCGCCCTGCGACACGTAGGTCGTCAGCGTCTTCGCCATGGAATCCGAGATATCGCCGGGATTACACAAAAAAATGATATCATACGCGTCCAGCGAGCCGCGGGAAGCCTCGCTGAAGGGCACACTGTTAACCTTCAGGTAATAACGAGCCGCGCGGTCCGCCGACACAGGCGAGAGCGCGTTGATGAGGAAGTAGCCGTCCCGATCGACAACGCCCCCCTCGGGACTCCCCTCCCCTACCAGCACGCGCACGTGATCGACCACCTGCACGGCGGTGACGCGCGTGTTGTCTTCCGCCAGGCGATCCGGGGGAATCGACGCCGTGACGCTGTGATAGCCCGCATTGATAAAGTGGGCGAAGAGATTCACGCTTACCGTTGCGCCGGGCTCAATGCGGGGCAGCACGGTTTCGTCGGAAGGCGCGGCGCCATCCACGGAGATCGTGACGCGGATGCCCTCGGCGGGTTTATCGCCATAGTTGGCCACGGCAATCTGAAGGCGGCATGGCTGGTTGACGGCAGGGACGCCGCCCTCGGGCCGCAGATCGGTGATCGCCAGATTGGCCTCGCCCGCCGCACCCAGCACCACGGGCCGGATTTTAACGTGAGGATTGGCCGCCTGCAGCTTCTTCATCTCATCCATGCGGGCCCAGGCGGGCGTCTGACTGTCTGTATAGATCCAGATTTCGCAGCGATGATCCGCGAGCGATTTCAGCGCCTGGTAGGCCGCGCGCACTCCCTCGCACAGATCGGAGCCGCGCTCGGAGACTTCCGCCAGCTCCAGGTTGCGGCGAAACAGCGTAAAGTCGTTACCGGGGCGCGCGATCATCGGCACCGCGCGGTCGGAGACCAGAAAGAGCGCGGCCAGCGAGTTGGCATCCGCCGCTTCCAGCCACTTATGGATCTCCTTTTTGGCGAGCTGAAAGCGCGTTTCCACGCCGTCGCTCTGGCTCATGCTCATGGAGTTATCCAGCAGAATGACCGCCGCGACCGGGCCGTCGCCACCGCCGGGTCCATCCACCAGACGCATCCACACCGGGCGCGCAAACGCGGCCACCAGCAGCGCCACCAGGGCGCAGCGCAGCAGCAACAGCAGCAGATCCTCAATCTGCAGCCGGCGCTGATTCGTCTGCACCGTCTCCTGCAAAAACCGCATGGCCGCCCACTGCGTACGCTGCACGCGGAGCTTGTTCAGCAGATGTATGGCGACAGGAATACCCACCGCCGCCATGCCGAACAGCATGCCAGGAAAAAGAAAATTCATAGCGTTTACCGCCCTCCCTTACCCACCATGCTGCGGAACGCCAGATAACCGCTCAGCACTTCCGCCAGCGGCTTACCGGTATCCGCCAGTACATAGTGAGCCTGAAACTTCTCACATATACCTCGTATACGTGTACGGAACGCGTCAAAATTCTTCAGATAAGCCTTACGTATATCCGCCGGCGAAGTCTTGATTTCCTCTTCACCTTCCAGCCCCTGAAAGCGCCACGAACCGGTAAAGGGAAACGTTATTTCAAAAGGATCCAGCACATGAAACACAATGACTTCCTGGCCCGTAAAGCGAAGACGCTGCATCCCCTTCGCAAAGTCCTCCTCCGTATCCATAAAGTCACTGATAATCATTACAATACCGCGACTGCGCGCCTTGCGGGAGACTTCCTCCAGAGCTTTGCCTATACGCGTGGCTTCCGCTGCATTAAAAGCGGCAAGTCGATTCATCAAATGATGAATCTTGCTCATGCTGTCCGTACGCTGCACATACTCCCGCGTCTCTGTATCAAACAGCGAGAACGTAATGGCATCGCGCTGACTCAGCACCAGGTAACCCAGGCACGCGGCCAGGGCTTTGCCAAAGTGCAGCTTGGTCAGCGGCGTGGAGCCGTAGAGCATGGAGCTGCTGCCATCCAGAACCAGATGCGCGACAAAGTTGGTATCCTGCTCGTACTGCTTAATGTAATAGCGGTCGGATCTTCCTAAAACCTTCCAGTCCAGGTGACGAATATCATCGCCGGCCGTATATTCGCGGTGCTGGGCAAACTCTATCGCGAAGCCGCGAAACGGCGATTTATGCTCACCCACGCGGTAGCCTTCCACCACGGTGCGCGCCAGAATGCCCAGCGCTTCGCCGCGCGAAATCGCGTCCGGATCAAGAAAAGAATGTTGCATTGCGTAAATACACAGCGCTGGGAAGCCGCACCGCTACGACATCAGCCCCGTCATCAGTCAACCGTTATGGATATGCATTAACCGTGCTGGGGAATGGACTGCAGCACATTCTGCACAATATCATCCGCGGTAATGCCTTCGCTCTGCGCGCTGAAATTCGGCGCGATGCGATGCCGCAGAATGGAGTGCGCGACCGCCGCCACGTTTTCGCAGCCGGCATACACCTGGCCCTGCACCAGCGCGTGCGCCTTCGCCGCCATAATGAGGCTGAGGCTGGCGCGCGGACCGGCGCCGAAGCTGAGGTAGCGTTTGCAGTAATCCAGCGCGTCCTCCTGCTTGGGGCGTGTGCTGCGCACAATCTTCTCCGCGTAGCGGTACACATGGTCCGCCACGGGTACGGATTTCACCGTCTCCTGGATAAACAGCACGTGCTCAATGCTTAGCACGGCCTGCGGCTCCGAGGTTTTCATGCCGGTGCCCATCTTCATCACCAGCAGTTCTTCCTCCTCCGACGGGTAATCCACGTTGATGAGGAACATGAAACGGTCCAGCTGCGCTTCCGGCAGCGGGTAGGTACCTTCCTGCTCCAGCGGATTCTGCGTGGCAAGCACGAAGAACGGCACCGGCAACTTGTGGGTGTTACCGCCTACGGTAACGCGGCGCTCCTGCATGGCCTCCAGCATGGCGGCCTGCGTCTTGGGCGGCGTACGGTTGATTTCATCCGCCAGTACAATATTGGCGAATAGCGGGCCCGGCATGAACTTGAATTCCTTCTGGCCGGAGCTGGGATCCTGGTAAATCACCTCGGTGCCGGTAATGTCGGACGGCATCAGATCCGGCGTAAACTGGATACGCTTGAAGGACATATGCAGCGTCTTGGCCAGTGTGGAAATCAGCAGCGTCTTGGCCAGGCCGGGAACACCCACCAGCAAAGCGTGACTGCGGGTAAAGATAGAGATCAGGATCTCATCCACCACCTTCGTCTGCCCTACCACCACTTTGGCGATTTCGTTCTGCACGGCTACATAGGCATTGCGGCAAAACTGAACGGCATCGAGGTCCGACATCTGTTCAGCCGCAGGGCTTTCCGCAGCAGCCGCAGCTTCTTCAGCTTGCGCTATTGCTTCCGCATTTTCTTCACCAAGAGCAGGAGTCGTCATATAGAATAGATGCCGCTAGCAGGTACTAATAAGTGCGCTAAAACCCCTGTATTACAGGAACGGCCTTCCAGCCATGCCGCCATATTTAGCACCAGATAATTCCAGTTTTGAAAGCCGCGGTTCAGTAAAGGTTCGGGTTGGCCGATGTTCGTCGTCTTCGTGCAATCCGTCGAGCACCCGATATCGCACCCGGAGAGGCGGACCGAGTCTTCAGCAGGATTCCGGGCATCTTCCGTCAGCCCATGATACGCGCCGCCCCGGAAAGCCCGTCCGTTCAAGAGTCCCTCCATACTGACCCGGCCGGAGCCAGGGCAAAGAGAGGGATATCCGGACGCCCGGTGCATTGCATATCTTTTCCATATTAGATAAAGATCGGACTCTATAGCCAGCGCCAAATGTATTTTTATTGCGATAGTGTTCTATAACAAGTCGCTGTGCCTGTTTCTGCGTCGCAACATTGGCCACGAGTGCCAGTAGCCCTGACCGCGCGCCAACGCGCTGAACAAGACAAGGCCGCTGCCGCAACGCACCCGCATGAAGAACAGGTCGCGCGTCGCCTTCCGTAGCGTTAAGGCTAAGGCCCACAGTATAGAGAAAGAAGTCGCGCGCATGCCGGCAATAATGTTGTATTGCGGTACGAGGAACGGAACCGCAATGCGTATAGCGCTTCGCCACTTCCGTGCCCAACATATTAATGAATAATGTAAACCGATACCAGGAGCATCGAATTCTTATCTCATTATAAGAGACATCAAGACCAAAAAGAAAACGGCTCAACTACAGAGACTTCCATAGGGAAACCTGCCAGCACAGGATTCAGGCAGACATGTAAATGTAACTTTTCACCGCACAAAAGCAAGCCACAGACCATAGTACCAGACGCCAGAGCCAGACACCTTTAAGTTGCATTCCTCGTCCCCACCAGCCCTCCTCCCCTCCCCCGTTGCGGTCGTCGCGGCGTAGCGACCGTTGCGTTGAAAAATGTTAAGGCTTAGCCACACCATGACGGGTTGCCATTCGCGTTTCATTTATCAACGCAACGGTCGCTACGGCGCGACGACCGCAACGGGGGAAAACAGAAGAACCCAGGAACAACCAACATCCACTTCACCCCGACTTCTCCCCCTGCCCTTTTTACTCCCTCCGAAACTTGGTGTCTTTGTGTCTTCGTGGTGAATAACTCCCCTCTCCCGTGACGCACATCTCCATCCAGGCCACCCAAATCAACAGCCTGCACACACATACGGTTACAAGAGCTATCTTTCCGCTTGATTCTCTCCTCATCATCCGATAGCCTGCACGATAACCCCGGCTGGGTAAGGTGCGGCGACGGTTTGAGCAATTTGTCAACACATGTTGATCCTAAAAGGCGCAATCGTTCCTTCGCCGTACACCACATGGACCTGGCTACGGGGCCACATCTTTTTCTCCTCTTCCTCCTTCTGCTGCCACGACCTCTGCTCCCTCTTCCCCTCGCTCCCTCACCTCCCTTCATCATCAGAATATCCCCGGACTCGTCTGATGCGATTGCTACCTCCGTCTTAACAGATATAGCCTGTCACTGCTAATCTACTCCCGATATTGTCACCGATTGACTGACTGACTGCAAGCTGCCATTGCCGCTGCTCCTTTTCTACCAGCACAACAGGCCAAGCCCCGGCAACAGCACCTGCCCTGCGCCTTCATCCCATCAGAGTCAGAATCTGAATCTGAATCCGCACTGGCCGCAGCAGCATCACTATCAGCATCTATACACAGAGGTCCGGCTTCACACTCTGCAACGTTATTATCATGAATCTCCTTAAGTCATTGTTTTATCCCGAGCAGGAACTGATCATCCGCGATTCCCACCGTGGCGTGCGCTTTGAGGATGGCGTCATCAAGGGCCAGATGGAGCCCGGCCTGCACCTTATCCCCGTCCACATCCGCACACCGTTCCGCCGCACGCCCAAAGTCGAAGTCATCCAGGTGGATATCCGCGAGCGCGAGCTCACCATCAAGGGCCAGGAAATCCTGACCGCCGACAAAGTGGCCGTGCGCGTCAACGTCCTCGTGCAGTTCCGCATTACCGATCCCATCGCCGCCGTCAACAAAGTGGAGAACTACGCCGAGCGCCTCTACAGCGACGTCCAGCTGGCCGCGCGCCGCAGCCTGGCCGCCATGACGCTCGACACCATCCTCACCAACCGCAACCAGCTCAGCGAAGAAATCCTGCGCGACCTCACCGCCATCGTGGGCGCGTACGGCGTCGCCATCCTGCGCGCCGACATCAAAGACCTCATCTTCCCGGGCGACCTCCAGGCCATCATGAACCGCGTGCTGGCCGCCGAACGCAACAGCCAGGCCCAGCTTATCGAGGCCCGCACCGCCGCCGAAACCCAGACCCTGGCCGCGCGCGCCAGAGACGATGCAACGTGGGCCGCCCGCGACATACAGCTCCGCGCCGAAATCCAGGAAGCCGAAGCCCGCCTGGAAATGGAGCGCCAGAAGCGCGCCGCCGAAATCGAAGCCGTCAAAGCCCGCGAAGAGATCGCCGCCCTCTACCAACGCTACCCCGAACTCCTCCGCCTCCGCGAACTGGAAACCCTCCGCGAACTCTCCCTGCAATCCAACGCCCGCATCTACGTCAACTTCAACCGCCAGGACCGCGGAGAAGGACTGAAGTCGGATGAGGGGAAGGAGTAACGCCCTCTTCTTCGGCAACAGTTTTTTAATGAGCAACTTTGCCCCCCTAAAACCATGCGCGCTAAATAAACAGATATTCTGCACATAATAGTTTGACTCGAGACGAATTGGGCTGAAACGTGTATAAAAGAACGGATTTTCATGCTATCGTCATTTTACGTCAGGAACTACAGATCCATTTTGGAGCTCAGGCTGGATTTCTCTTATGGCGAAGGGAAGGCCCCTAATGGCTACAAGGATCAAAATACCTGGCCGTTTCTGGAGGCAGGAGCCAACTACCGGCTGGTACCCTGCATGGCTTACTTTGGTGCCAATGCATCAGGTAAAACTAATCTTCTGAAGGCTATTGCTGAATTAAGCAACATGGTGAGCTTCGGCGACACATTGACAGATTATTTTGAGCCTAATCTACTCAATCGCAAATTTGCTAATACCACATTTCATATTGAGTTTCTTTTGGATGAGGTAGATTTCCAATATGCCATTACGTATAATGAAACGGAAATCATAGAAGAAAGTCTGGAGAAATCCGGTAAGCTACTTTATAGCGTTCGCCATCTGGAGGCCGAGTTTTCGGAGCAGATACTCTCGAAGATTTATACACGTGATAAACTTGCCGAAGTATTGCGGGTAGAATGTTCAGACGGTGAAGGGAAACAAATAAAACTTTTTCTTCATCGCATTGGGCTGGGATATCTTGGGCTTAATTCGGACCTTAAAAATGCCTTCAGCTTCTTCAAGAAAAGATTGATGGTACGTGTAGACCCTGATCCCGTTCCTCTACCCGTAATTGTCAAATTGCTGGCATTGGCTCTGAATGATACCGAAGATGCTGCATTAAAAAAAATAACGGAAATCGTTCGTCGGCTGGATATAGATATCACTGAGCTTGAAATTGATCAAAAAAAACTGGCCGCCAATGAAGACCATGACTTTGACTCCACATTGACCAACAGCGAAACAGGCATGACACATGGGATCAACATTACAGCAACCCATACGGATATTTCTGGTAACCCAACAAAACTAAACTTTTTCAGACATGAGTCTGCCGGCACTCAAAGACTTGCGGGGCTGATAGGATTAGTACTTTACGCACTTGAACGAGGAGGAGTACTGCTGGTTGATGAGCTTGAAAGTTCACTACATCCCCTGCTTACAAGAGAAATTATAAGTCTGTTTAAATTGCGCCGCTATAACAAGAAGGGAGCTCAGCTCTTTTTTACTACTCATAATACCGACATTCTGGATGACTCCATACTCCGGATTTCGGAAATTAGTCTGGTGAGGAAGACACTGGCCAATGGAACTTTAGTGCGTCGTCTGGTTGAGGCGAAAGAAGAAGGTGAAAAAATTCGAAATGTGACCAACTTCAGGAAGCAATATCTTGCGGGATACTATTCTGGCGTTCCTCATCCGGCACTCTGAGAAATTCTATGCCTGGTATCCGTCATCTTATTGTGTGCGAAGGGGAATCCGAGAGAGCATACTTGCAACAGTTACAAGCTTTTCTTGAGAAACAACCACTTAAGCCAGGCGCATTCGAATCGCCCGTTAAATTTATAGGTCCGCAAAGTGCAGTAACCAAAAGCGGGGTCTTTTCTAATCTCAAAAATCAGTACAGCTCCGTGCGCAGAGATAATAAAAAGGCCTCTATACAAATATGGGCGGACTTTGATCTCTACCATAGAAATCACAAGAAGTGTGCAGAAAATTACGCTAAGAGGCCGCCTGGGATTCCTAACTTCTGTTTCTCCTTTCACAATTTCGAAGATTTTTACGCGCTACATCTTGAAAGCACTGAATTTAATCAATGGCTTGCCTTTGGGAACGCAGAGCATTTTGCAAGCCCTCTGCACGCGGAACAATACATCCCGGAATTCCTGAGAATATGTCCTGATTACAAAAAGGCAGAAATACCAGTAGAGTTCATAACCTGGGATTCACTACGAAATCTAAAACGCAATAAATCCCAACAGCCGACTTCGAATCCCTGGAAGCTACAGGACATTTATGGATTCGCCGATTTTCTGATAAGCCAACTTGAAATTGCTTATCCGGGCCAGCTC
>JBGGNE010000093.1:0-16589 GCA_041287705.1 Methylacidiphilales bacterium | reverse complement strand
AATCCGGGTCAATCCAGAAAATCGCTGTTTCTTCCATTCCCGCGCTGGCAGGCGCCTTACTAAGGGACTGCCCTGCGCACTGGCTTTACACGCACCATGCTGAACAACTCAACCGAGTCGAAGCGTTTCACGCGAATGTTTTCGCCTTCGGCTACTTTATCCAGCTGAGGATGAATAGATAAAGCGGCGGCTCCAAAAGCAATCGAAAGATCGTACCGGAGTTCATAAAACTTCTCACGATAAGTGGTGACAATGGAAGTCTGAAGAGCACAGCTTGGCGCGTCCCATATCATGACTTTTGATTCCAGCCCTTCCATCGGCCAGTCACTGTCCGGATCAGCGACCACCATGGTGCAGGCGACACGGTTCCCGGCGGGGCTCCACGTGTAAACAGGCGTCACAGCTCCAGGATCTACGGTCCCGTAAGATCCGCGTTTACCATAGTGAATGACATACGGCACCTTTACGTTTTCGGGCGTTAATGGCTCATCAAGAGCATCCGCTGTGCGGATGGTGAACTCAGCCTCAGCTTTATAGTCATAGAGATTGGAAGGGTTGACAATTCTCCGATGGTACGCGATAAGCAGACGTCTCCCGTCAGGGCTGGGGACCACATGCTCGCAGTCGAACGTGCTGCTGATCGACATCCATCTCCGTTTCTCCGGGCAGAAGGTGCTGATACCACACCAGGCTTTCATCCCAAGATTCGGGACGATCAGCAATCGCTTACCATCAGCAGTCCAGGTGATGCTTTGAAACGCCATGGGCGATGAGGCGAGTGGTTCAGGATTGTCAGGGCCGTATGTTACTGAAGCATAGCTCGGCTTTAGCCCGGGATCCCCGCTGGCCGCATAAGCTTTGGCGTTGCCACTCAGGTAGTACATGATCTTCTCCTTATCAAGATCTGCGACTTTGGGTGGTTTGGCACCCACGTCATTGCCCCATACGGGCACCGGCTGAACGGAACCCACCTCCCAGATGGCGATATCATCAGTAATGCAACCCATTATCGCTAACCGCAGGCTGTCGGGACTCCACGCTAAATGATTGTCGTAGTGCTGGATTCCCGTGCCGCAGCTCACGATCAAATACGGATGCATGAGGTTGCTAAATCTCAGCTCATACAAGCTAAGAAGCTCAGTCCCGTCAGAAACCTTATAAACATAGGTAACGTAACCATGATTCCCTGCCAGCATTTTGCCGTCCGGGCTCCACACGAGGCTGGTGAAAGGACCACCCCGGCGTTCCGAATTGGAAAAAGCAAGTTTAAGCCTTCGCGCGGAAACCCAGCCTTGGCCGTCGTAGGTCAGCAGGTCAACAGAACCGTCACCATATGAAGCTGCCAGTACAGTCCCGTCGGGATTCCATGCCAGGCAACAGAGCGTGGCCTTGCGAAAGTGAGTGCCCGCCAGGGAGCTGCTTAATACCAGCACCCCCATCAATACCAGCACGGCAAGCCCAATGGCGCTGCCCGCCAGCAAAAGGCGCCGCTGCCAGGACCATGCGGCAAGAGAGCTGATGGCTCGGATAATCATAGCGGGAACCTTCGGCTTACTCTCCTGCGCTTGTCTTCTAAGCATCATACACAATCACACACGCGGTGCACGGCAATAAGCCCAATTTTACACGATAAAGAGTCGCGCTGGCCAAACAACGTCGAAAGCTATATAATAAAGAAGGAAATGAAACCGAACGACACCGATCTGCCTGCCATCGCTTCCGTCAACACCCCGGCGCCCGCCCCCGTCTATCGCGGGGTGGAAGGACATGTAGGCAACACTCCGCTGCTGCGCCTTCGTGCTCTGTCGGAACTCACCGGCTGCGAAATTCTGGGCAAGGCGGAGTTCATGAACCCTGGCGGCTCGGTAAAGGACCGTGCTGCCCTTGGCATCATCCTGTCCGCCGAAGCTCGTGGGGCGCTGTCGCCGGGTGATACCATTGTGGAAGGCACCGCCGGCAACACGGGAATCGGGCTGACGGTAATCGGTCAGAGTAAAGGTTACCGGGTGGTGATTGTCATTCCCGGCAATCAGGCGCCGGAGAAGATTGCATTGCTGAAAGCGCTGGGTGCCGAAGTCATTGTGGTGGAGCAGAAGCCATTCAAGGATCCAGGCAACTACAATAAGGTGGCGCAGCGTCTCTCTCAGGAGAACGGCTGGTTCTGGGCCAATCAGTTCGATAACATTGACAACCGTGACGCCCACTACCGCACCACGGGCCCCGAAATCTGGCAGCAGACCGCAGGCACGGTGAGCGCCTTCGTGGCCTCGGTAGGCACGGGCGGAACGCTGGCAGGTACCAGCAACTTTCTTAAGGAGCGCAACCCCGCCGTGCGCACCATCTGCGCGGATCCGTACGGCGCGGCCATGTGGTCCTGGTTTACAAACCACAATCTGGATACCGACGATGGGGATTCCGTTGCGGAAGGCATTGGCCAGGGCCGCGTAACGCAAAACATCGCGGATTTTGCGGTAGATGAAGCATTCCGGATCGAAGATCAGGCGGCATTCACCGTTATCCAGCAACTGCGCCGCGAAGAAGGGATCTTTCTGGGGCTAAGCTCCGGCATCAACATCGCAGCCGCCGCCCGTTTTGCCCGCAAGTATGGTCCCGGCCGGACCGTGGTGACTATTCTGTGCGACTCCGGCCACAAGTACATGTCCAGGCTCTACAATCCCGAGTGGATCGCCACCAGCGGCCTGAAGGCGGATCTGCCTTTGGACAGCGTGTTGGAAACTGCCTGATGCTTCGTAAAGCAGTACACGTCTGGCTCTCAAATTACTCAGCCGGCTCGCCAACGAGCCTTTTCAGATTTGCTTTTGCATCTGCATTGCCGTGGGTGGCGGCTTTTTCATACCACTCGCGCGCTTTCGCGTAATCCTGCGCGACTCCCTTTCCTTCTTCATACAGGTAGCCCATCATACACATGGCTCCGTCCATCTCATTTTCAGCTGCTTTTTCTAACCAGTTGCGAGCCATCTTGTAGTCCAGAAAAGTGTTGTCTTCCTGATAGTAAAGCCAGCCCAGCATCATCTGCGCGGATCCGAAATTCTTTGCTGCGCTCTTTTCCCAATAATACAGGGCTTTATCATAATCCTTCGCCACTCCCTCGGCATTCGCGTACATGTAACCCAACGTATAGTGCGCTTCGACGTCATCCTGCGCAGATGCTTTCTCCAAAAGCTCCCGGGCTTTATTCATATCCTGCGGCACGCTGTCGCCGTCATAAAACATCATGCCAAGTCGCTGTTGTCCCCGTGCGTCGCCCTGCTCAGCTGCTTTGCCATACCAGTGCAAAGCTTTAGGACGGTCTTTTTCCGTTCCGTAGCCGTGGTAAAAGCAATCGCCCAGCCATGCCTGAGCTCCAGAGAGTCCAGTGTCGGCGCTTTTCTTAAAGAGTTCAAAAGCTTTAGCGTAATCCCGCGGAACCCCTGTAGCCACGTAGTATGCTGCGCCCATATGCCACTGTGCATTTGCCACGGCTCCCTGGTTTGGCACCGGGTTGGACAGGGCTTTCTCAAAATACCTGATAGCAAGTGCATAGTCCCGTTTCACGCCTAGTCCATAGTAATAAAGCTCTCCAAGTTTTTCCTGTGCAAAGCAATCCTGAAGAGCGGCGGCACGCTTATACCAGACATACGCCCGACGAAAGTCCTGCTTTACGTCATAGCCGTTCTCATACAGAAACCCCATGTTTGCCTGAGCCGCCGGCTGGCTCTGCAGCGCCGCTTTCTCCAGCCAATGGCGCGCGGCGGCGTAATCTTTAGCCACTTCTGTCCCTTCGAGATAGATAACACCTAAATATAACCTTGCCTGATCATCCCCTTTCTCCGCAGCTTTCAGAAACCACTCCCGGGCTAGTGCGGGCTCCCGGCCGCCTTTTAAACCCAGTTTAGACAAAATACCGGTATCCGACATATATCGCATTCTGTAGAGCAGTCCCATTCCACGCATTGCAGCGGGATCATTAGCCTGAACAGCTCGGTTCAGCCATTCGATACCGAGCGGAATATCCTGCGCGGTTCCCAGACCACTAACATAAGAAGCAGACACCATGCTAAAGGCGGATACGTTTCCCTGATCTGCGGCCTTCTGAAACCACTTTAACGCCAGTTTATAGTCCCGAGGCACTCCAAAAGCGCCTTGATAAATCAATCCCAGTTTCACCTGAGCATCGTCATCCCCCGCATCTGCATCTTTCTGGTACAACGCAAGCGCTTCGAGGTTGAGAGCTCCGAGTGCCTTGCGGGCGTCCTGATTACCCTGGCTGGTAGCCCGCATATACCATCGCCGCGCCTTGGTCAGACTTTTGATCGTGGCCTTGCCCTTGTGATACATGACACCAAGGGAATACTGGGCAGCATCACTGCCCTCGAAAGCGGCTTTTTCAAACCAGACACGAGCCATCATTTCGTCCTGGGGAACTCCGTGGCCAGTCAGGAAGAGTTCTCCCTGTTTGTATAGCGCTTCGCCGTTGGTTTGATCATCCTCAGGCCACTGCAGAATCTTTGCTTCGACTTCTTTCAGCTTAATTTCTTTCAATGCCTTGAGACGCTGATCCTCGGCCTCAAGAGCACGCTGTTTCTCAGCGCGGGCGACACTGGAAATTGAAGTCTCGGAATTCGTCGATGTTCTCGATAGTCCCAGCCACAGGGCAAAAAGGGCAATCCCCAGCACAACGCCCGCTATCAGTCGCCAGAGGATTCCTGATTGCCGTTGAGGGCTGGTAAACGGCATAGAATCCATGTGTGGAACGAAACAAAACTCAATCAGGTAGCCAGCGCAGCTTCGGGACTATCCGTTTCGCCATTCAGCTCTACCAGAGGTCCCGGCACTACCGGCAGCCACAGCAGGAAGGAAGTGCCGACGCCAAGCTCTGTCTCAAAGTCGATGGTACCACCGTGCGCTTCTATGATCGTTTTGGCAATCGCCATTCCCAGGCCGGTGCCCATTCTCTTGCCGTACGTGACGAAGGGCTGAAAAAGAGTGGCGCGAATCTTCTCCGGAATGCCCGGGCCGTTGTCGCTCATGGTGATCAGCACCCAGCCTTCCTGACGGACTTCAGTATGCAGCTCCACCTGGCCGGGCCGGCCATCCAGCGCTTCCACGGCGTTGGTCAGCAGATTCTGCAAGACCCGCAATATGCGGCCTGCATCCACGGATACCCATGCATCGGCGGGATTCACCGTAAGCAGGCAATCCGCTTTGGCGGCGTAGTCCGCGTTCAGGGCTTCAAAGTTTTGCAGGAAATCCCGGATATGCACGGTCTTGCGATCAAGATTCGGCGATCCCTTGGAGTAATCCAGAAGCTCCTGAGCCATGCTGACCATACGCTCGGTCTGCTGCCCAATCAGCTTGCAGTACTTCGTCGTCATCGGGTCATTGCCATGCTTCATGCCAATGAGTTCCGCAGCGAGTTGGATCCCCGTGATGGGATTCTTGAAATCATGGATGATGGTGCCCGCCATTTCGCCCACCAACTGCAGCTTCTCCTTCTGCAACATGGCGGAAAGGTAGCGCTCGTTGGTATTGCGCAGCTGGCCCAGAATACGCTTGAAGATGTGGACGCAAACGCTGCCGGACTCTGAATTAAGCACTTCCATGAACGGCCCGGCAGGGATACACGTTACGCGAGTCTCGCAACTGGTTATCGCGCCTGTGCTGCGGCCGATTCCATCCAGAATGCCGACCTCGCCGAAGTAGTCGCCAACCGTCATCTGCGCCAGTACTTCGCTCTGACCCGCGGGCTCTGTCTTGGTCAGTTGCACTTCGCCGTCCAGCACCAGGTAAACGCAGTCGGCGGGGGAGCCTTCTTTAAACAGCACCGTGCGGCCGGGCACGGTTTTCGTGCTCGCTGCGCCTAGCAGCCGCTCCGCGGCGCTGCCGTGGATGCCTGCGAAAAAGGGATGCTCGCGGGGTTCCATGCGTTTATTGTGTGCTGGTGGCGGCAGACTACTATAGAGCGGCGGGAAATGCTACGGCAATTCCGCCCACATTACATTTCATTATATCAGTGTGAAAGCAGATGCATTCACACTGTGCAATTTCATTGGGGATCGAAGAAAGAGAGACGGCTCTCAAAGCTCTTGGTCCCTGAAGTGATCTGCTTTTTGTATCAAACCCCGGAAGTTCGTCCGTTACTATTCACTCCACTGCATGAGTACACATTCTATTCCTGATCCATCCTCAATTCTGCAGACCGCCTTTGGCTTCTGGAGCTCCAAGGTTCTGCTCACAGCGGTCGAATTCGGCCTGTTTACCAGGCTGGCGAATCGCCGCCTCACCGGTGCGGAACTGGGAGCGGAACTACAGCTCCATCCCCGGGCAATTGCCGACTTTTTCGACGCACTTGTCTCCATGAAGTTTCTCGATCGCGAGGGTGAAGGTCCCGACGCTAAATATTTCAACACGCCGGAAGGCAGCTTATTCCTTGACGAAACCAGCCCGCGTTACATCGGCGGGATTCTTCAGATGCTCAATGTGCGCCTCTTCAAATACTGGCATGATCTGCCGGAGGCATTGCGCACGGGAAAACCCCAGAACGAGGTGAAGTACGGCGGCGAGGGCCTATTTGAGGCGCTCTACAAAGATCCCGTCAGCCTGGAAATCTTTCTGAACGCCATGAAAGGGCTGTCACGGCTCAATTGCGAGGCGCTGGCGGAGAAGTTCGATTTCTCGCCCTACAAAACACATTGCGACGTAGGCGGCGCTTCGGGTCTTCTCAGCATCGAAGTCGCCAAACGCCATCCTCACCTTCAGTGCACCAGCTTCGATCTCCCTCCCGTTGAGCCGATCGCGAAGAAGCATATCGCGGATTCAGGACTCACGGAGCGTGTGACTACCGCAGTCGGCGATTTCTTCCAGACGCCAATCCCTAAAGCGGACGTCATCACGATGGGATTCATCCTGCATGACTGGAATCTGGAGAAAAAGATGCACATTATCCGCTCAGCCTATGACGCCCTTCCGGAAGGCGGCGCGCTGGTCGCCATCGAAACGCTGATTGACGATGCGCGCCGCGTGAATACGCAGGGGCTTCTGATGTCGCTTAACATGCTAATTGAAGTGGGCGACGCGTTTGATTACACCGGCGCAGACTTCCGCCAGTGGTGCGGCGAAGTCGGGTTCAAGCGCTTCGAAGTGCTTCCACTTGCCGGGGCTGCGAGCGCGGCAATTGCTTACAAGTAGCGCGGCGACAGATCACACGCGAGTGGCAGCGCAGCTCGTGTATGTACTTTTGCTTCGACAAATGCCGCAACAAAGCGCATAATTCACCTCTTCGCCCTTGCTGTCGAATGATGGCGCTGGCGAAGGCGGCACCCCCTAAACGGGCGGCGCCGTTCAATCAAGCAACGATCTGCAAAGATCCCTTTCTCCTCTCATCTACATCTGTCATTTCTCCTATGCCTAAAGCAATCATGGTCACGTCGAAGGGCACCATTAATCTCGAGCTCTTTGACAAGGACGCTCCCGGCACCGTCGCAAACTTCACCAAGCTGGCCAAGGAAGGCTTCTACAATGGCCTGAGTTTTCACCGCGTGATTTCGGACTTCATGATCCAGGGCGGCTGCCCCAAGGGCACGGGCACAGGCGGCCCCGGCTACCAGATCAAGTGTGAAATCAACAAGCAGAAGCACACCCCCGGCACCCTCTCCATGGCCCACGCCGGCCCCAACACGGGTGGCTCGCAGTTCTTCATCACCCACGTCTCCACCCCTCACCTGGATGGCGTTCACACGGTTTTCGGCCGTACGAAGGACATGGATGTTGTCAATGCGATCCGCAAGGGTGACAAGATCGAGACCTTAACGATCACCGAGTAAGTACTGACATCTCAGTTGCCAGTTTCGCAAGCTCCGGTATCCGGCCCTGCCCGCCATGTATAAGCCACCGCCCTTACATCGCGCGGGTATCAGGGGCGATTCCGGGGCCGGCACGGGCGCATCGGATCCACATGATCCCTATGCGTTCCTGCCCGGTGGTCGGCGACCACTGTCGGTCTCCGATCTCACGCGGCGCATCCGCGAAGTGCTGGAAGGCACCGTGGGCGAGGTCTGGGTTGCGGGTGAGGTCTCGAACCTCTCGCAGCCCGGCTCCGGCCACTTCTATTTTACGCTGAAAGATCCCGGCGCCACACTCAGCGCCGTCATGTTTCGCACCCAGGCATCGCGCCTGCGGTTCCCCATGCGCGATGGCGCGGCCATTGCCGTGCGCGGTACCATTACCGTTTACGAAGCGCGCGGTCAGTATCAGATCACCGTTCAGGAAGCACGCCCGCTTGGTCTTGGCAGCCTGCAGCAGCGTTTTGAAGAGTTGAAGCAGAAGCTGGCCGCCGAAGGTCTGTTTTCCCGAGAACGAAAGAGGGAACTGCCCGGCTTTCCCGAGCGCGTCGGCATCGTCACCGCACTGCAGGGCGCGGTGGTGCATGATTTTGTGCAGATACTGAAACGGCGCGCACCGGGAATCCTGATTCAGGTACGCGGTGTGAGGGTGCAGGGCGCGGGCGCGGCGGAAGAAATCGTGGAAGCCATCCGTGCGTTTAATAGCGCGCCGGCAGCTAAACGCGTGCACGTGCTGATCGTGGCGCGCGGCGGCGGAAGTCTGGAAGATCTCTGGGCCTTTAACGAGGAAATCGTGGCTCGAGCGCTCGCCGCTTCAGTTATCCCCACCGTGTCCGCCGTAGGTCACGAAACGGATTTCACCATAGCGGACTTTGTCGCCGATTTGCGCGCACCCACCCCCAGCGCCGCGGCGGAACTCATCGCCCGCAACTGGCAGGAATTGCGCGACATTGTGCAGTCGCTGGAGAAGCGGCTGAACCAGAGCATCCAGCGCCGTCTGGAGCAACTCCGCCACCGTGTTGCGAGGGCGCGGGAAAGTTATGTCTTTCGCGAACCAGTACGGATCGTCCGACAGATGCAGCAGCGTGTGGACGATCTGGAGCTGGCCATGCAAAGCGCCCTGCGCCAGCGCTTCGCCGCGGCACATCACGGCCTGGATAAGCTGCTCCTTCGCTGGAACGCCTCCGATCTCCGCCACAACATCCGCCGCTTCCGTGAACGTCTTGCCACCGCGGAACTACGGCTCAAATCGGCTGGTCCGCGCGTTGCGCTCAGCCGCCATCGTGAGCGTCTGGATGCTCTGGCCGCGCGGCTGAAATCAGCGAGCCCCCGCGTAGCTCTGGAGCGTCATCGCGAGCGGCTGGAGTCCCTGGCTGCACGTCTGAAAATTGCCGGTCCGCGAACAGCTCTGGCGCGCCACTGCGAAAGGCTTGCCGTGCTGACCGCGAGGCTTAAAGCGCAGGATCCGCGCATCACATTCATTTCCCGAGCCCGTGAACGGATTCAGTCTCTCGCCGCACGACTGAGGGCATTGAGCCCGGCTGGCACTCTTTCGAGAGGATACGCGCTCTTTGTCGATGAGCATGGTCGTCTGATCCGTCAGCCGGATCTGGCCATGGTGGGCAGTCGCGCACGCGTCCTGCTGGCAGAAGGCAGCGCTATAGTGGAAGTCATGAGCGTGGATCTGACCCCGCCGCTGAAAGAGTAAGACTATTTCGCAGGGTTGGTTGGCATGAAAGCTGGAGTTGACATTGGGATGATAGCCAGGTCTCACTTCCTTCGAAATACGCGTTATCCAAAGTAGAAATAGTTGAATTACTGAAGGGGTTACATCTTTCTCAATTTGAGATACAATCAAATATAATATTGATTTGTTTCTCAATAATGTTTACACTAAATAATAGATCAGAGGTTCATTTTAGGATCACCTGCTTAGCTTTCGCCGTTCGAATATTATGCATGGCTCGATTTTCCGGGGAAACAAGGGTGTTCATGTTGCGCAAAGTCCCCGGGTTTTCCGGGGCACCGTTTGCGTCGCGTTGTCGTCAGTTGCTGTTGTGAACGTCCAAGAAGGGAGGATAATTTTTACTCCGTTTGGGGAATTGGACGACGACAAGAGGCTCAAGAAAGAGGGAAGCGGTCCTGGGTCGATTAGCATGGCTCTCAGGAGCTGCGTTGAGTTCCAGATTAAGCCGGGCAAGAGCAGTCATTTATCAAACTGCTAAAAAGCTCTAACTCATGCTCAAATATTATACTCAATGTCCCTCGCGTGAAGTTCCGTCGAATCCTCCATTCGGAGGGACTATAGTGACAAGTCTTCTGCTGTTTGCCATGTTCCTGCTGCTTGTTCAGGAAGAATGGCGCGCGGGGAACCAGGTTGCGGCATGGTTTGACGAGCGCCTGGGGTATGCCTTATTCGTCACCTTCATTGTCATTTCTTTCATCGCGCTGATGTGGTCAAGGGTACCCTGGATCAACCGGATTGAAACTAAACGCTCTCTTGCCAGGGATTTAGACAGAGAGAATGAACGCCTCCGCATGGTTTTGAAAGGTGCCGGCATTACCACCTGGCGCTGGGATGCTAAGACAGGAGCTATTATCTGGCCGGACGAGAATGAGGACTTGCCAGACGTCAGCCGCGAAAGGCCAGCCACAATTTCCGACTTTTTAGCGGTCGTACATCCTGATCACCGGGATGAGCTCATTAAGCAGTTCAACTGTTCCATTACCGACAAAACGGAATACTCGTACAAGTACCGTATAGTCTTGCCGGACGGACAGGCTGTATGGAGGTCCGTACAGGGACGAATTAGTTGCGATCCGGCAGGAAATCCCCTTTCGGCAGAGGGAATTCTGATGGATGTGCACGCAGGCACGGTTGCGGAGCAGGCCCTCCAGCTGGCACACGATGGCATGGAGCGCAAGGTGGCCGAGCGCACGGAGGAGCTGCGGTTGGCGAAGGAAAAGGCTGAGACGGCGGATCGGCATAAGTCCAGGTTCATCGCCTCAATGAGTCACGAACTTCGCACCCCCCTCAATGCTATCCTTGGCTTCACTGGCACACTTCTAATGGGGCTGCCCGGCCCGCTGACGCCTGAACAAAGGCGGCAACTGGAAACAGTGCGTTCCAGCGCCCGGCATCAACTGGCGTTGATAAACGACCTGTTGGATGTTGCCAGGATCGAGTCCGGCGGTGTCCAGGTTAATCTTGAAATTGTAAACTGCAACTCTCTCGTAGAAGGTGTGGCGGCGACTTTGCGTCCGCTGGCGGATGTGAAGCATCTTGAGCTTACAGTGGATGTACCGTCCGAGCCCATTGTGATGCGAACTGACCAGCGCAAGGTCAGCCAGATCATTATCAATCTCGCGAACAATGCCATCAAGTTTACAGAAAAAGGCAGTGTTCGCATCAGTCTTTCCGCCACACCGCGAGGAATGGACCTGGCGGTCCATGATACCGGGGTCGGAATGAAGGCTGAGCACCTGGATAAGCTTTTTCAGCCTTTCTCCCGTATTGAAAATGGGCTTACCACTCGCATAGAGGGCTCGGGATTGGGCCTTCACCTAAGTCAGATGCTTGCCGGACTATTGGGCGGAAGGATTGAAGTGACGAGCGTGGTCGGAAATGGCAGTTGTTTTAGACTTCTCCTGGAAAAAGAATCGTTGGGCAATTGAGTCGATTAGGAGGTTTTATTTGTAAAAGTCTGTAATATTATCTTAGCTGTGAACGAACTATCTGCCACAATGAATCATTGTATCTTAAGATGATCATTGAAAAGCAAACTGTTGTTCTTCCCTTCCTGTAACACTAAACCCCATAGCCTACGACGTATGGAAATGCCTGCGCGAATCCTCATTATTGAGGATAACCTTGCCAATCTTGACCTAATGGTTTATCTGCTGAAAGCCTTTGGCTATGATCCAGTGTCCGCAAAGAACGGACTTGATGGACTTGCCAAGACCAGAGAAATCACCCCGGACTTGATTATCTGCGACGTTAACCTTCCACGCATGGATGGTTATGGGGTGCTGGCAAATCTGAAGACCGATCCAAAACTGCGCAAAGTGCCTGTTATTGCGGTAACAGCTCTGGCCATGGTAGGCGATCGCGAAAAAATGATCGCAGCAGGTTTTGACGATCATATCTGCAAGCCCATTACGCCGGAGACATTTGTGAATCAGATCGAGTTTTATCTGCCCCAGGAACGCAGATGTGGTCGGTATCTGGATCAGGCCAACGTAACTTCGCGCGAGAACAGCACAAGCGAACCGGATCAAGGACCGCTGCGGGCGCGGGGACAGAAAGAGCATACGGCGATAAGTCTAAATGGGGTAAATATTCTGGTCGTTGACGATACCCCTGCCAACCTGGACTTTGCTCGTAGCACACTGGAGCCGTTCGGTTACAAAGTGGTGTCCGCGTTAAGCGTCCGGGGAGCGATGCAACTCGCCCAAAGGCATGATATACACCTGGTGCTGTGCGATCTTCATATGGTTCCAGAAAGTGGAAAGGACCTGCTTGCCCTTCGCTTCCCACCTCTTGCCGGAGCTCCTTTCGTTATCATTTCTTCCACCTACACCTCCGATGCAGAACGCACGGAATGCCTCAATCTTGGTGCCACCCACTTTATCAGGCGCCCTATTGAGCCTGAGGCGCTGCTGCGGGAAGTGTCTCACCTGCTTTTTTCCTCCGACGGGCCCGCCTGTCGCACCGCCGCCGCTGACCGTTCATAACAAGTAATCCGACCCTCGCACTTACCCATTAACCACAATTCGATCCACCTCCCATGAGTTCTACCTGCGTCCTTATCGTCGATGACCGAGCTGTGGAACGCGAGTATCTGTCCACGGTGTTGAAGTACAGCGGTTACCAACTTCTGGAGGCCGAGAATGGCGCCGAGGCACTGGAACTCGCGCAACAACATCGTCCGGATCTTGTCATAACGGATCTGATGATGCCCACCATGGATGGCTACGAACTGGCCCGACGGATTCGTGCTGACCAGGAAATCGCCTCTACCAAACTTATCTTTTACAGTGCCACATGGCGTCAGGGAGAAGCCGAATCGCTGGCGCATGCCCTGGGCACCGCCCGCTTTGTCACCAAACCGATAGAGCCAGAGGCACTGCTCAGTGTTATCGCTGAAGTTCTCCATGAAGACGCCCCCAGGCAAGTTCAGCCAGGTGTGGCGGTGGATGTCGAGAGAATGCACCTGCAGTTGCTTACCGACGGCCTGATGGCCAATACAAAAGCGCTGGAAGCGGAAATTCTTGAGCACCGGCACTCTGAATTGCAATTGCGTCGCCAACAGACACGAATCCAGGCCATCCTGGACGCTGCCCTGGATGCCATCATATCCGTGGATCACAACGGCATGATCATTGAGTTCAACATCACCGCTGAGCGGATGTTTGGTTGCCCTGGATCCACGGTCATGGGAAGACGCCTGGTGGATATTATCTTTTCGGATTCCGTACGCTCGGAACTGGAGTCCTTATTCGATCCCGTTGCGAGGTCACCAGGCCACTCACCCTTCTCCGCTGCATCTGCTGCATCCGCTTTAAAGCGACCTAAAGAGACCGTGGCAAAACGAGCAGATGGCAGCGAGTTTCCCGTCGAACTCCTTTCCACCCGCATTGAACTCGAAGGCACCACGATAGTAACATCCCATATTCGGGATATCACCGAGCGCAAGCAAATGGAGGCGCACTTTCAACGGGCTCAACGCCTGGAGAGTATTGGTACCCTGGCCAGCGGCGTTGCTCATGATCTTAACAACATCCTGACACCCATTATGCTTTCCGTTCCCATGCTGGAAATGGATCTGACCCCGGAGCAACGCCGAAGGGCTATGCAAACCATAGAGCGTAGCGTGCGCAGAGGATCAGAAATCGTCAAACAGGTGCTTACTTTTGCGCGTGGAGTAGAGGGGGTGCAAACGACTCTGTATCCCATTGAAGTGGTGGAGGATATCGTCCGCATTACTTCAGAGACTTTCCCAAAATCGATTACCATTGTGGAGGGGGAGCGTCCCGACGAACTATGGAACATCACAGGTAATGAAACTCAAATCCATCAGGTACTGCTCAATCTCTGCGTTAACGCCCGGGATGCCATGCCAAACGGTGGTAAGCTCACTATCTCTTGCACCAATGTTATCCTCGACGCTCACTACGCAAGCATGATTCCTGACGCAAAACCAGGTGATTACGTCGTAGTGAGCGTGGCGGATACGGGCGGGGGAATATCCAACGATGTTCTCAACCGAATATTTGATCCCTTCTTCACCACCAAAGAGATAAACAAAGGTACTGGTCTGGGCCTTTCCACGGCGATGGGCATCGTCAGGAGCCATAGCGGCTTCTTCAACGTCAATACAGTTCTTGGGCGCGGCACAACCTTCGAGGTCTTCCTGCCGGCCTCTCGTGAAGACCTGGAAGAATCGAGCGAAAACCTTATCACCGTGCCACGAGCCAATGGCGAAACGATCCTGCTTGTAGACGATGAAGAAGAAATACGTTCGGTTACCCAGCAAGTCCTGAGCAACCACGGCTATAACGTCCTCTGCGCCTGCGACGGTGCTGATGCCATTGGTGTATTCGCGCAGAATCGACACTCTGTTTCCCTGGTTCTTTCCGATTTCCTTATGCCCTACATGGACGGTGTCTGTCTCACTCGCGCCCTGCGCAAGCTGGATCCGTCCATCAAGATCATTATCTCCTCCGGCGAGGGTCTGGAAAAGCGCCAGGACGAGTTGGAATCCATTGGAGTGAAGGGCATCATTCACAAGCCCTGCACGACTCAGTTCCTGCTCTCAACCCTTCACGATGCATTTCATCGTCACCATCCTGCCACCAATCAGGGTCGCGCTCACCCGGAAACCTTGGCTTTGAGATGATAAAACGATGTGTGAGATGCTAATGAAGTCAGCTTTGGAGCCTTTGGAGACTCCTTTGAGTTTGTAGGGCGACTATACCTTGCGAAGATCGCCAAGGACCATGTAGAATATGAAGCGAATCCGCGCAACGCCATCTCGAACAACTCCTTATGCCCACCGCCACTGGAACCGGATCTGAATCCGCCCCACTCTCGCCATCAGCATCTGCACGGCCGGCGCCCAGTGCATCCAGCAACAGCACGTCACGGCTGAGGTGGCAGGCACGGGCTTACCACTGGTGCTTCTACCATACGGCAAACACGCTCGCACGGTGGATCGTGACAGCGTTTAATCGGGTGAAGGTGAGCGGCCGTCAGCATATTCCGAAGGAAGGCGCGTACCTGTTGATCTGCAATCATATCAGCCACTTCGACCCGCCGATTCTTGCAGGCCAGACACCGGGGAAGCTGGGCTGGGTAGTGGCACTGGACATGTACGCACACCCGGCAGGCCGCTTCTTTTTCGAGGGCATTGATGCAATTCCGGTAGATCGCCAGAAGAGCGATCGCGCGGCGGCCAAGGAATCGCTGAAACGACTGAAACGCGGCGAACCAATCGGGCTTTTCCCGGAAGGAGGCATCCGGTGCGGTACGGAATCCATCATCGGCGGCGCCCCGCTTGATGAAGCCGTGGGATCTTTCGCACAGCTGGCGGGCGTGCCGATAGTTCCGTGCGTCATGCTGGGCACCGACAAACTTTACGCCAAATCCGCGTGGAAATGGCGCCGCACGACTCTGTACGTCCGCTACGGAGAGCCGCTGAGCATCACGCCCAAATCCGGTCAGTCCCCTGCCGCGGCGCGAGCTGATCTGACCCAACGCGCTGAAGCCAGCATTCGCGCACTGGCTCAGAAACTGCGCGAAGAGTTTAACCTTACAGACAACGATTTCCCCAGGACTGCCCAGGAACGCTGGGCGGACGAAGCAGAGAGCAAAAACGCCGGCAAAGCTGCTGGCTAAAGCTTGCGTAGTCGGAGGCCCGCTTTGTACGTATCCTGGTGGGAGATGATTACCCACCGGATGGCGGAGCCCAGTTCATCGGACCTGGCGTTATCCGGCAGGCGCCGCAGAAAGACAGGATATGCCTCGTATGGTGCCAGACAGAGCAGCTCGTGGTCTTTATGGATGAGACAGGCTGGCGGAAACGTGGGCTGCCAGCCTTCGCGAAACGGCTCATAATGTCCGGTGGGGGTTATGATATCGCTTGGCCTGTTCGGATGATAGTCGAGCAGGAATTTCAGGATATTGCCCCAGTGGCGGTCAGACTCATCCCACATCAGAAATACCCGCGCTTCGTCAGCGGCGTATTCGTGAGACATAGGCCGCGTTGCGGCCAGACCTTTTTCACTGGCATGCAGATAAATGGTCTTTGTCATACTGCATATCTGGTCAGGAAGCAGCGCTTCCGTCAGTCTCAATGTTTTGCTGCAAGAGCCTGCGTCTGCAATTCTTTTGCAAGCGCGGCAGCCAGCTTGTCAAAAAGCTCGTCTTTCCTGGCGGCCAGCAGGGACTCGAAAGCTGGTACGTCGAGGAATTCAATTTCCAGGAAGCAGGCCGGCATTGTGGAGGTCTTGTTGGATAAGCCAAACTGGTAGAATAAATTGGAGCCTTTGCCGCCGTGGAGTTCGGAGTCATCCTGAACTTTGGCGGTTCCGCCCGGCAGATAGGTACGAAGAACCTTGTTCGTGGAATCAGCCAACGCAAGCGCGTAGGCGTGATCCTTATCATAGCTTTTGCTGTAGCTTTTGCCGCGAATGACGCCGCGAGAGCCCAGTACTTTACCGTTCGACGCGTTGAAATGGATGCTGACA
>JBGGNE010000092.1:0-23486 GCA_041287705.1 Methylacidiphilales bacterium | reverse complement strand
TGCGGGACGTTCCTGGATCGCCTACCCATTTATGCCAGATGTCGTGGGCCTCGCTTACGCTGTTGCGGGCAAACATGTAGAAGCATTTGGGCAGAGATGTGGAGGCGGCGATACGGCATTGCAGAACCGCCGTGAACTCGGTGCCGGCGCCCAGACGGCTCTGCGGAATCACGATATAGTTATAGAACGTCGTGCCCTTCGCTACAGTTACCTGGATACTTTTGGGGTTTCCTTCCACTTCCGTGGCGCCTGGTTTCGGGACCCACTGCGTGGACCATGGGTTTTTACTGACTGGATGGGTGCCGTTGTAGAAGCTGGTGGGATCCCACACGTAATCAGCTGCGAGTGTGGCACTCACCGCAATGGGAAGACCCAGGCTGAGCACGGCAAGTGTTGCGTAAAGGAGAGACCGCAATGCTGGTACGAGGGTACGAACGGAAGAGCAGGTTGAAATCATAGCCGGGGGTGGAAATGGGAAGGGAGGAGGAGAACGAACCGGGCGGAGCCAGAGGATAAACAATAGCGCAAAAATCCAATCCGGATGTGATTATGCTTCAAATGAAGGCCGCGTCAATGCAATCTTCGCAATCGTATGAAAAATTGCTGGCTCGTGAGAGAGGAACGGAGGTCAATTTCCAGCAGGCGGGCACAGCAGATGGCATGACGCCTGAACCTGCGTGCCGGGCACGGTCTGCAACTGGGGCGTTAGCTTGTCGCAGGGCTCAAACCGCTTCGGGCAGCGGGGATGGAACGAGCAGCCGGAGGGGAGATTGCCGGTATCCGCTACTTCACCGGTGAGTCCGAAGTTCATGGGGATGTCCGGATCAATGTTGGGTTCGGCGGACATCAGACCCTGCGTGTAGGGGTGGCGCGGATTGCGGAACAGCTCTTCCGTCTCGGCCAGCTCCACAATCTTGCCCGCGTACATAACGGCAACGCGGTTGCAGATGTGGCGCACGACGCTGAGATTATGCGCCACAAAGATGTAGGTGAGGCGAAACTCCTGCTGAAGATCCATGAGCAGGTTGATGACCTGGGCCTGAACGGAGACGTCCAGCGCCGAAACTGCTTCGTCGGCTACCACCAGCGAAGGGCGCATGATGAGCGCTCGCGCAATACCGATACGCTGCCGCTGGCCGCCGCTGAAGGCGTGCGGATAGCGATTCATATGCTCCGGCTTCAGTCCGACTTTGCGCAGGATGGCAACGACCTTGTCGCGTCGCTCGCCGGCGTTACCCATTCCGTGGATGAGGAGCGGTTCGGCGATGATATCGGCCACCGTCATGCGGGGGTTCAACGACGAGTACGGATCCTGAAAGATCATCTGCATGTGGGGGCGCAGAACTTTCAGTTCGTTCTCCGGCACGTTGGCCAGATCCACAACATTGGTTTTAGAACTTCCTACCGGTTCGTTCAGGCGAAAATGGGCGGTGCCGCTGGTGGGCTTGAGCGCGCGCAGGATGGTGCGGGCGCAGGTGGTCTTACCAGATCCGCTTTCGCCGACGAGTCCCAGCGTTTCGCCGGGGTAAAGATCGAAGCTGGCCTGCTCCACCGCGCGCACGATGCCGACCTGACGCGAGATCAGGCCTTTGCTCATGATGGGGAAGTGCTTGCTGAGATTGCGCACTTTCAGCAGAGGCTCGCCTCTGGCGGTGGAGGGCTGAGGATTCAGGGCATCCGCCAGGGGCTGGGCTGCAATGGTCGGGGAAGAGATGGCGCTCGGCATTTTAGTGATCCTTAGCTGGATGCGGATGTAAGGTAGGGATGGACGGTGCCGGAAAGTTCATTGCTGGATTCGACTGGAATCTCTTTCACGCCGGGATGAATTTCTTCAATGCGAAGACATGCGGCCTTGCGATTTCCTGTAAACGTCCGAAGTTCGGGTGCGCCACCCACATTGCATACGCCGTTCAGGGCATATTCACAACGGGGATGGAACGGGCAGCCGGGCGGGATATTGGTCAGGGTTGGCACGCTTCCTCGAATGGCTGGAAGGCGCTCCCCACGCTTGCCGTGGCTGGGGATACTGCGAAGAAGAGCTATAGTGTAGGGATGCAGGGGATCTTTCAGCACCTGACGCACGGAAGCATTTTCCACAACCCGGCCCAGGTACATCACGGCGACATCATGCGCGATCTGCGCGACGACACCCAGGTCGTGAGTAATGAAAACCACGGACGTACCCCGTGCGCTTTGCAGCTCTTTGATGAGCTTCAGGATCTGGGCCTGGATGGTGACATCAAGAGCGGTGGTGGGCTCATCCGCTATCAGCACATCGGGGTTGCAGACAAGAGCCATCGCAATGACCACACGCTGGCGCATCCCGCCGCTCATCTCGTGCGGGTACTGGTCGATGCGCCGTTCGGCGCCAGGGATGCCGACTTTTTTCAGCATGTCGATGGCGCGTTCACGTGCAACCTGTTTGCTTACATTCTGGTGCAGGAGAATGGCCTCGCAGATCTGGTTGCCGACTGTATGCACCGGACTAAGCGCCGTCATGGGCTCCTGAAAGATCATGCTGATGTAGCCGCCGCGCACTTGGTACAGCTCATCACTGTTTTCATTCAGGGCGGCGATATCGATAGCGCCGGAACCGTCTGTCGGCTGATACACAATACGGCCGCCGACAATCTTGCCGGGTGGACGAATGAGGCGCAGGATCGAGTAAGACGTGACGCTTTTGCCGCAGCCGCTTTCGCCAACGATAGCCAGCACCTTGCCGCGCCGCAGTGAAAGCGACACGCCGTCCACAGCTGGGATATTGCCGTCGTCGGTAATGAAGTGCGTGCGCAGATTTTCAATGCTTAGCACGACTTCGCTTGGAGCCTGTTTCGGCATAGTGTTGACAGCCTGAGATTTAGAAGGGGAAGAAAGGCTCATCGCGAGGCGTAGGGATCGGCGGCGTCGCGCATGCCGTCACCGAAGAAGTTAAAGGCCAGAACGGTAAGGATGATCATGACTACTGGCATGAGCAACCAGGGATAATTGGCGACCACGTCGAGATTGAGGCAATCCTGCAGCATAACGCCCCAGCTGACTACCGGCGGACGAAGACCCAGACCCAGGAAGCTCAACGCGGTTTCACCAAGGATCATACCGGGAACGCCCATGGAAAGGCTGACAATGATGTGGCTGGAAAAACCGGGGAGGAGATGGAGGAAGATGACGCGGCTGTGGCTGGCCCCGAGAAGACGAGCTGCCACGGCGTAGTCTTCCTCGCGCAGAGAGAGGATCTTGCCGCGCACGACTCGGGCCAGACCAGTCCAGCCGAGCAGGCTCAGTACAATGGTGATAGCGAAGTAGGTCTGGATAGGCGACCACGAGCTTGGCATTACCGCCGCAAACGCCAGCCAGAGTGGCAGATGCGGAAATGAGTTGATAACCTCGATAACACGTTGGATGAAGGTATCAACACCGCCGCCTACATAGCCGGAAATACCGCCGATAATGGCGCCCAGCACAAAGGTGACAATGATGGAAACCAGGCCGATTGAAAGACTGATGCGCGCTCCATAAACCAGGCGGCTCCAGAGGTCGCGCCCATATTTATCAGCGCCCAGCAGATAAAAGGTGTTGCCATGCTGAGAGGCGGAGGCTTTGTAATTCGAGACACCAAAGAAATGGCGATCCATGGGGATGAGTCCCCACATGACGTAAGGATCACCCTTGACGAAGAAGCCCAGCGGGATGGTTTCGCCTGTGTTGATGAAGTAATTCTGTGCTGTGATCGGTTCGATCACTCGCTGAAGTTTCTCGGTATGCAGCCCGCGCTCAAAGTTGAAGAGAATGGGCTGGGGCGGGCAGTAGGTCATCTGCACGTCCTTCCAGGAATTCGTGTAGGGCGCGAAAAATTCGGCAAAAATGGCCAGGAAGTAGAGGATGATCAGCAGATAGAATGAGGCAACTGCCAGCTTGTGCTTGGCGAAACGCCTGCGAATCAGCTGCCACTGAGAAAGCGTGGCGACGGATGGCTGATCATCGGGATCGGCGAGCGGCGGCTGATGAGGAATGATACCCGCCTGTTGCGGAGTAAGCTCTGGCAGAGGCAGGATATCCTCCGAGACACGGATAGTGCCCTCGCTCTCAATAGCCTGCTCCAGCGGTTGATCCGCGACAACGTCACGTTTGTCCAGCTCGGGCTTGATATCGGTGGGGGGAGGGGTAGGTATGCTCATTTGCTGCCTCCGGAAAGGCGGATTCGGGGATCAAGCCACAACAGCATCAGGTCGCTCACCAGAGTGCCAAGGACGCCCAGCAGACTCAGTATCATCAGCATGGAGGCAGCCATGTTGACATCTTCCATCATCAACGCATCCAGCATCAATGGGCCGACCAACGGCAGACTCAGCACAATGGCAACCAGGGCGCCGCCGGAAACGAGCTGCGGGAAGATATGGCCGATACCGGAGATGAAGGGATTCAGCGCCATACGCACGGGATACTTCATTAGCAGCGAGAAGGGGCGCTTGCCCTTCGCCATGGCTGTGGTGACGTAGGGTTTGCGCAGCTCATCCAGCAGGTTGGCACGCATGACGCGGATAAGGCCCGCGGTACCGCCTGCCGCGATAACGATTACCGGCACCCATATGTGCTTCATCATGTCGATAAACTTGCCCATGGACCAGTTAGGTGTGGCCAGATATTCAGGGGAGAACAGGCCTGTGACGTTAATCCCCAGGTACTTACCGCTCCAATACATCAGCAGGATGGCGAAGAGGAAGTTGGGCACGCACATACCGACAAAAGCCATGAAGGTCATGAAGTAATCCATGAGGGAATACTGATGCGTGGCGGAGTAGATGCCGATCGACATGGCGATCACCCACGTGAAGATAATGGTGGCGAGCGACACGAAGACCGTGAGCAGAATACGGTCGCCAACGGTATCGTTGACGGATCGCCCGGACGCCATGGATTTACCGAGCTCGCCCTGCAGCAGGCCGCGGTCGGCGGCGTTGTAGGTGGCGAACCAGAGAATGCCGCTCCAGCGCAGGTACTGTTTCCAGATGGGATCGTCGACGAAGAAGGCTTCGCGTAATCGCGTGATGTTTTCGATCGCGTCCTGATCGCCGTTCATGTTTGCTTCCAGAATTCGCGACTGGATGTAATCACCTGGCGGTAACTGAATAATGTAGAACGTGGTCAGCGAAATAATGAAGAGCGTGGGCACCATCACAAGCAGGCGGCGTCCTATAAAGGGATGGCGGACACCTGCAACGAGAATTCCAATGGCTCCAGCGGCCATGAGTCCCTGCCAGACGCGGGCGACCCAGCCGTTGGTTGTGGCCTGCAGTGTCTTCGCATTGACGGAGAACGGGGCAGGGGTGGCGACCAGGATCTCTCTCTTAATCTGCGCGATAGATTCCGGTGTGTCGTTGGGCTTATCGAAATAGAAGGTTTCGATGCCTGCATTTGCAGGGGTCGCGAAGTTGTAGCCGCTCAACGCGTTGCGGGGTACGTTGCGGAAACCGTTCTTGACGATGACGAGTTGAGGCGCTGGAGTGCCGATGCTGATGGACCAGACATTCTCCGCCGCAATATCAAAGATTTGCTGGAAGAGCCGGATCTGTTCAGCACGATCGGAAGTGCGCGTGATTTCCTCGTAAATGGTCTGGGCCTTGTAGACGGGGCTGTCCTTTGGCGGTGCCTGCTCCGGTTTAGACGCAGGGTCGTTGTAATAACCGCCGCGTGCATACCAGAGGCCGTACATCGGAGCGAAGTGAGACTCGGTATTCACTGCAACAAACGTACGAGGCTCGACAATTGGATTGAATTCGCCTTCGCCGATCCAGACAGTGAAGTCGTGGCGCAGCGAAGATTTTTCGATGCCATAGAGTGAACGGGCGCGCTCCCGCTGCATGGCACGGACACCCACCTTTGCCCAGTCATCAATGACAAACTGCGCAGGGCCTTCACCGGTAAAGTCGGTGAAGTCGATGGAAAACTGCATCCGGGCACCGTTGGGGAAGGTGCGCATGCCGTCTGCGTCACGTTTGCTCAGACCGATTTCATCCAGCAGCGCATTGGCACGCGGAATGTCATAATCGGTAAAGCTTTTGGCAAGCTTCTCGCTGTGGAACTCGGAATCTTTGCCGGGCTCAATCTGGGAGGGTTCGCCGAAATTGTTGTAAATGGCGTTGAGGATCTCCTTACGATTAATCGCGAGGGACACGGCCTGACGAAACCGCTTGTCGGCCAGCAGATTATGCTTTTGCTGGGAATCGGGATCATCTGGAAAAACGCCGCGGTTGATGTTGGGATAGAGAGCCCAGGGCGACCGAGCAGCCGGGAACCAGTGATAGACCTCGTAGCCATTCTTCTCACGGTTGGCCATCAGCATCGTGTAGTTGTCGTACGTGATGAAGCGTTCCTGAAAAGTGAGATCACCCGCTGCGGCACTGACAGGGATCAACTTGATGTTCTTGACTTCAAAGAGCACGCGATCGACATAGGGCAACTGGCGCCCTTCGGGATCAACCGCCCAGAAATAGGGATTGCGGACGATGGATTCAGGGGAAGTCCCGCGGAAGGTCTTGTAGACCCAGGGCCAGAGGCGAGGATGCTCCGGGTTGCGGTGATCCTTCATCGCATAATAGAGCGACCGGGCGGAAAGACTTCCCTGAGCCTTCATGGAGGCGGCGATAAGCTCTTTGTTGCCAGTAACCGGGTGGTACTGGGCGAGATAGTGCCGCGGCGTGAACATGTTGACGGCAGTGGAGGAAGTCAGAGTCTCCAGGAACGTACCGTAGGGCTCGGGAAACTTGAACTTCAGCGTATAGTCGTCAATCTTCTCAATGGTGCCAAGTTTACCGGCGACCATCAGCCATTTGGGCGGAGCACTCTGTATCGTGCGCTCCTCATTCCACCAGTACATGATGTCATTGGCGGTAAAGGGATGTCCGTCGCTCCACTTCACGCCTTTACGCATAAAGATGGTCCATTCCTTCTTGTCGGGGCTAACTTCCCAGCCACGGGCCAGATGGGGACGGATAGGGTAGCCGAGAGGCGACCATCGCACAAAATTGACGCCGGCCATACGGGGAGAGAAGGTGCCGGGGATGTCTGCTGCCGTACTTGTGACGCGGAACCATGAGCCGCCGTACTTGCCATTGCCTTCACAGCCTTCAAGAACAAGGGGTTCAGGGCCTGTGCGTTCGGCAACGGGGGGAAGCTTTTTTTCCGCCACGAGTTCCGCCAGGATCGGAGATTCCTCCCTGGGATACCAGGCGCCGGCGGTTCCCTGTGAGTAGTCGACATCACGCTGAATGACAGGCGGCCTGGTGCGATCGAATGTGGTATCGCGGAGCTTCTGAACGCGTGCAACCTCAACCGGGTTGGAAACTAACTCCGTGTTGGGGATTACGGGGCGGAACCACCAGCCCAGAGTGACCAAACCGATAATGAATGCCGCTGCTGTCAGAGCCAGGCGACCGAAGAGGGGGAGTACAGAGGGGACAGGTAACGCCATAAGTAAGAAAAATGCCGGGCCAGGATCGACAGGATGTGGTCGGATAATATTGAAGCAGCGCGCTTAGTTAATGAGCGGTAAGGCGTTAAGGGTGACGGACATGGGTCTTGGATAAGAAAAAGTAAGATGCAACGGATTGAATCAAGGAAAGCAGAATTTATTGCGACGTCAACTAAATTACGGGAAGTGAAGAGTTGTCGATGCAATCAGGGATAGTGGCTGAGCGCAGAAATCGTTGCATGTCGAAGAAGCCTATGGATTAAATTGTGCCGAAAGAAAGCAAATGTTGCAACACCTTTGAAACATTCGCTTACGCCGGTCTCTTGTCAGGCATGTGGGAGACAAGCCGTGCCGGAATGCTATCGCAACCAATCCCGGCAAGCGAGTCTCAGAACTTCACTTCCAAGCTTATACGAATAAACGGGCATTCGTAAAGTGCATAAATGTTCATGAACGTGGGCGGAATGTTTTGGTCCGGCCTGTTACGGGATCCAGCTGAATTGTCGCATAGTTTGCGGGCGGTGTGTCAGCCGTGGGAGGCTGCTGGAGATTGTACAGCATAACATGCCAGGTATCGTTACCCGGGGATGAGGCGGCGAGATTCGTGCTGCCATCGGGACGAAATTGAAAATAGTGGTACGGATAAGTAGTTGCGCCGGTGGGATCCAGAGAAGAAATCTTGCCGGTGGCCGATGGTGTGCTCAGGAGCAGCGGCCCAAATTTTTCTGTCTGCGCCATGCGTACACGCTTCTCCAGACTGATGAGCTGCCGCATCTGATGCGGACCATCATCGTCGATGCGGAAGATGCCTATCACCGTCGTTTTACCAGTGAATCCCGAAGGTGCGGGCACTTCGTAGAAGCGAACTTCGACGGGCCGGTTGCTGCTGAGTGCGGTCTGGCGGGCGAGATTCAGCGAATCGGCGAGGGTTGTGGCCGAAATGCTGATCTCCAGACTGCCGGAAACGCGCGTGAATGCGGGCGCGGCCAGTACCAGCAGCACCGAAATGACGACAACCACCGTCATCATCTCGATGAGCGAAAAGCCGGCGTTTTGTTTTGCTTTTCTAAAGAACGCGGAGTGGTTGTTCATGGCAGGAACTGCTTGGCGTTTTTGACGCGGAACTGATAGTAGGGATACAGCGTCTTGGTGATATTCGCACTGTTACCGAAATCAGGTAACTTGGTATCCGAAGCATCTATAAAGCGTTCTACTTCATACGAACAACGGTATTCGCCGTTGATTACATCTTTAGCGTCGGAGAATGTGCCTGCGGGGGCATCGGTGCGAACCTGCAATGCCTGAACGCGCACATAAACTGTATAGCTGTTGGACTGCGTGGTCAGGCGCGGGTAGATGTTATTGTAGGGAGTTTCGCGGGCGTTGTCACCAGTAAGAGTATTAGCGTTCCAGAAGCTCTGTATTCGTGTACGGAGATCTGCGGCGCTGGTGGCGCTGTAGATATCGGTGGTCGCAACAAGGCTGGCAGAGGGCGCGGTGTTATCGGGGTGACCCGTTGAGACCGGATTGGAGCCCGTGTGTTTGGGTGCCAGCGGAATGGTGCAGATTTCCGACGCGGACTTAAAGATGTTATTGTCTTTATTGGCAGAGTTAAAGCGCTCTTCAAAGAACATGAGCGTTTTATCCATATCTACATCGTAGAGGAACGAAACGGGGTAGCGGCCTTTGCTTAAGTCTACAGTGTAACCGCTCCACTTATATTCATTGGCAAACTCTTTAGGCATTGCCATTACCTGGGTGGACTTCATGACTCCGGGCAGGGCGGTAGCCCGCTTGATATACGTGAAGGGAACGATCTGGTAATTCAGGTTTACTTTGCCGGCGGTGGAGAGAGGTTCGCTTATTGCGTAGGGATCCACAACCGGCATCCAGAAGAGATCCAGAAGCAGGGAATCGTGGGTACCAATGCCGCCGGCGTGGGTGCCTGCGATGTCCGGGCGAAAGAGCAGCGTTTGCCAGGGAGTGGTGCTGGGCATGCTGGGCAGAGTGCCGAGCTGCACCGCGCTGGCCACCTGGCGGCAGGGGGAGAATGCATCCGAGAGGCGGTCGTCGTAGGGGAAGAGTTGGTTCTGGTAGGGAATCTGAACGCTCATACCCCAGTTCATACCGCTGAAGCTGCTGTTGCCTTCGTCCGCTTTGATGATGTGGGGGCCGTCACACTCGGACGAAATGCCCGTGGTGAAGTCTCCCGGCGCTGTTACGACTGTCATGTTGCTGGGCGCCATAGGCACAAAGCTCAGCGCCGTACCGGTGAAGATCGTTTTCTTAATGCTGGCGTTTACCGCGATGAACAGACCACGTGTCAGATCCTTACTGGCAATAGCGGTGCCATCGAAGTACTGCGCGGAGCTGGGCGTCGCGTTGCCGCAGGCACGCGTCAGGTTGTGCGCCTGGGGGAAGGAGCTGGAGTTATAGTCCTTGTGCTTAACAAAGGTGTTCTTGGCGTTGGTTCCCTGCATGGCCAGCAGACGCAGGTCGCCGTGGCTGAGTTCTACGCCGCGGATCATGTCAGCCGGGCTAAGAAGGCCTTTGCCGGAGTTGCCATTTGTGGAGTTTTCCATGCCACCGGTGCTGACTTTATAGGCGGTTACCATCTCATCCACGCGAGTCTGGAGAACGGGCGATAAAGCCGAGGAAGCCGCGCTCAGGAATGCTCCCGAGTACGGGCCAAATGTTGGGAACGAGAGGGAATCGGTAGTAATCTGAGACCCCGTAACGTCGTTTATAGTAACCTGCAGCGCCCCTGTAGTGCGGGGCTTCAGCCCTACGCGGATCTTGAGCTTGTCCGCCGTAGGATAGCTAACTTCCATGACACTTGATACGAAGGGATATCCGCTGGTCTTATTGGCCGAACCAAGGGTGCGGGGAGTCAGCGAATAGCCTGTGGAGGAATCGCTGTAGGCGAAGAGATTGTTAAAGCCCTGCGAACCGCCCCAGGCGCGGCCGGTAAACGGCTCGATGTTGGCAGGTACCGTGACGAGAATTGTGCCATCATTTATGCTTACAGGAAGAATCTTGGGTGTGGCCGAGGTTGCCGGCGTATCTGCAACGAAGTCGAAACCGTTCGCTAATCCTTCCACTTTGAGTTCATAGTTGGGGATGTAACCTGCGAAGCCGAGCATTGGTACGTAGGTTTCCATCAACAGAAGAACGCGATAGCGGGCCTTGGTCGTGCCGGGAGTCGAAGTATCGTCTTCCGACTCACGGACAATGGAGAGGGCGGCTTTGCTCAGCGTAGGGAAACGCCCCGTACCCATGGTGGTGCCGATCTTGATAGGCAGAACCTGGCCGCTGCCGGGCTCACCAGGGGGCTTTACGGTGCCGTTGGCCTGAGTATTCGGCGTCCAGGCGTAGGGCTTAACCGTGCCGGTTTTGTCTCGGTAGGCAAGATTGACGGTACGGATCCAGTCAAAGATTTCCGTCAGAATCTGAAGGCGATCGGCGGGGTACTTGGTTCCAAAGTTGCCGCCAAAGCCAGGGATGTTGACGTTGGTAAGAGCGGAGAGATAGCCGTAGATTTCCTGGTTGCGACCGATGGAGGCGTAGTCCTCCGTCTGGCTGTTGGGGTTCTGGCGCTGGAAATAATACTGCTTCGTATTGACCGTGCTGCAGAAGGAAATCAGACGATCATAAATACTCAGCCGGTCGGCGCGGGTATCAATCGGCCAGAGACTGATACGAGGCTTGCCCATCAGGTTCACTTCCGGAGCATTGCTGTGAGTTGTCAGAAAGAAGTTCATCATGTCCAGACGCTCGGGCTCCAGAGAGATGGCGCTTTTAAAGGCGTATGGAGTGCCGGTCATGGAGCTGTTGCCGGTGCCGGTGTATTTCCAGTCGAGTTCATTCTGCTTCAACAGTGTCATGTTGGCGGAAGTGGTGCGGTAACGCTTCTGATCGCCGCCATTGATCGTGGGCAGGAAAAGCAGCTCATCAATGCTGGCGTAGAGCCGATCGTTATCCAGCACGATGGGGCGGGTGGCGCTGAGGTATCTGGCACCGGACTGAGATCCACGCCCCGAAACGCGTGGCGTAAGGGCATAGATGAAGTTGGCCATATCCTTCTCATCCGTTGTCAGCGAGCTGAAAACCGGGCTGAGGCTGGTGGTTGCAGGGTGGCCGGGATAGCGCTGAAACTCGTTCTTGTTGATCTGCCCATAGGAGAGATTGTCGTCACCGGCTGCGGCCAGGTGCGTTGTCCAGAAATTGCCCTCGCTGGCTGTGTTGATGTTCAGGCGGCATGTATCGTCGTCCGTCCAGAAAGCGACGCGTGCCACGGCGGGGTTGTTGGCAGCGGGTGCGGAGCCATCCGCCAGGGTCAGGCGCACCGTTTTGGTGCCTTCGGAGGTGGCGCTGGCCACGCTGCCGTCGGAAAGAATGTAGAGCCACCGGACGGGCATGGGAATCTGGGCGATTTCGGATGTGTCGCCGTTCTTGTCCCAGTCTTTTGTATCAGGCAGTGCGTAGGCGCCGTTGACTTCAAATCCCTGGATCTTTGTTGCTGCATGCAGACCGCCGGGGTTCAGGATAGGATAGCGGGGCTCGTCATTGACAACGATAGGGCTGTTGAGATCCGTATAAACGCCAGGCTCTTTATTCCAAGGCAGGTTCTCCGCCGAGTCGCTGCTGGTCCATGCAGGCACATCGGTGGGAATGCCACCCGTCAGCGGTGCAAAGTCCGACTGGACCATATTGTCGGAGCTGTAGAGCTTGTAGGCCTCCGTCAGTTTGCCTGCGTTGTCATAGCGGCGGATCAGTCCCGGCTGGCTCACCCAGGTCTGTGTTGCGTCGTCTTTGGTCGTGGCCGCGCGCAGCTGTCCGATCACGATATTAACCGCGGCGTCTCCGTAGGAGCGTGCAGAGAAACCTGACGCGTAAGTCTTGGAGGCACTCAGCTCCCGCGTCACGCTGGTGAAGAACGCAACCACCAGAAGCGAGATAAGAACCAGTGCTCCCAGTACCAGGATGAGCGCTGAGCCCGACTTTCCGAAGCTGTCGCATTTAGGAGTCTTCGTCTTCATTTGTTGAGGCGCAGGTTTACGGTTGTCGAAAAGATACGATAATTGAGACGCGGTCCGCCGGCTTTGCCGTTGAGGCGGTTTTCCAAAGTCTGGAGATCGACCGTGTACTTGGAGGCCAGCTGGAAAAGGGTATCGTCCATCAGCGGAGGTACTGCCGTGCCGTAGGTGTTCTGAAGACGCAGTGCGGATTCGTCATCAATGGCCACCAGTGTTACCTGCACAATGGGCGGCAGCAGATGGCTGCGATCCTTATCGTAGGTTGCCGGCCGTGACGTATAGAAGAAATCGGGAGCGAGCGTCGTGTCGGTCTGGGTCAGCCGCGGCTGAATGATCAGTGCCACAATATTCTCGGCCATCACGCGTGACTGATCTCCAGAGGCAACCGGTGTGATGAACCAGTCTTTGGGGTTGCCTGCAACCAGTGCGGGATCAAAGATGCGGAGCTTTTCGGCGGGCTGCACACACTCGATAAGCTGGTATCGAGGGCGCTCGGCCGGTGTTGCCTGGAGAAACTTTGGGCGCTTCTCATAGACGGCATTGCTGCTGTACTCCACGTAATATCCCAGAGCATTAAGAAGACTGGCAGAGTCACCGTAGGCTGAGCCGTCTTCCACCCGGCCCAGAGGTGCCTGGAAGAAGAGAACGTGTCCCTGGCGTCCGGAAACTGCGGACGTAAAGACCTTGCCGACCGGGCCAGAGATATACTGCAGCTCCGAGCGACGGCCATAGTACGCGGGAACAAAATTAGAGGAAGCGGGGTCGGTGGGATCGCTCAGGTTGGAGGGATCACGAAGCTTCCAGTCCTTGTCGTAATAATCATAATACGTGTTGAGCGTTGCCTGACCGAGGTTACGGGTAATCGCCTCAAACGCGGCGCGCGAATTCTGAAACGTGGCGATCTTCGAGCGCGTGCTTTTCCAGAGGTCACTAGTCTGCGCTACCATCGTAAAGATAATTCCCAACAACAGGCTGAGAATGACCATGGCGGCCATCAGCTCTACCAGAGTGAAGCCCCGCACGGGGGACAGGAGGCGGCGCGTTCGAACAGACATAAAAGAAAAGAAGAGTAAAAATCAGACTAAACCGCTGTCCTTCGGGTCCACGCAGGCAACTGCAGTCAACTATGGGGCAGTGCTGTGGTACCTGTCGGGAATAAAGCTGACAAAGGTTTCCGGGGGACGTCCCGCAGTGCCGCCCTGTGTCCGCGTAAACTTGATCGTCAGCGTCGTAAGACCTGCGTTCGGTGTCGGTACATCAGCGGGAAGAACAGTGCCTGCGCTCAGATCCAGAGTGGCTTTGTAGATCGAGCGCGATTCATTGGCCGCCTCCATTACATTGCCTGCGTCATCAAAGAAGAACGTGCGGCCCTGCATATTCGTCAGTGAGATGTAAGGCACCTGGTCCACCTCTCCCAGGATATGCTGTACCATCTGCGGCTTGGCTGTAAGGTCCATGGCGCGCTGAAAGATCTGCATGCCTGTGGAGAGCATCCCCACCATCGTCATAAAGGAGAAACCGACTACGCCGATCGAGATCACCATCTCCACCAGGGTAAAGGCCTTGCGGGCTTTGCGGCGGAGAGGGCGCGTGTCTTTGCGGTAAGAGTTCATGGCGCTTGTGTAGGGAGAGCTAAGTTTGGGGCTGAAGCAGGAGCTTACGGGAGGGAGAGGAAGAGAGAAGCTGTCGGGGAACTCAGGGCTTGGCGGTAGTCGCTGCGGTAGAATCATTTGCTGACTTGGATTCCGAGGCGGCAGCGGGGGCTGTGCCGTTGCGGCGGTCCGGGTTGGGATCTACCAGGTGCAGAGGCGTTTCCTTGCCGGCCATACGGAATTCATCGAAGTACAATACAGCGCCGGATTCTTCACCCTTCCACGATCCCGCACCCTTATATATGCCCATCTTGAAGAACGGTCCGCTGGTCTTATCGTCATAGAAGGTGACACCCTGATAATCGACCACTTTCTCGCCGTTTTTATAGAGCCGCAGATAACCTTCGGTGCCTTTCGGTCCCTGCCAGTTTACTTCCAGTACAAAGTCAGTCCACTTACCCTTATCGGCGGTGATGTTTCCAAATTTGAATTCCTTCTTGGTCGCCTTATTGCTGTCGCCATCCTGGTAGCGGAGCAGGAAGTTCCACTGATCCTTGCTGATGACGATGCAGGTTGGGGGGCCGGGAGGAGTGATGATTTCCACGGGACCTGTGCCCCAGGTATGCCACTGGGTGACGATGCTGAACCAGGAGCTGCCGTCGAATTCCTGGGGGAGGTAGACACTCCAGCCGTACTTGTATTCGCCGCTGGGCGCGCTGCGGAAGCTGGTGACTTCAGTACGATGCTGATCGTGCGTAAGGTTAACGCGCATGGCGTGTTTGCCGAAACGGACGGGCTCCGGAGCGGACACTACTTCCTTCTTGCCGCCTTCCTTCACGCGAACCTGGCTAAAGTCGTTTGTCTCGAAGTCGATGACCGCAATCTGTCCCGGAGCGAGCATGGAGCTGGGGTTATCCTTTCCATGATCATTACGAGCCGGTTGCACGGGCTCCGCAGTTGCGGCTGCTCCGGGTTTTCCGGATGCCTTGCCGGGCTTGGCGGATGCTGCTGCCATGGGAGTCGTGCTTCCGCCTATGGTCTTCAGATACAGAGACTTCACGGTGACATCGCACTTGCCGGTCTTAGGGCAGTACAGCCATACGCGGCAGAAGTTGGCGCCTGCGGGTGCCGTGGCGACGACTTCCTTGGAACCGGACGCGGGATAAAACTCGCGCTTGTCACCCAGGGTTATCTTGCCCACCATGGCTTCCTTGGCGGGAATGCTGGGCACGAAGATCAGGTTCAGCGACAGGCTGCCGGTGCCTTCCAGTTCCACACCGGCAATGTACTGGGCGCCGGGTGTGACGGGTATCCACTGCGCCAGGCCGATGCCGTTTCCTTCGTCGTCATCCTTCAGTTTAACGCCGCCGCCATCGACTGCGGTGATCGCGGTATTGCCAGCTACGCTGGGGTAATCTTTCCAGCCGTCGGGAATTCCGTTCTTGTCTTCGTCCTTAAAAGTAGTATTTACCAGCGGTACCAGCACGGCTTCGGCAGGCGTATTAGCGGCCGCGGGGGCTGCTGCCGTTGTGCTTGTGGCTGCTGGTTTCTGCTCCTTCGCCGCATCCTGCTGTGCGGCCAGGGGCAACGCCGCGGAGAGAAGTCCCGCAAAAAGGACGCCGCGAGTGAGAAGTGTTCTATGCATTAATAGCTATATAAGCTCTGCCATTCGCAGGGGCAATGTGCGGCTAGGTTTAATCGTAAACTTCGAGACGATTTAAACTAAAATCCGGAATCTTTTTGCCCTTTGCCGCGGCATTCATGCTAGCATCGCCGCTGTGAGCAGTGCTCGACGTCCCACCATGCGCAGTATAGCCGAGGAAGCAGGCTGCAGTGTCATGACTGTTTCCCTGGCGCTTCGGAATCATCCGCGGATATCCGACTCCACTCGTGAACACGTGCACCGTGTCGCGAAGAAGCTCGGTTATCGCCCCAACCCCATGGTGGCCACGCTGATGACGCATCTGCGCTCTACGCGGCCCACAACTTACCAGTCCAACCTGGCATTTCTGGCCAGCTACGACAACGCGCGGCAGCGTTGGATAGGACAGGACACGCTACAGGGTATTCGCGACCGGGCGCAGGAGCTTGGCTTTCTTGTCGATACGTTCTGGATGGAGGAGTTCCATAACCATCGCGGCAGCCTGGAAAAGATCCTTCGCTCGCGCAATATTCAGGGGGTAATTGTCGCTCCGCTGCCTCAGACTGCCGGCATGGGCTGGCTGGACTGGAGCGAGTGGAGCAGTGTTGCACTGGGAAACACCATGCTGGAGCCGCGCATTCACCGCGTCACCCACCATCAGTATCACGGTATGATGATGATGCACGAGACGCTGCTGTCAAAGGGCTATCGCCGCATAGGTCTGGCCATGAACGCCCTGGTGGATGAAAAGGTGGACCATGCGTGGACATCCTGCGGCGCAGGCTTCCAGCTCCGCCGCCCGGTGCGCGATCGGGTTCCTGTCTTCTACGGGGAACTGGGGCAGCCCTACGTGGAGAGCGTCATGCGCTGGGTGCGCAAGTATAAACCAGACGTCTTAATCGGTCACGACGGATTGCTGGACAGCATTCTGCGCGGCGGCATGCGGGTGCCGGAGGATGTTTCCTTTGCACACGTAAGCCAGCCGAGCTTCTTCACGGGGTTTCGTCTTTCCGGGCTGAACCAGAACTGGTTTGTAGCCGGCGCTGCCGCAGTGGACAGCGTGGTTGCGCAGTTGCATCGCAACGAGCGCGGCGTGCCGGAGCATCCCAAAACCGTAATGGTAGAAGGCCACTGGGTGGAGGGAGACAGCACGCCGGATCGCAAGTAACGATGATGGCCTGGGTCCGATTATGCGGGCTTGCTACTCGCCGAGATGCTTCTTGATGACAGGCTCTATGGCAGCAGCCCAGATTTCATACCCTTTTGGAGAAGGATGAACGCGGTCTCCCATAATGTCTTTCGGGATTTCGCCGTCCGCATCCACAAGCTGACTTCCGATATCCATAAGCTCAACTTTAGGCATATCTTTCAACGCAGCCTTCAGCAGTTCATTTACTTTTTGCGCTTTCGTGTAGGTAGCGTCTTTCTTTAGGCCGCGCGGAAAAATACCCATGACAAGGAAACTGGTGTCAGGTGATTTCTCCTTAATGAATCGCAGGATAGCCTGGATGCCTTCCACGATTTCTTCGGGCGAATTGGCGCGGCCGCCGCTGTTGCCTGTCATGTTGTTGGTGCCGATATTGAGCACAACAAGCTTGGGTTTCTGACCCACAAATTCCCCGTTTTGCAGCCGCCACAGCACATTCTGCGTGCAGTCCCAGCCATAGCCGAGGTTCAGCACATTGCGTTTGCCATAGTGCTCTATCCATACCGGAGACTTTTCCCAGCGATGAGTTATGCTGTCGCCGATGAAAATGAGGTCGTGGTTTCCGGCAGCGACTTCCTTTACTTTCTCATCGCGACGTTCCTGCCACTTGTAGTTATCCTTCTGGATGTTCGGCATGGGGAAGATCGCATTATTGAGAGGCTTCGCCTCGGTAACGGCTGGGGCGGGTGTATGCGACTGGCCGTAGCTGGAAAGTGCATGGAAGAGGAGAACACTGCCCAGAAAAAGGATAGGTTTGATTGTCGAATGGCGCGAAAGCATGGATATGTTATATCACAAAAATCGTAATGGCACCAAGTGTTTTAGATTTTATGCACCAATGTGCATAAAATACATGGAAGACCGCTGTTTGCCTTTGATCTGCGCCTTTGTCCCCAAAGAGCTATTGAGGTTTCCTTTCCATAAAACATTGACCTAAAGATTCTGAGTGCTACTTATATACGCACAAAGTTATGAAGCACACGTGCGAAACAGTTATTCAGGCGCCGTTCAACACTATTTTTCTGGCTGCTGCTGACGTTGCGCGATGGCCGGAATATTTATCGCACTATCGCTACAATCGATTTCTTCAGCATTCCCCATCCGGTGGAGTTCTTAAAACGTCATGGACTCGGACAGGTTTATCGATCAACGGTATTTCTGAATACCACATCGATACAATGAATCACCAACTGCATTTCCATCACACGCACTCGTCCTTTGGCGCGCTCGCCGGGATGAAAGTTACCTGGGATTTCACCCACAACTTCGAGGGGGATGTTGCGGTTTCAATTACCCACGTTCTTAAAAAACGTGTTCCTGTACTGGGAGCTGCCGCGGAATGGCTTCTAATTAAAGCCCTGCTGGATGATAATGCTACCCGCACACTGGCTGGTCTGAAACGTAAGGTTGAAATGCAGCTCCTTATTCAAAATTAAGGAGCTGGGCTGACTGTGTATGAATAAACGGGAATCGATTCTCTATTAATGAATTCTACAGATTATCTTCATTTGCATATATCGCATAAAAAGCATTGAAGTAAAAAGTAATCAGGCGGCTTTGCGGTGATTCAGTGCAGACTTGTTAGCGTTGAGTCTTTTCTTAAAGATGGAGGTCATGGAGGTGACCTTTGTACGAGGCTGTTCAGCTGCACGGGGCAGGGAAGTAGTTTCGGTCTTGGCGCGGGTAACAGAGGGTTCGGCAGGCTTGGTTGAGCGTTTGCGAGCGCTCTCTTTTATCCTGGAGACTCCGGCAGCTGCAGCTACCGAAGCGGTTGCTCCTGCTGCGGCAATCGGAGCAACTGCTGCTGCCTTCGCCTGCTTTTCAGGATCCCAAAAGAGATAGAGCACATCGACCCAGTCGTAGCCAAATTTCTCCAGCACCGATTCCGCAATATTCTGGGATCCGCTGAGACCTGAGCCAGCCGTGAGTCCAGCACCAAAGCCCATGGTAATGCCTGCTCCAAAGCCTACAACCAGACTCGCACCGAAGCCCACGGCAATGCCGGCTCCCTGGCTGATTTTGGAAATGACGTTGTCGTTTGACATGGTTCCCGACCATAACCCACGGGCGTTGAAATTGCCAGTACTTTGTCTATAAAATCTGTAGATTTATTGTGATAGGTTGATGAAGACGTTAAAGCGACAAAAAATCGTGTATAAAATATAAGCCATTTCCTGTCGGAGAACAACCACGACTCGAGAGGAAACTTGACTTCCCTAGAAAGTTTAGTAGTTCTATCGAGATACTTTGTGACATGACGGCCACCCTACAAACTCTACCATCCGCTCGCTCCGCGCGCAAAAAACACGTAACGTCTTCTGCCGTTGAGCTCACACCTGAAAAGGTCGTCGATGTCAGCGTGGAGCGCGTAGAGGCGAAACGAAAGCCGAATATCGGAGCGCGCCCTCGAATCACTTTACACGAGCGTGGCCTGACCATTGAGCATCCGGATCTTTTTGCGGACCCCGCCACCGAACGCGGTCGGCTGTTTCTTTCTCGCGTATTTAGTGTCCAGGATATTGAGTCGGTAGAGATTGATCGCTCCAAAGGGCTTGCCCGATTGCTCTACTCCTTGGCGGCGACAATTCCCTGCACACTTCGCCAACTCCGTGAAGTGCTGGTGCGTCCCGTGGATGCCCCCCGACTAAAGATTGTGGGCAGCAATGTGGGAACGGATACCGATCGGGCCGTGGATGCTCTTTTCCTGCAAACCGCCGAGCCTTTCCCTATACGTATTTCCCGGGTGGGGCAGTTTCTCTCCACGTGGCGTATTCATGTGCAGGGAGAGGGGAGGGTGCTCCTGTCGCATCCTATACTGCGCGGACGCCGCGACGTGGTGTATCGTCTGGAGGAGGAGCTGACAGCCGTGCAGGGCGTGCGTGAGTTTAAGGTAAGCTCATTTTCATCCAGCATCACCGTCCGTTTCAATTCGCGTCGAGTGGATGTGCCTCGTTTGCTTCGACATCTGGAGCATTGCTGGCCGCGCCTCATTCACGGTCTGGCAGGTCCGCCAGCACGTACGCGCCTCTTCGCCTCGTTTGCGCTGCTGAGCTCCGCCTTCGTGGGGCAGTACTTTCTGCCGGTCATCACACCCTACGTGCTGGTGGCAATGATCGCCTACAGCTTCACTAATGTGGTAAACGCGGTGAAGCAGCTTACGCAGGGCAAGGTGGGATTGCCCTTGCTCTACACCGGCACCATTACGTTCACCACCCTGAGCGGCATGCCGTTCGCCGCCACGTTTATGGCGACGTGGATGCAGCTGTGGCCTCGCTGGTCCATGTCGCTGCTGAATCAGAGTCAGCGGAGATTATTCGCCACACACCGCCAGCGCGCAACCTGGGCTCGCCGCGTGGGTAAGGACGGAAGACTTTCGGAAGTCCTTATCGATATTCTCCAGAAGGGTGACCACGTTGTGGTTTACGAAGGCGAAATTCTTCCTGTGGATGGCGTCGTGGTTGATGGGCTGGCGGCAGTTGATGAAGAAGCGCTGACGGGACGCGCGGGAGCTCTGGATAAAGCACCGGGGGACTTTGTCTACGCGGCCACCTATATCAAAACCGGGCAGATCACCGTGAGCGTCAGTTTGATAGGCGTTGAAACGCTGGCCGGCTTTATTGGAGAACAGTTGCCGCACGGTTTTATTGAGCAACTGCCGTCTTCTGCCGAAGCTGAGCGTATCGCCACCCGTATGGTGGCGCCGGCACTGGCTCTTTCCGCTGCCAATCTTATGCTGGGCGGACCGATTCAGGCGTCTCAGTCCACAATCAGGCCAGACTACGCAACGGGGCCGAGGTTTAGCGCTCAGCTCGCTGCTCTGCATGATCTCAGCGATGCGTTGCGCCGTGGCATCGTCTTCAGGGATCCCGCCGCGCTTTGCCGCCTTCCTGCTACGGATATCTATGTCTTTGATGATACGCCTGCGCTTTCCCGTCGCGAGATTGCCGTTGGAAACATCTTTGCGGTCAGGAGAGGATCGACGACTAAACTGCTGAGTTACGTTACTTCGGCATTCCCTGCGTTTCAGAATGAGCGAGCCCGTGCCCTGATGGATGAGGCGTTAAATCGTCGCGCGCCCCTTCTGGAGATTACGAACCGCGCACGTCATGCAGGTTCCATTTCTTACCTTGATCCGGAAGGCGACACGATTGAAGTTGCCACATCGGCGTACGTTGAATCGCGTAAGATAAAAGTGCCCTCAGCCATCGCAGACGCTATGGCCGAGGTGAAGAACGGGCGCCATAATCAGGAAAGGGAGCCGCTCCTGCGCCCCCTGTGGGTTATCCGCAACGGGACTATCTTGGGCGTTGTTACTTTTGAACGGACCGGTGAGCTTGAAGCTGTTGAGACAATCGCAGTGCTGAAAGCACGCAATCCCCGCGCAACGTTTGTCTATATCTCTGAGTATTCCCAGCAGGAGGCGACTGTCATCGCTAATCGCATCGGCATTCCTACCGTATATGCCGGGTTGAATCCGGTGGGCAAGGCCGATGTTCTGAAGCAACTGGGACGGCGCGCCATGTGGATTGGTGACGGTAGTAATCCAGAATCACTGCCCTGCATTCAGTCCGCGACGATCAGTATTTCCGTGGGTGGAGCTTCAACATTGCCGATTGATGCGGCCAACGTCATCCTGCTTCAGCCCAGTCTACGTGGCCTGGTGCCTTTGCGCCGAATAGGGCGCCACCATCGCTCACTGATCAAGGAAGGGTATCGTGCCGTATTCGCAGCTAATCTGTTCTGTGTCGGCGGTGCGTTCTTTGGCGGCTTCAACACACTGGCGGTTGCGATCGTATCCAACCTGGCCACGGGCTATGTCTATAGCATTCATCGCAATCTACTGCGTGACCTGATCGCGCGCATGGAGTCTAAAATGGCGAAAGAAATGGCACCGGAATCAGAGGATACCCACGAAGCGGCGAGCTATGCGGAGGCGCACGAGATCGAACAGCAGGAAGACTATGACGAACAGGATCTGGATGCGGTCATGCCGCAGGAGACTCCTGTTTAGAGAAGCTTCTTCTCACAATTCTCGATAGCAGTTTTTGACGAACAAACGAAAAAGCCTCAATCCAGTTGAATGGATTGAGGCTATTGCTTTGCAGCTAACGATTGCGGGTGCTGTTACTCCGAGCTTGCAGCAGGTGTTTCCGAGCGTTTGCCGCCACGGTTACGGACGCGGATGCGCTTCTTCTTGGCGGGACGGGAGCGGGCGGCTTCGGCGGCTTCATCATCTTCGTCGTGATCTTCCGCTTCTTCGGATTCGACGTCTTCTTCGTCCAGATCATGCTCCTGCTTACGGCCTTTCAAACGGGCATGAGCTTCCAGAGCCGCATCCGCACCTTCTTCCAGACCGCGTCGCACCGTGCTGTCTTCAGGAAGCAATTCCGTGAGAAATACCGTGGAAAAAACAAGACCGTAAGAGAGACCAAAGGAAGCATTAAAGACACCCACCTTAATGGCGTGTTTCACATTGCCGGCAGCTACTTTGGCCGTGGCACGGGCATGGGCGGTTCCTTCTTCGTATCTTTCGGAAGCGGCTCCCAGCTCCTGCTCCAGATCAGCAAAGGGAATGGTTTTGGAGTAACCCTGTTTGGTGGATGACATATTGTGGTGAGGTTGTTGTTGAGCGGTTTGTGTGGAGGAGGGTAGGAGTTAAAATCCAAAAAATGCGGCCAGGCCTATGACAACAGCGCCCAGGAGTGCTAACGAAGCGAGACCAAGTACAACGCCAAGACAGATAATCAGCCCGTCCTTCTCCACCAGCCCCAGGCCGATGACGAATATAGCAATGGCCTGCGGCATATTGAAGCCGGGAATAGGAAAAGCGATGGAGAGAGCCAGCAGGAAGACAAACACGCCCAGCAAACGCTGCACAGTAGGGGAGGTCGCCCACTTCCAGCGCGGCCTGGTTACGGTTTCAGCTTTGCGAAGTACGGGAAGAATCGCGTAGATCGCTGCCGCCAGGGCGCGACGAGGTACTTCGCGTTTCAGCAGGAAGTCGGGCAGCCGCACGGCACGCTTGCCGGAAGCCATTTGTGCGCCAAGCACTGCGGTGGGCAATACCACGAGCGCGGATACGCCAGGCAGGGGAATGGGAAGCACCTCGGGAATCGCAAAGAACATCAGCGATGTGCCGAATGAAGTTGTGCCCAGAGAACGCAGAATCATTTCGACGGTGAAAGATTCCACGCCTGGGTTTTTCGTCAGGATTTCCTCCAGAATTTGGGAGGTGCGCGCATGATCTTTCTCTTTATCCTGCAGGCGCAACCTGGGCGTTGTGGCAGACTTGGTGGCGGATGCCCGGCGTGACTCTATGACGGGAACGGCAGAAACTCGGGTTGCTGAGGTCGCGGGTTTTCTGGGCTTGATCACACGAGGCGCTGGGGATTTAGCGGCAGAGGCAGCAGGCTTTTTCGTGGAGACTTTGCGCCGGGAGGCTGACGTTTTAGTGCTAATCGAATCGGGCGCGGCTTCAGCGGTCATATGCGTTGGAGTAATGAAGTTAAAGATAGATGAGCATCCGGGAGGCGCAACTTGA